>JAURHS010000109.1 GCA_030833205.1 Prosthecobacter sp.
GCCTGCCTCACTGAGCCCTGCTGTGTGGCCTACAACGCCGTGATCAAAAACGCCCGCATCGAACCCGGGGACCGCGTGCTTGTGCTCGGGCCGGGGACCATCGGCATTCTTTGTGTGGCCATGGCCCGCCTCTGCGGCGCGCAGGTGGCTCTTGTGGGCTTGGAGGCCGATCGCCACCGCCTGGAGTTGGCGCGCAAGCACTATGGCTGCGAGGTCATCATTGGCGACCCCAAACCCTGGGCCATGCAACGCGATGGTTTGGGATGTGACGGCGTCATCGACGCGGCAGGCGCCAGCGCGACGCTGCGAATTGCGCTGGATGTCGTGCGCCCGGCCGGTTGGATTTCCAAAGTGGGCTGGGGTCCGCAGCCCCTGGGCTTCAACCTTGACCCGCTGGTGCAAAAAAACATCACCCTGCAGGGTAGTTTCTCGCACCACTGGACCATCTGGGAACGAGTGCTGGCCCTGCTTTCCAGCGGCCAACTCGATGTACAACCCATCATCGGCGGCATCTGGTCCATCAACGACTGGCACGAGGCCTTCGAAAAAATGCATCGTGGTGAAGTGGTCAAAAGTGTGCTGCGCCCCTCATGAACACCACTGACCTGAAAACCCGACTTGCCTACTGTGGCTTGGCCATCCTGAGCCTGCTCGGCAGTCCAGCGCTTCCCCTGCAGGCGCAAAGCGCTGAGCCCACAGCTCTGGCCGCCCCACTGCGCCAGGCCTACCGTGCTTGGATCGAAGCGGTCGAAAAGCGCGATGCCGCCGCCTGGGCCAATGCGATCACCAAGCACCGTCAGGTCATCACCCGCAACACCCTCATCAGCCAGGGCCTGGCCTTCCCGCGGGATGTCTGGGATGGTCTTCCAGCCGCCCCTTCACTTGAGAAGATGCGCCTGCTGGAGGCCGAGGCCGTTGGAGAAACCGCGCATCTGCTCTATTTCGGCAGTCTCGATGCGGCAATGAGCTCTGCACAACAGGCGCCTCCCAACCTGATCCTGTTGAAGTTTTTCCACGAACGCGGCCAATGGCGTTTCGATAGTCACAAAATCATCAGCCTCATGAGCAACCCCAAATTGCGCGAGCAATTGCTCAACAACGAGGCGGCTTCCTTTCTCAGTGAACCCATGTTCACTCCACCGGGAAAGCCGCCCGCGGTGCCACCACTTTGCGAGCTGCCGGATTTCATCACCGGTTGCACCGTGACTTGCCCAGGCTGGGAGGTCCTGCTCAAGATCAATGGACAGGAGCACTACGCCGCAGATGGCACTCTGAAGTTTTTCATTCAAGGTGGACTGCGCAAGGGCGAAAACCTCATCGAGCTGGAGGCCACTGCCATTGAACCGCCAAGCCAACCAGAGCGCGATCTGCAGGTGGACCTCTTCCTCAAGCCCCAGTCTGGCCAAAAGGTGCAGCGCGTGTTGCACCTCGAGACGCCACAGGCCAACGAAACCCGCGCGCGCAAGGCTCAGTGGAGGCTCGACATGCCCGCCACGCAACCGCTGAACCTGCAAGTGCCCTGAGCCCGTTGGGCATCCTTGTTGCATGGATGGGCCATTTCTGAGTTTTTCCACCTGCTGGCTGCGCCAGCGACACAACGATGGCCGCCGCGCTGCGCTGGATGCGCGTGAGTTGGGCTTTGAGTGGCTTGAGCTTGGGCATGGCACTCGCATTTGCCAGTTGCCAGGATTGTTTGAGGCGGTAAAGGCCGGTGAAATCCGCGTCAGCAGCCTGCACAACTTCTGTCCGCCTCCGGTGGAGTTGACCATGGACGCCCCAGACGCCTTTGAGTTTTCCTCAGCCAAGGGCGCCGAGCGGCAGCGCGCCCTCGATCTGACGCAGCGCACGCTGGAGATGGCCAACCGCTTTGCGGCACCCGTCGTGGTTCTTCACTTGGGCAGCAGCGGTCTGCGCGACTTGACCTCCGAGCTCGAGGAACTGCTGCAAAGCGAGGGACCCTTTGGCCGAACCTTTCTCAAGCGCAAACTTGAGCTGGTGGCGCGCCGTGCCAAACCCGCTGCCGCCGCCATGCAGCGCGCCCGCGCCTGTCTCGACTTATTGCTGCCCTTGGCCGAAAAGCATGCCGTCAAACTGGCCATCGAAACCCGCAGCCATCACGAACAACTGCCCAATCAGGGGGAAATGCTGCAACTCATGAACGAGTACGGGCAAAGCCCCTGGCTGGGTTGCTGGCATGACTTTGGTCACGCCCAGCGTCAGGCCAACCTGCACCTGCAGGATCATGCCGCCTGCCTGAAGCAGGTCGCCCACAAGTTGCTGGGCTGCCATCTGCACGATGTGCGCTGGCCGCAGCGCGATCACCTGCTGCCCTTTCAGGAACAGGGCGGCGTGCCCTTTGAGCAGCTGCTTGCCCTGCTACCCATGGATCGCGAGCTGCCCTTGGTCTGGGAAATCTCGCCGCGTGAACCACGCGAGAAGATTCCAGAGGCCCTGGCGCAGTGGCGCAGCCGCTTTCCGCAGTGGTCCTGAGTGGACGCTGGAGTGGGTTTCAATGAAGCGGAAGATTGCCAAAGGCCGGTCGTTTGATACAGACTGCCTTCCCTTCCCATGAAACGCCTTGCCCTTCCCCTTCTCTGCCTTGCCGCAGCGCTCTGCCTGTTCGCTGCCAACGACACAGCAAAACCACCGCTGCGCGTCCTGCTGGTGGCCGGGGGTTGCTGCCATGCCTACGACCAACAAACCATGGCCCTGAAGGACGGCATTGAAGCTCGCCTCAATGCGAAGGTCGAAGTGGCCTACAACCCCGACAAAAGCACCAAGGCCACCTTTGACATCTACCGCAGCAAGGACTGGTCGCGGGACTTTGATGTGATCATTCACGATGAGTGCAGCGCCGATGTCACCGACGCCGCCTATGTGGAAAACATTCTCGCCGCCCATCGCAATGGCCTTCCTGCCATCAACCTTCACTGCGCCATGCACAGCTACCGCTGGGGCAATTACCGCGAGCCGGTGAAGGCTGGCGCTGACAATGCGCACTGGTATGAAATGATCGGCCTGCAATCCACCGGCCACGGCCCGCAGGAGCCCATCGCCATTGAGTTCACCAATCGTGAGCACCCGATCACCCGTGGCCTGGAAAACTGGACCACCATCAAGGAAGAGCTCTACAACAACATCCAGATCCTTGGCGGCAAGCCGTTGGCCAGCGGCCTGCAAAAGGTCAAGCCCCGCGCCAAGAAGGGCCAACCTGCGCCCGCCGACGCCAAGGAAACCGAGGTCAGCTCCGTGGTGGCCTGGACCAATGAATACGGCCCAAAGAACACCCGCATCTTCTCGACCACCATCGGCCACAACACCGAGACCGTGCAGGATGCCCGCTACCAACAGCTCATCACCCGTGCCCTGCTCTGGGTGACCGGAAAACTCAGCGACCAAGGCCAGCCTGCTGAGGGCTACGCCAAGTAAGTCCATCTCGATCCCACCTGGGCGCTGCCGGGCCGCAAGCCCTGGGCTCCAAGGCCCGCAACCTCACGATTGCATGATGGCAAACCTGCTCCGCTTCCATGGCGCACCTCGCCTTGCCGTTGCCTTGGTCTGGCTGGTCTGCGCCTCTGCCCTGATCGGGGCACAGGACCAACCCAACATCCTATGGCTGACCAGCGAGGACCACGGTCCGCATCTGGGCTGCTACGGCGACCGCTACGCCACCACGCCTCATCTCGATGCCTTGGCCAAGCGCGGCATGCGCTTCGCCAAATGCTGGTCCAATGGCCCGGTCTGCGCGGCGGCGCGCACCACCCTCATCAGCGGACTTTACCCGCCAAGCAGCGGCGGCGAGCACATGCGCAGCATGCTGCCTCCCCCGGCCAACTGCCCACTCTACCCGCAGTTGCTGCGCAAGGCAGGCTACTACTGCACCAACAACAACAAGGAGGATTACAACCTCGGCAAACCCGCCGATCTCTGGGACCAAAGCAACAACAAGGCCCATTGGAAAAACGCCCCCAAGGGCAAACCCTTCTTTGCCATCTTCAACGAGACCTGCTCCCACGAGAGCCAGTTGCGCAAGCGCCCTCACCTTGCCGTGCACGATCCGGCCAAGGTGCGCTTGCCTGCCTATCATCCCGACACCCCGGAGGTGCGCCAGGATTGGGCGCAGTACTATGATCAACTCACCCTTGCCGATGCCAGCGCCGGGCGGCGTCTCGCCGAACTCGAGCAGGCCGGCTTGGCCGACAACACCATCGTCTTTTACTACAGCGACCACGGCAGCGGCATGCCGCGCCACAAACGCTGGCCAGGCAACAGCGGCCTGCATGTGCCGCTCATCGTGTACTTCCCGCCCAAGTGGCGTCACCTTGCCCCGGCAGAATATCAGGAAGGCGGCGTATCGCAGCGCCTGGTCAGCTTTGTGGACATGGCGCCCACGCTGCTGAGTCTGCTTGGCCAGCAACCGCCGGCCTGGATGCAGGGCCATGCCTTTGCCGGCCCCAAGCAAAGCAAGCCGCAGCCCTTTCTCTTTGGCTTCCGCGGACGCATGGACGAGTGTCTGGACTGCGTGCGCAGCGTGACCGATGGGCGCTTTGTTTACCTGCGCAACTTTGCCCCGCATCTCAGCAGCGCTCAGCATTTGGCCTATCAGTTTGAAACCCCCACCACCAGGGTGTGGCAGCGCCTGTTTGCCGAGGGTCGCTGCAACGCCGCGCAGTCGCTGTTTTGGCAGCCCAAGGCCGCGGAGGAGCTTTACGATTTGCAAAGCGACCCTGACGAGGTGCACAACCTCGCTGCCGACCCCGGCCATCAGGATCAACTCAAGCGCCTGCGCCAAGCGCAACAGGACTTGGCCATTGAGATCCGCGATGTGGGCCTGCTGCCGGAGTTGCAGTTGCACGAGCGCACCCAAGGCGGCAGCCCCTACGATTGGGCACGCACTGAATCCAGCCTGCCCATCAAGCGACTGCTCGAGGTGGCCCTAGCGGCTTCCTCCATGCAGAACGCAGATGAGGGCACCCTGCGCGAAGCCTTCAACGACTCCGACGCCGCCTTGCGCTGGTGGGCCGTGCAGGGTGCGCTGATGCGCGGTGCTGCCGGTGCCAAGACCTTTGCCCGCGAGCTTGAGTCGGCACGGGCCGACAAGGACGCCTTGGTGCGCCTCAGCGCCCATGCGGTGGCCGCACACTTTGGTGATCCAGTGCAACGGCGCGAGTCCTTTTCGGTTCTGCTTGAGTTTGCCGATTGGAGCAGGCAGCATGGACTGATTGCGTTGAGCGCACTGCAGGCCTTGGCGCAGTTGAAGGAGTTGCCCGCCGAACTGCGCGCCGGCATCGCCAAGTTGCCACGCAAGGGACAGAGCCCGGACAAGCGCTACAACAGCTATGTGCCCAGACTCATCGCCAACCTGCTGGGCGAGGAAGGCGGAGCTGAGCCTGCGCCTTGAGCGGCGCAGGATGGAATTCAGGCAGCGCGGGTCAGAAGTTCAACGCCGACCCTTGTTGGCGGCCTGGCTGAACCAATCACCGCCACCACCGCAGCCGCCACCGAGCCCACCAAAGGGGTTGCCCATGCCGCCGCCGGTGGGCCTGGGGCCACTGGGTCTGGGGCCTGGGCCGCCTGCAGGTCTGGGACCACCGCCACCAGGGGCGCGGCGCTCGAAGTCCGGCTTGGATTTCAGGCTCAGGGCGATGCGCTTGCGGGGAATGTCCACCTCCAGAACCGTGGCCATCACGCGCTGGCCCACCTTCACCGCCTCGGAGGGATCGCGGACAAATTGATCGCTGAGCTGGCTGACATGGGCCAGGCCATCCTGATGCACGCCGATGTCGATGAAGGCGCCGAAGGCCGTCACATTGGTGACCACGCCTGGCAGCTTCATGCCCACCTCTAGGTCCTTCATTTCATGCACGGTGTCGGCAAACTGAAAGACCTCGAAGCGCTGCCGCGGATCGCGGCCGGGGCGATTGAGTTCCTCCATGATGTCCTGCAGCGTTGGCAGACCGACCTCCTCACTGACATAGCGCTTGAGCTCGATGCGCTGACGCAGCTCCGGGCGGCTGATGAGATCGGCCACGCTGCAACCAACATCCGCCGCCATGCGCTCCACCAGGACGTAGCGCTCGGGGTGCACGGCGCTGCCGTCCAGGGGATGGCTGGCGCCGCGAATGCGCAGGAAGCCTGCGGCCTGCTCAAAGGCCTTGTCACCGAGTCTTGGCACCTTGAGCAAATCGCGTCTTGAGGCAAAGGGCCCGTTCTCATTGCGAAAGGCCACGATGTTGGCCGCGTGGGTGGCGTTGAGGCCGGAGACATAGCTGAGCAACTGCTTGCTGGCGGTGTTGAGCTCCACGCCCACGCTGTTGACGCAGCTCATCACCGTGTGGTCGAGGCTGTCCTTGAGCAGACGGGCATCCACATCGTGCTGGTACTGCCCAACGCCGATGGACTTGGGGTCAATCTTCACCAACTCCGCCAGCGGGTCCATCAGGCGGCGGGCAATGGACACGGCACCGCGCACGGTCACATCGTGGTTGGGGAATTCATCACGCGCGACCTCGCTGGCGCTGTAGATGGAAGCGCCGCTTTCATTGACCATGATGATGGGCAGGTCCTTGGGCAGGCCAATGCGGCGAATGAAGGTCTCCGTCTCGCGGCTGGCCGTGCCGTTGCCAATGGCCACGGCCTCGATCTTGAAGCGCTCCACCCAGGTGAGAATGAGATTCTTGGCCTGCACCAGGCTGTTGCCTTCGCCCAGCAGATAGATGACATCGTTGTGCAGCAGTTTACCCTGCGCGTCGAGGGCCACCAGCTTGCAGCCGGTGCGAAAGCCTGGGTCCACCCCAAGCACGCGCTTCTGTCCCAGGGGCGCCGCCAGAAGCAACTCGCGCAGGTTGTCGGCAAACACCCGCACGGCCTCGCTGTCGGCCTTTTTCTTGGACTCCAAACGAAACTCAGTCTCCATGCCAAAGCTGATCAGACGCTTGAAGCTGTCGCTGCAGGCCGCCTTGATCTGCAGGCCACAGGGCGTCTGCGCGCGCACCAGCATGGAGTGCAGAACGCTTTCGGCGCTCTCCTCGCTGGGCAGGGCGATGCGCATGAGCAGGAACCCCTCCTTCTCGCCGCGACGAATGGCCAGCATGCGGTGACTGGGCACCTGCTTGAGTGGCTCGCTCCACTCGAAGTAATCGCGGTACTTCTGCGCCTCCTCCTCCTTCTCCTTGCCCATCATCACCTTGCAGGAGAGCATGGCTTGATCGGCATAAAGCTTGCGCAGCGCAGCGCGGACCTCGGCCTGATCGCTGATGCGCTCGGCAATGATGTCGCGCGCGCCGGCCAAGGCCTCCGCAGCATCCTTGACCCGCAGGGTCTCGTCGGCGTGCTCAGTGTTGATGTAGGCCGCCGCTGCGGCCTGTGGGTCGGCGTTGCTGTCGAGTTGGTTGGCCTCAAGAAACTCAGCCAGCGGCTCCAAGCCCTTCTCCTTGGCCACCGTGGCGCGGGTGCGGCGCTTGGGCCGGTAGGGGGCAAAGATGTCCTCCATCGCCGTGAGGGTCTGGGCGGCGTCAAGAGCCAGGCGCAGCTTGTCGGTGAGCAGTTGACGCTCCTGCAGGGATTTGAGGATGGCCGCGCGGCGATCATCCAGCGCCACCAATTGCTCGGCGCGCTCTTTGACATTCTGAATCTGAACCTCATCGAGCATGCCCGTGGCCTCCTTGCGGTAGCGCGAAATGAAGGGCACCGTGGCTCCATCCTGCAGCAGTTTCATGGTGGCTCCCACCTGGATGGCCTTGATTTTCAGCTCGCGCGCGATGCGCTCGACATGGGTGAGATTGAGATCGAGAGTGGCGTTGTCGGACATGGCAGAAATTCGCTGATCGCAGTTAGCCAAGAGCACCGCGCAGGGCAACGACAACCGCTGTCAAAATGCGCATTTTTCCTGACTTGACGCCGCGCCCTGCGCCTGCTGAGCATCAAACACCATGGCCTACCGACAAACGCCCCTGGCCACCACCACCATGCCTCCGGGCATCGGGCACATCATTGGCAATGAACTGGCTGAGCGCTTCAGTTTTTACGGCATGCGTGCCGTGCTCTTTGTCTTCATGACCACGGCGCTGCGCACCCATGGCGGTGCCGCCGATCTGATGCAGGAGGCCGAGGCCCGCGAATGGGTCCACCTCTTCATTGCGGGTGTGTACTTCACGCCCATGATCGGTGCCCTGCTTTGCGATTTGTGGTTGGGCAAATACCGCACCATCATGAGCCTGTCCCTGCTCTACTGTCTGGGGCATGCGGTGTTGGCGCTGGACCACACCCGCAGTGGACTGGCCTGGGGTCTGGGCCTGATTGCCCTTGGCGCCGGCGGCATCAAGCCCTGTGTCTCGGCCCATGTCGGGGATCAATTCGGGCAGGGCAATGCGCATCTTTTGCCGCGGGCCTTCAATTGGTTCTACCTCTCGATCAACATCGGAGCAGTGATCTCCCAACTGCTCACGCCTTGGCTGCTCAAGCGCCATGGAGCTGAGTTGGCCTTTGGCGTGCCGGGGGTTTTGATGGCCCTGGCCACACTGCTGTTTTGGCTGGGGCGCCATCGCTACGCGCATGTGCCGGCTCAGCCGCGACATTTTCTGCGCGAACTGCGCAGCCCGCAGGTGTTGCGCTCACTGGCAGGGCTGTTGCCCATCTTTGTGCTCATTGCCGTGTTCTGGAGTCTGTTTGATCAAACCTCCTCAGCCTGGATCAGTCAGGGCGAGCGCATGCAGCGCCAACTCTGGGGCGTTGAGATCGATGCGGCGCAGTTGCAGGCGGTCAATCCCTTCTTCATTTTGGTGTTGATCCCCTGCTTCACCCTGCTGCTTTACCCCGCACTGCAGAAACGCGTGGATTTGACGCCGCTGCGACGCATCGGCGCGGGCTTTGTGCTGACTCTGGCCAGTGTGGCTCTCTCCGCGTGGATTGAGGAACGACTGCAACAGCAGATTCCCACCAGCATGGGTTGGCAGGTGCTCAATTATCTGGTCATCACCTGTGCGGAGATTCTCATCTCCATCACTGCGCTGGAGTTCAGTTACACGCAGGCTCCACCCAGCCTGAAGTCCGTGGTGATGGCGCTGGATCTGGGCAGCGTGGCCCTGGGCAATTTCTTCACCGCCAAGGTCAATGCCGCCATCGCCAATGGCAGCGCAGCGCAGGCTCTCAGCGGCAGTGCCTATTGGTGGTTCTTCCTCAAGGTGGCGGCCACAGCCACGATTCTCTTCATGCTGGTGGCGCGCTTTTACCGCGGGCGCAGTTATTTGCAGGATGAGGCGGTCTGATTGAGCTTGGAGAAGACCTGCTGGATTTGCTGCACGCTGCCGATGGCCAGCGTCGCGTTGTACTCGTAGCGCATGCCTGGAGTCAGGGCCATCGTGCGCAGGGCCGCAGCGTAGCTGCAATCAGCGCGGTTGCCCTGCCGCACCCTGAAGACTGTGACTTGCTCGGCGTGGGGGCACCACATGCCAAGGGCCTGGCTCTGATCGCGGTCGTCGCGGCCCCAAATCAACCAAGGCTGCGCCAGCTTGTGGTATTCATTGCGCCCACCGGGCTTCAGGGCACTGAGGACGCCTTGCGCGTCGGCAAGCCAGAGGGTGTCGAGTTGCGGGCCAACATAAAGCGCCGGCAGTTCCTGGTGCCTGGCCTTGTGGGTGGCGCTGCCGTGGTAGTGCATGACATAGCGCAGGCGGGCCAGCCCGCCCTGCAGGCAGGCCCATTGCTCGAAGGTGAAGTCATTGAGCAACTGGCCCGTGGCCCAGTGCCTGGGGCGCAGACGCACATAGTGCCTGCCTTGCTGTTGGCTGCTCTCCAGAATCTCCGAGGGTTCATTGCGCCAGGCCCCGCCCTGCACCGGGTTGAGGTTCCAGGGCTTGCCGTCCCAATCGCTGCCGTCCGCATCGCCGTACCAGGCCTGCTGCAGATAGCGGCCGACATCATAGGCGTTGAGCAAATTGTTGCTGCTGTGCGAATGCGAGAACCAGCCCACACAGGCTCCGGCACTGAGATTGAGCCCAAGACGCACCTGGCCATTGTCGAGGTAGAGCCACTGCTCCGCCTTGGTTTGGGCGGCAAGGCTGCCACCGAGCACGAGCAGCAAAAAGGCAATCCATTTCATGGAATGAGGGGTGGTCTTGGGCGTTGATTGGAGGTGCCGTTTTTTCAGCCCCTGAGACTCAGCCCACGATGGCAGCGATGCAAATGCTTCCTCGCCCGTCTGTTGCCCCTATGCAGCCTGATGCTGCTCTGGCCTGCGGCAAGATTGACAGCGCACCCCGCCGATGTGATGCGGCTGCGTGTGTTGATGCAGGATCGGCGCGCCGACCTGCGCCTGACCTTCAGCCTGCTGCAGCTCAGCCGCCTGCTGCCCGGCCTGGATGCCAATCGCGATCAAGGCGTCAACGAGGCCGAACTCAAGGCCGCTTGGCCGCGTCTGCAGGCCCTGCTGGACTCCCGCGTGCACTGCCGCGTCAATGATCAAGCTCAGGGCTGGGGGCCGGTGCTGGCCATGGATCTGGTCTGGCCGCGGAGCGCAGGCGATGGCGGATTTGCGCCGGCCGCGCAGTACGCCTCGCGCTTTGTGGACCTTGAGTTTGCGATGACCAAGGCTGAGGGCATCGCCGACCTGTGGCTGGGCTTTGATTGGTGGGAGCAAACCGGCGTTCAGGCCAGCGTGCAGGCGCGCTTCGAGCAGGGCGAGCAGATCACCGAGGTGCCCTTCACGCCCCAGGAGCCTGATTTTTTGTATGACAGCGGACTGCAGATCCCCCTGCCCCCGGAGAGGGCGGGGATGAAGCGCTTTGGCCTGATTGTCATCGGCTTGGCAATGGCCCTGATGCTGCTTTGGGGCGTCCTGAAGCGCCTGCGGGGCGTTGCCTAGGAGACCCGATTTTAAGGATGACTTCGGGCGCTCCTGCACTACCTTTGCCGCCCCATGTCTGCTGCCAGCCCGCTCCCTGTCATGCCCGATGCTCACGGGCACTTTGGCCGCTATGGAGGCATGTTTGTGCCCGAGACGCTGATGGCCGCCCTCGATGAGCTGGCCCGCGAATATGAGGCCGCCCGCAAGGACCCTGCCTTCCAAAGCGAGCTCGACGACCTGCTGCATCACTATGTCGGACGGCCCACGCCGCTTTACTTCGCGCAGCGCTGGACCGAAAAACTTGGCGGCGCGCGCATTTACCTCAAGCGCGAGGACCTGCTGCACACCGGCGCCCACAAGATCAACAACGCCCTTGGGCAGGCTTTGCTGGCCCTGCGCTTGGGCAAGAAGCGCATCATCGCAGAAACCGGCGCCGGACAGCATGGCGTGGCCACGGCCACAGTCTGTGCGCGCTTTGGTCTGGACTGCACCATTTACATGGGCGCGGTGGACATGGCACGGCAGGCCCTGAATGTGGCCCGCATGCGCTTCCTTGGCGCCAAGGTGGTTGCCGTCACCGCCGGCCAGGCAACGCTGAAGGAGGCCGTCAACGAGGCCATGCGCGATTGGGTCACCAATGTGCGCAGCACGCATTACATTCTCGGCAGCGCCTTGGGCTCACACCCCTTCCCCATGATGGTGCGCGACTTCCACCGCGTCATTGGCGTGGAGGCCCGCCGCCAAATCCTCGAGCGCGAAGGCAGGCTGCCTGATCTGCTTCTGGCCTGTGTGGGCGGCGGCAGCAACTCGATTGGCCTGTTCCATCCCTTCCTCAATGATCCCGGCGTGCGCATGATTGGCGTGGAGGCCGGTGGCGAAGGCATCACTCCCGAACGCCACGCGGCACGCTTCCAGGGCGGACGC
>JAURHS010000036.1 GCA_030833205.1 Prosthecobacter sp.
GACCGCTCGCTCATCAAGGCTCATCAAGGCTCATCAAGGCTCATCAAGGCTCATCAAGGCTCATCAAGGCTCATCAAGGCTCATCAAGGCTCATCAAGGCGGCGCGCCGGGATCAGAATGCTGATGAGTGCGCGGCGCGGCAGCCCAAGGGGCTTCTCGTGCGGTCATCAGGGCCTCGGGCAGCCCTACCCGCCTCTCCGAGGCGATTTACATAACTACATACAATGTATGTAATGCAAAATCAATAGCCCTGGCAGTGGTCATGGTGGTCTCAGGGCTGCTGTTCGTCCCCAGAGATTGGAACCTGGGTGCCAGTGTCCCCATGGCGGTGCCCGTGGTTTTGATCCAACAGCCGCCGGGCGGCTTGATTCATCAGCCACGCTTCTTTTGCGGCCCGCTCCAGTCGCAGCCTTCGCCTCAGCGGCTTGAGGTTCATCAGGCGCAGCTGCCGCCTTTGTTGCACCTCTGGGATTTCAGGCCTAGGCCCTTGCAGGCCCACAAGTTCTCCCCAATGGTGCCAGCGCATTGCCACCCCTTTGGCGGTGTCCCTTCGACTCTCACTCTCTCGCATTTCCATGGAAAACATCATCATCATCGGCACGGGTTGCGCTGGTTTCACTGCCGCCATCTACACTGGTCGCGCCAATCTGGCGCCACTGATTCTATCAGGCGACCAACCAGGAGGTCAGCTCACCACCACCACGGAAGTTGAAAACTTTCCTGGCTTCCCCAAAGGAATCATGGGTCCGGATTTGATGATGAACATGCAGGCTCAGGCCGAGCGCTTTGGTGCCCGCATTGAGTACACCCGCGTGGAGAGCGTCGAGAAGTCCCCTGCAGGTCACTTTGTCATTCGCTCGCAGGATGGCCAGGTTCGCGAGGCGAAGGCCGTGATCGTGGCCACTGGGGCGAGCCCAAGGCACCTGGGCCTTCCCAATGAAAAGGCGCTCATCGGACACGGCCTCACCAGTTGTGCAACTTGCGATGGCGCATTCTACCGCGATGTGCCTGTTTGCGTGATTGGTGGTGGCGACAGTGCCTGCGAGGAGGCGAATTTTCTGACCCGCTTTGCCAGCACGGTGTACCTGATTCATCGGCGGGATTCCCTTCGCGCCTCCAAGATCATGGCGGAGCGGGCCTTGGCCAACCCCAAGATCAAGCCAATCTGGGATAGCACCGTGGTTGAGTATCTCACCGACGAGAAGGGTGAAATGCGGGCTGTTACCCTTGAAAACCTCAAGACCGGGCAGCGCAGCGAGTTGGAGCTGAAGTGCGTTTTCGTCGCCATTGGGCATGTGCCGAATGCAGGGTTTCTTGGCGAGCTTGTCGCCCGCGATGAAAACGGCTACATTCTGCAGGAGGGCGGAACCCGGACTCGAACCGAGGGCCTGTTTGCCGCCGGCGATGTCGCCGATCATGTCTACCGCCAGGCCATCACGGCGGCCGGTCAGGGTTGCGCCGCTGCCTTGGAAGCAGAGCGCTATTTGGCCGACATCGGCCATGGATCGTGAGTTGACACCCCCCTACCCTGCATTATCCATCACCCTGCCCGGCTGGCGTTGCCAGCCACAGGCAGAAAAACCCTCACTCCCACACTCCTCCTCTCACATGGTCAAAATCGGCATCAATGGTTTCGGGCGCATCGGTCGTCTCGTGTTTCGGGCAATCTGCGATCAGGGCCTGCTTGGTAAACAGATTCAGGTGGTCGCCGTCAACGACCTGGTGCCTGCGGACAACCTTGCCTATCTCGTGAAGTACGACAGCACGCAGGGCAAGGCGCGCGAGTCTGTTTCCTCCAAGAAGAGTCGCCCAGACCTCGAGGAAGATGACATCCTCGTGGTGGATGGCCAGGAGATCAAGTGCCTCGCGGTGCGCGAGGGTCCTGCGGCACTGCCCTGGAAGGAGCTTGGAGTGGACATTGTCATTGAGTCCACTGGCCTGTTCACCGAAGGCGAAAAGGCCAAGGGGCACATCGCGGCGGGCGCCAAGAAAGTCATCATCTCAGCCCCTGGCAAAAATGAGGACATCACCGTCGTCATGGGCGTGAACCATGAGAAGTACGATGCCTCCAAGCATCACATCATCTCCAACGCCTCCTGCACCACCAACTGCCTCGCACCGATCTGCCATGTTCTCCTCAAGGAAGGATTTGGCATCGAGGAGGGGCTGATGACCACCGTGCATTCCTACACCGCGACTCAGAAAACCGTGGATGGCCCCTCGAAGAAGGACTGGAAGGGCGGCCGCAGCGCTGCGATCAACATCATCCCCAGTGCGACTGGTGCCGCAAAGGCGGTTGGTCTCGCCATTCCCGAGATCAAGGGCAAGCTCACAGGCATGGCCTTCCGCGTCCCCACACCGACGGTCTCGGCAGTGGACCTCACGGTTCGCACCACCAAGGAAACCAGCTACGCTGAGATCAGTGCGGCCATGAAGAAGGCTTCTGAGACCTACCTCAAGGGCGTGCTGGGTTGGACCAGCGATGAGGTCGTCTCCTCAGATTTCATCCACGACAGCCAGAGCAGCATCTTCGACGCTGGCTCCGGCATTGAGCTCAACAGCCGTTTCTTCAAACTGGTGAGCTGGTACGACAATGAGTGGGGCTACAGCAATCGCGTGGTGGACCTGCTTCAGTACATTGTCTCCAAGGGCATTTGACAGGCTCGGGTTGGCCTCAGCCACCCATCGGAAGCCTGCAGTTCTGGGTTGCCCCATGACTGCAGGCTTTTTGTTGCCCAAGCCTTGTGCTGCGGAGATTCCGGCTTTGGTCTTGTCAGGCCCCGCCATAGGGGCTAGTAGGTTTGCCTGATGAGTTCTCGCATTGCCTTTGTCGGAGTGGGTCGGATGGGAGCCAACATGGCACGCCGCCTCAAGGATTGTGGTTATTCAATCACCGCGGTTTTCGATCTGCACCTACCTCTGGCCCAGAGTCTTGGGCGGGAGTTGGGTGCTCTCTGCGCGCAGAGCCTCGCCGAGGTCACGGCCAATGCCGATGTGATCTTCACGGTGGTCACTGATGATGCGGCGATGCGTGAGATTTTCACCAGCCCAGGAGACAACCTACTCCAAGGCTCAGCAGGCCGTGTTTTCATCAACTGCGCGACCCTCTCACCGCAGATCCATCGGGAGATCGAGACTCTCGCCAAGGCAGCAGGTGCAGCCAGCCTTGAAGCAAGCATGGCCTCAAGCATCAGCCACGCGCGCGAGGGCAAGCTTTACTTGATGCTCGGCGGCGAGGCCGCGGTTTACGAACAGGTCCTTCCCATCCTTGAGAAGATGAGCGTCAATCGTCGTTACATTGGAGCGGCCGGAAGGGCAGCGGAGGTCAAGGCGCTTGTCAATATGGTCATGAATATCAACACCGCCGGCTTGGCGGAGGGCCTCGGACTCGCCCAAGCTCTCGGGCATGACCTGGAGATGGTCCGTGAGGTGTTTTCACAAACCGGGGCGAACAGCCGTGTGCTGGAAACCGATGGCCCTGACATGTGCGCTCGTGAGCATGATTGCTGGTTCTCTGCTGCACATGCTGCCAAGGACAGCGGCATTGCAGCAGGCCTGGCGAGGGCTGTGGGGCTTGATCTGCCTCTCAATGCAGCCACCGCCGCTCAATATCAAAAGATGGTGTCGCTTGGTCTGGGTGAATTGGACAAGTCAGGCATTGCGGAGCTCACCTTTCAAGGGCGTCACGCGTAATCTGTACTGATGCTTCTCTTCCCATCCGACGCCGATTTGCCCAAGCCATTGGGCCCTGATTCTGCCGTCTGGAGCCCCCTTCGTCCTGCTTGGGTGGAAATGCCGCCCAGGGCGCAGTTTAGGCTCTCTGGAGGCGATGCAACTCGCTTCCTCAATGGCCAGACCACGGCGGATGTTTCGATGGTCGGAGAGGCCGAGATCAAGCCAGGCCTCCTGTTGAACCGATTGGGCAAGGTCGAGGTGGTCGTGGGGCTGCATCGCAGGGGCCCCGATTGGATGGTGGACTGTGATCGCGAGATGGCAGGCGTGCTGCAAAGCAGGCTCGAAAAATACATCATCGCTGATGATGTATTGCTTGCAGAGGAGGAAAGTCCTGATCGAATCCTTCATCTTCGTGGTTTTAGCCCCGAGAAGTTTTCGACTCTGGAGCTGCCGAAGGGCGCAAGGTTGGTGTCCAGTTCTCGCTGGATGCGAGGAGGCAGTGAGCTCTGGCTACCCGCGGAGACCCCTCTGCCGCCGTCCTGGCCGCAGGGGCTTGAGGCATCCGAGGCCGCACAGTGGTGCCTATCGCGCGGAATTCCTTGCTCCATTCGGGATTTGCCGGGGCTCTTCCCTCATCAGGCAGGCCTACAACACTGGGCGGTCGGCTTCGCCAAGGGCTGTTACCTTGGCCAGGAGGTGGTGTCGAGAATGGAAAGCGCGGGGAAGGTTCCAAGCCGACTGTACTTTTGGCGCAGCGCAGAGCTTCCCGACTTCAATTCACCTCTGCAGTGTTGGCAGGACGGGGATTCCCAGCCCTTGGGCGAGGTTTCCCGCGGGGTGAGTTGTCCTTGGGGTGGCAGCATGGGAATGGCTCTGCTCAAACGCCCCCCGCAGTCTGAGGATTCGCTATTGATCGGTGCCGCAGCGGGAGGTACAATTGGCGCTTGGTGCAGCCTCGTGGCCCTGCCTCTTCCATGACTCGCTCATTTTCCTCCTTCCTGATTCTCTCTCTTTGTTGCAGCACTCTTGGGTCCTGCATCTTCAAGCGCGAGACCGTTGACGCCAGCTTCCCGACTGTCGCTGAGATGGATGCGTTGGATGTGAGTTGGGGGCTTCCCAAGCGCAAAACCAAGGGTGGGCCGCGTCGGGTGTTTCAGTACTACGAGCCCAAAGCTGGTGCCGCCTCCCCCGCAGTCCCCGAAATGATCTCGCCTGAGCCGCCTGCCTCACCAGTGCCCCTCAAGTCACAGCCCACGAGGCCAGCAAGCTCGAATGCCCCAACCCCCAATCCCCCAGTCCCTTCGGCACTGCGCTGAGGCCCCCTACCGCTCATGATTCTCTCCCCGCGTTTGGCACTTCTCTTTCTTGGCCTCTGCGCCGCCTCCGCGTGGGCACAAGCCCCTTCTTCCTCCCAGAAGGCGAAGGGCGCGCTGGACAACCTCAGCTCGCCCTTGCTCGACATCTCTGAACTTGCCCAGCGCGCCCAGAGCCTGAGCAACGACAGCAAAACGCTGCCTGCGGAGGCCAAGAACGATCCCGCCGCCTTGCAGCCAAAGCCGTCGGGCTGGGCTCCGGATAGCCGGCGTCTACTCGCCAGCGTCGAATTGTCTCTGGGCAACCGCAGCGAGAGCATCCTGATCGAGCTTTACCCTGACCAGGCACCTCGCAGTGTCGAAAGATTCAGGCAAAATTGCGAAAGCGGTGCCTATGACAGCACGGCGATTCATCGAGCGATCTCCGGTTTCCTTGTGCAGATGGGTGACCCGCTCACCAAGGATGGCAGCGAGCGCTCCCGTTGGGGTACTGGTGGTGAGGAGTCCACCTTGGAGGCCGAGATTGGCCTGCCGCATCGCAAGGGTTCCTTGTCCATGGCAAGACGCTCCAACCGCGTGAATCCCGCCAAGCGCAGCAACGGAAGCCAGTTCTTCGTGGCTTTGGGCCATTACGCGGCCTTGGATGGGCAGTACAGTGTCTTCGGGCAAATCGTGGACGGCATTGAAGTTCTCGAGAAGATCGCAAAGGTGCCCGTGGACGGCAATGATTGCCCCCTTGCCCGCATTGAAATCACAAGCTGCCGAGTTTTTGACCATGTCGGTCCTTGGAACCGCAGCAGTGAGGAGCCTGCGGCCGGTTTCGCTGCCAGGCGCGAGGCAAGAGGGTTCTGGGGCAGGCTCTTGCAGCGGATCTGGTGAGCCACATCCGCCTCAACTGGCGTTCATGAGCGCCTCAATTTCGTCGGCCTCAATTGGGATGCTGGCCATGAGATCGGTGTTGCGGTCCTCGCCAATGAGGATGTTGTTTTCCAGCCTTACGCCAAGCCGCTCCTCTCGAATGTAGATTCCAGGCTCGATGGTCAGCACCATGCCGGCCTTCAGCGGTTCCCATGTGGCCCCGACATCGTGCACATCAAGCCCGAGATGGTGGCTGCACCCGTGCGGGAAGTATTTTTTATACAGGGGGCGCTGAGGATCCTGCGAAGCCACTGCTTGCCGATCCAAGAGCCCCAGACCAATGAGTTCAGAGGTCATCAGCGCGCCGACCTCTTCCTGGTACTCACGCAACAAAACCCCGGGACGAAGCATCAGGCGGCATTCTGTGAGCACGCGCAATACGGCGTCATACACCGCGCGCTGACGAGCTGTAAAACGGCCGTTCACCGGTATCGTGCGGGTCAAATCCGCATTGTAGTTGGCATAGTTTGCGGCGACATCCAACAGCAGCATGTCACCCTCATGGCAGGCCTGATGATTCGTAACATAGTGCAGAACGCAGGCGTTGATGCCGCTGGCAATGATTGGAGGATAGGCAAATCCCCTCGCCCGATTGCGGATGAACTCGTGCGCAAACTCCGCCTCAATCTCGAATTCGTGCATGCCTGGGCGCAGCGCGCGCAGCACGCGTCTGAAGCCAGCCTCAGTGATTGAAATTGCCTCGCTCAACGCGCGCAACTCCTGAGGCTGTTTGACGATGCGCAACTGATGCAACAGCGGAGCCAAGCGGCGGAACTCGTGCAGCGGCCAGTCATGACGAAGCTGTCGAGCCAGGCGCAATTCCCTCGTCTCAACAACAGAACTGGCGCGGGGGTGCTCGTTGCCGTTGAGGTACAGCACCGAGCACTGACACAACACCTGCCGCAAAAGCACCTCGAACTCATCAAGCCAGCGGACTTGGGAAATGCCTGAGAGCGCAGTGGCCCTCTCGGCGGAGAGCTTCTCGCCCTCCCAAAGCGCGATGGTCTCATTGCCCTGCCGCAAGAAAAGCACTTCGCGCAATCGGGGGTCACCGGCGGAGGGAAAAATCAGAAGTACGCTGTCTTCCTGATCAATGCCAGTGAGGTGAAAAAGGTCACTGTTCTGGACGAAGCCCATGGTGCCATCGGCATTGGTGGGCATGATGTCGTTGCTGGTGACCAGGGCGGCGGCGCCGGCAGGAAGAAGGGCGAGCAGACGCTGGCGGTTGGCGATGAAAAGTTCGGAAGGCAGCGGGTGGAAACGCATGGTCGAAGTCTGCCCGCAGTCCGGGGCGGAGCCAAGGCCCAAATGAGGGCCCTTTTTGCCTTTTTGAGGGGGTCACAAAAGCACGGACTGCGGGCGGAATGGGAGTAGCGGTTGACGCCCATCAAAGTCAGTGTAGAGCCTCCCCATGGGCAAAGAATTCGACAGCACCCCCCAGCAAGTTCCCGCAGTGGCCACTGCCTACCGCACCATCTGCACTGCAGTTCCCCACCCTGACTCCCTGCAGCACATTGAGCGCAGCCGTCGCTTTGAACCCTTGTCGATGCGGGGCATGCCCCCGATTGTCTGGGACCGTGCCGAGGACATCTTTGTCTACGACAAGTACGGCAACCGCTGGCTGGACTGGAGCAGCGGGGTCTTGGTGACCAACTGCGGCCACGGAGCTCCAGAGGTCCGCCAAGCCATGATCGAGCAGATTCAGAGCGGACTGATCCACAACTATGTCTTCCCCTCGGAGGAGCGCCCCGCGCTGGCCGAACTCATTGCTTCCCTCTCACCGGAGCCACTGAAAAAGGTCTTTCTTCTCAGCTCAGGCAGCGAGGCGACGGAGTGCGCCATCAAGCTGAGCAGAGCGCATGGCATCAAAGTCGGCGGGCGCCGCAAGATTGGCATTGTCGGCTTCGAGCGCGGTTATCACGGCCGCACCCTCGCCAGCCAGCAGGCTGGTGGGATTCGCGGGCAGAAGGAGTGGATTGTCAACCTCGACCCCGCCATCCTCAACGCCCCCTTCCCTGACGGTTACTGGGAGAAGGACAGTAGCTTCGACGGGTTCCTCAAGGCCATCGAACAGGGCGGCATGAAGCCTGAAGACATCGCAGGAGTAATCATGGAGAGCTATCAGGGAGTGGGACCTGACTTTGCACCAGTGCCCTACATCAAAGAGCTGCGGCGCTGGTGCGACGAGCATCAGGTGCTGCTGACCTTTGATGAGGTGCAGTCTGGTTTTGGCCGCACCGGTAAGTTTTGGGCCTTCGAGCATTACGGCGTGGTGCCTGACCTGATCTGCTGTGGCAAGGGAATCTCATCGTCAATGCCGCTGAGCGCAGTCATCGGCAGCGCCGCAGTGATGGATCAGTTTCCCCCGGGCTCGATGACAAGCACGCACAGTGGCAACCCGGTTTGCTGTGCGGCAGCACTGGCAAACATTCGCAAGATCCTTGATGAGGACCTCACCGGCAATGCCGCGCGGCTGGAGCCGGTGCTCCGCGAGGGTTGCCTCGAAGTCAAGCGCCGTCACCCCGGCATGGTGGGGCATGTGACCTGCAGCGGCCTGGTTGCGGGCCTGCAGACCATCAAGGCGGACGGAAGCCCGGATCACGATCTCGCTCACCGCGTGGTTGAGCTCTGCTATCAGAAGGGTCTGCTGATGTTTGCGCCTGTCGGCGCTTGGGGACAAACCGTCAAGATTTGCCCACCGCTGACCACACCCAAAGCCGCCCTTGAGGAAGGCATTGCGGTGCTCTGGGAGGCGTTCGACCAAGCGGTGGCTGAGCGCTCATCGTAGGCAACGCGGGGCCCCGCCATTGGCCCTCTAGATCTCAGCAGCGGGATCAACCTCTGAGGTTGTGGCTGGATTTCCGCCGCCTTGGAGCAGAAGGGCCTGGTCGAGAACGGCGAGACTTGCCTCCCTCTCATCGTTGATCACCACGGTCGCCCCAAGCCTTTTGAGCCGATCCACATCGGAGGCGAATCTCGCACGCGCAAGAACGGGCACCTCGGGGCCCAACTCTCGCAGGCTGGTGAGTGCGTGGGCGATCACCGGTGCGTCTGCAAAGCTAAATGCCACCAGCGCGGCCTCCCTGACGCGGGCCAACTCCCAGGTCTCCAAGTCAGCGGCATCTGCAAACAAGACCGGCTGCCCTTCCCGTTTGAGCTGTTGCACCGTCTCAGCGTTGAGATCCACCACCAGCGTGTTGATGCCGCGGCCCTGCAAAGACTCGTTGAGCGCCCGGCCTACCGGGCCAAAACCCACGATGATGGCGTGCCCTTCGAGCTCCTTGATGCGCAGTGACAGGCTTGCATCATGAGCGCTTGAATTGCCGCGCCGCACCAACCAACCGCGACGCTGCGCCAACTCACCCAAGGCATCGCAGAACCTCACCACCATGGGCAACAGACCCATGCTCAGGGCGCAAACGGCCACAAGCAACTGGTGGGTGGAGACCGTCCACATGCCCCGTCCCTCCACCTGCTGCAACAGCAGCAGGGAGAACTCTCCTGCACTGCAAAGCGCGGCACCGGCCAGCAATGCCTGCCGCGGCGCCAAGCCCAACACACGGGCGACCAAGGCGCAAATCAAGACTTTGCCACCAATGAAAAGCATGGTGAAGACCAACAGGGATTGCCACTGGTCGAGTGCGGCACGAAGGTCCACCATCAGCCCCACGGAGATGAAAAAGACCGTGAGAAACAAATCCTTCAAAGGCATGACATCCGCGGCGATGCGGGGTTTGAACACAGACTGACTTACCGCCAAACCGGCCACGAAGGCTCCTAACGCCACCCCCAACCCCAGTTCGGCTCCAATCCAGGCCAGCCCGATGCACGAACCCACCACACAAAGCGTGAATGCCTCGCGCTGCCTGGTGGCCGCCGCCGCATGAAAGAGAAGCGGGAACAGCAGCCTTGCACATAGGGCGCACAAGGCTCCAAAAAAAAGTGCCCGCCCCAGCAGCGAGGCCACCTCCCTGGCGCTCACCCCTCCCCCACCATCGAGAAGCAAGGGCGCGAAGACCAGAAAACCGATGATGAATAGATCCTGAAAAATGGCAACCGCCAGTGCCATTCTTGCCCCAGGGCTGGATTCAACACCAAGCCCCTGCAAGCTCTTGACGGAAATAGCCGTGGAGCTCATTGCCAGCATCACCGAAACCAACAGCGCAGCACGGCTCTCGAAACCGAGCAACCAAGCGCCCACAAATCCGCAAACCGCGCAGCACAACATCTGTGCCGACCCGCCCCACAAGGCCCATCTGCGCAGAAACCTCAAATCGGAAAGCGAAAACTCCAACCCCAGGGTGAACATCAACAACATCACGCCAATCTCTGAGATCTCGCGAATGCCCTGAGCGCTACCCAAGCCCAAAACGCCCAAGATGCCTGAATTGGCGAGCAACACGCCACAAAGGAAATAGCCACTGAGCAGCGGTTGTCGCAGGCGGTGCGCGGCAAGCGCCATCGGAACGACCGCAAGCAACATCAGGGCGAGCAGCGCAAAGAGGGGCGGCAGCGAGAGGCTGGCGATCATGTGCGCAACAAAAAAGGCAATTCCAAAACCAATGGCAGATTCCACACCTAACCGCGAAAAAAACGACCTTCAAGACAAACTCAAAGGCTGAATCCGCCGTATTCTTACCGGCGCCCAACCAACGCCACAACCACACCAACCATGAAACGAAAGCACCTCCCTCTGTTGGCCATCATCGTCTCCTCGTTGATGCTCAGCCAGTGCAGCACTGGCGGCCCCAAAGTAGGTGGCTCCCCCTACCACCACGACACCAGCCCAATTGCCAGCAAAACGGGCCTGCAGATCAGACGCTAGGGTACTCTGGCCGCCGCCCGACTGTGCCAGGAACGGCATCAGCGCAGTTCCAGGCGCAGAAGGGGCGAGTGGACGAGGGCAACCACATCCTTCGAGGGATTGGATTTCAACAAGGCTGCCAGGGTCTTCTCGGCCTCAGCAAGTGCCAGTTGTGCCGAACTGGGCACCGCAGCCTTGGCCTCTGGCTCTTTCTTGGCTGGCCCCGCCAAGCCTTTGACAGCTGCGGCAGCTCTTTCCTTGGCAGCGGTGGCAGCCTCAATGGCTGCGGCCTGAGCCCGGATTCCCATCTTGGCGGTACCTTGGGCATACAGCACCAGATCGCCAGCAGGCAGTTTCAGCGTCTTGGGATCAAGGTCAATCGTGGCCTCGTTGGCGCCAGCAGGCACCGTGACCTCAGGTGCCTTTGCGGACTCCTGAAGGCCGAGGATCCTGAGCTTCATCGCCTCCTTGAATTCGGCTGAGCGCCGCAGCTTGACTTGAAGGCTGAGCTTGCCCGCCAGAGTCGCCGAAGTGCCCGGCTTGAGCGCCAATTCAACAAGCACAGGTGCCTTGTGCTCACTGACTGCAAAGACGGCGGGAGAGCTCAATCGGTGCACCGGAGCCTCGCGTGCGACATCGGCCACCGGCCAGACCAGATTCTGAACGCGAAGCGCTGGGCTCAGGGAAAATACACTGTGGCCCACCTGCTCCGGGGCAGACAGCGAAACATAACCCATGCTGCGCCCGGCACCCACCCAGCCCTGAAGCCGAATTGCAGAGCCTTCTGCTGAAGCCTCGATGGGCTGCCCAGCGCTGCTGGCATCCCTGCCTGGCACATACACCTCAAGAATGGCGCTGCCACCGCGCAGCAGATTCGGCGCTGCAATGGCGGCGGCAGTCGCAGCCGCGGGAGGAGTTGCGGCATGGAAGCCGATCAGTTGCTCGGCATCCAGCGCCAACCCCGCAGGCTCCTTACCACGAAGGCTAAGCCGCAGCTCAAAGGGAAGCCTGCGCCCATTGGCCGCATTGCCAGGATCACTCACGAGAAGTCGCAAGGTGCCATCAGCAGGCGCTTCTAGACTGAGGGAGGGATCAAGCCCCTGCCAGCGAGTCGTCGGTGCCGGCTGCAAGACTCCGACATCGTTTGCCTCGGCGGCAAAGGTGACCGCACCCTTGCCATCGTCCCGCCTCCACTCCGCCATGAGCAGCGCATCGCTGGCAAATCCGAGCGCATGACTGATGACCTGAGCCAACAAGCGATCCCCCTTCTTCACCGGCCACTCGTGAACCATGGCTTCGCCCCTCAGCGGGAACCAACCCGTCCAATGGGCAACCTGTCCCTCGACCCGCGCAGCACCGGCCTTGTTTGCCGCGAGACCAAGCTTCTGCGGCAGGCTGGGAAGCTGGGGCGCAGCAATCGCAGCGGCGATCCAGGACGGCGGCTTCGCAGGGTCAAAGGCGAGCCACTGCACAGGTGGTCCCCCATCCACCGAAACCCCATTCATGTCCTTTCCTCCGGGGAGATTCCAACCCACCACGGCATCGCGGCCACGAGCCCAAAGCCTGGGGCCACAGGACCATTCAAAAACAAAGTGATGATCCACGCCCCCACCAAACATCATGTCATGCAACTTCAGACGATGCTGCCCATCGGCCGAGATCAAGGCCTCCATGCCGCCATCCCGTAAGCGGGCAACCAATCGCCCTTGTGGGTCCTCAAGCCAGCCCATCAGGCGGCAACGGGAATCCGTAGTGCCCTGCCCATGCACACCTTGAAGGCGTTGACCACGCTTCAGGTTGATCGCAAACCAATGAGCCGCCCCGGCCTTAAACTGCCCGGAAACCACGCCCTCTGAGGGAAGGTTGAGCGCCTTCTCTGGGCTGTCGTTGCTTCCAGGGCTTAAGGTGACGGGACGCCGACTCACCAGCACCGCCCTTGGATTGCTCAGACCGTGAGGCGTGAGCACGCGAAAGTCCCACCAGCCTTCAGCCAAGGACGATGGCCAGTTGGCAAGCACGCGCCCCTTGCCCTCCTTGGCTGGAAGCAAATCCACCTTGACCAGAGCCGAGGAGCGACGGGCGAGAACTGCTGACTGAACCGTGTCCAGCCCCGTGCCGGTGAGGGAAAGAACGGTTTGGGCCCCAGGGGCGAACACCACAGCGTCCAGAGCTTGGAGGTAGGGCTGAGGGTAAGTGACCTGTGCGCTGATCGCGCCAGCCAGGCACAACGCCAGAGCGGAGAGGGAGAGGAAACATTTCATGCCGATGAACAGGAACAACAGGCGGCCCGCACCAAGCCCGAGGCGATGAGGCAGAGGTGCGAAACGCACCAAGCCCGCTGCTTGGCTGCCGTTCTAGTGATTGAAGAGGAACTCCTTGGTGTTGAGCAGCGCCCAGAGGATGTCCTCGAAGGCTTCGCGACGCGCGGCGAGCACCTCAGCAGCGCCCACCTTGCCTGAGGACTTGGACAGGAGGTGCTTCTGGGCCAAAGTCAACTCCTGCGGGTTCGGCTCGCGACTCAGCGCGATGTGGTAAAGATCGGTGATCTTGTCGTCATCGGGGCGGCCGTCTCTGGCAAGACGATCCGCCCGGCCATCGTTTCGCGACAGCTGAGTCTGGATGTCGGCTGCGTTGAGCAGATGCAGGCTTTGTGCAAGGCTTGCCTCCTGGGTGCGCTCACACTCGCAGGCACTGGAGGAATCAGGACGCCCAAACACCGAGAGGAAATAAGTCGTTTGATTGTAGCTGTTGTCAGGCAGCGCCACTGCCCTGGTGCCCGCCTCCTGCCCTGCGAACTGACTGCGCCCCTCGAGCAGGTTTTGAATGGAATCGTAAAGAACCTCAGCATTCAAGCGCTTGGGATAGTAGCGGGAAAAATTCTGACGATCCTTCTCATTGGGACCATTGGGTTGCGCGCTGAGTTGATAGGTGGTGGATCTCGCGATGTACCGGACCAAGGCCTTGAGATCGTAGCCGGACTTCACAAAGAACTGCGCCAAGTGCTCCAGCAACTCAGGATTGACCGCAGGATTGGTTTCGCGCATGTCGTCCTCGGGCTCGATGAGCCCACGATTGAAAAAGTGTTTCCAGTAACGATTGACCAGCGTGTGCGCAAAAAAAGGATTGTTGCCGCTGCGCATCCATTGAGCCAGTTCCAATCGGGGATCCTGCTCAGGTGCAAGCTTGACCTCACTGCCCCCGAGGCTGGTAGGCACCACGGGTTGCTTGGTGCGGATGTTCACCATCTGGGCGCTGCCTCTCTTGCTGAAGATCATCTCCTCGTCGCGGATTGCGCCAGGCTTGCGGGCCACATTGGCAAAAAACGCCGCCAGGCCATAGTAGTCCTGCTGACTCCATTTCTCGAAGGGATGGTGGTGGCACTGCGCACACTGCATGCGTGTCCCAAGAAACAACTGGGCCACATCCTCCATCTGCGTCTTCGCGTCACGAACCTGACGATACCAGGCCACCGGCGGGTGCTGATCAAGGCTGCCTGAGGCTGCCACCACCTCGGTGACAAACTGGTCATAGGGCTTGTTCTGGCTGAGACTGTCGCGAATCCAATTCCAGAACAGGTAACTGCCGCGCGCAAAGGTGGGCTGAGTGCGCTGATTGCGCAGCAGCGAGGCCCACTTGTTGGCGAAGTACTCCGCATAGCCTTCACTGTCCACAAGCCGGTCAATCAGCTTGCCCCGCTTGCCTGAATCCTTGTCGGCGAGGAACTCCTTCATTTCCGCTGCGCTGGGCAACCTGCCTGCGATATCCAGCGTTGCCCGACGCAGGAAGGTGCCATCATCACAAACCGCGGAGGAGGGAATGCCAATGGTACGCAGCTTGGCAAAGACAATGCGGTCAATCTCATTGCTCACCGGCGGCTGCACGCCCACTGGGGCCCCCAACGGCACGGTGGCTCGGAAAGTTGCCACCTTGCCCTGATAGCGAACCATCACTGCCACATCACCCGGAAGGTCAAACAACTCCACTCCGCCGGACTCACTGGTCTGAGCCATCGACTTTTCATTGGGCTCATAAAGCGCGCGGCGAGTGACATCACGAGTGCTGCCATCGCTGTAATGCGCGGTCACCTTGAGCTGCACGCCTCCCTTCAGCGGCAGCACCTTGGCCGGCGGAGAAACGCTGATGCGCTCCATCTTCGGGTCGGTGGCCTTGCCATAAGGCATGCCCTGCCGAATCCAGCGCACAATATCCTGATACTCCTCGCTGTTGGGGTCGAGTTTCTTGCCACCACCATGGGGCACCTGGGCCGTCGCCTTGGTCAGAAACAGGCTTTGCTGCGGTGCAGAAGGCGAGATCCGACGCCCCCTTGCCTCTTTGACAATATGCTCAAAGTCCTCCTGCGGCTCGAAGCCGAGAAGGGAGAGTTTGAAGCCATTCTGCCCGCTTGCCTTGCCGTGACAGCCGCCAGAATTGCAACTCCCCTTGGTGAGAATGGGAACGATGTCATTGGCGAAGTTGAGCAACTGCTCCTGAGGCGCAGCCGATGCGCCAGCGCTCATGGAAAGAAGACCTGCGAGGTGAATCAGTTTCATAGGAATGCTGCTGTTGAAATCAAATCAGTTCTGGAAGCGCCTGATGGTGCCCCTCCACCAAATGCTGCGGTCTACCACTGAAGTCATGAACCGCAGCCCGATGAGGATCAATGCCGAGGTGCTGATAGAGGCTCGCAAACACCTCACCGAAGGCGACAGGACGCTCCGTGGGCTCGCCACCAAGGCGGTCGGTCGCTCCAATCACCTGACCATGCTTCCATGAACCACCCGCCAAAAGCGCAGCAGCAACCCTTGGCCAATGATCGCGCCCGCCCTTGGCGTTGATGATCGGCGTGCGCCCAAATTCGCCCCACACCACAACGGCAACCTCGCGGCTCAGACCGCGCAGGTGAAGATCCTCGACCAGCGCACTGACACCCGCATCTAGCAAGGGGAGGTCCTCACGCAGCTGTCCAAAGTTGTTGCTGTGATAGTCCCACCGGCTGAACCCAAGGGTCACGACCCGCGCACCAGCCTCGACCAATCTTCGGGCTGCCAGAAAATGATCCGTCAGCCTCGGGCCGCCATCGTCCCGGTTGCGGTTCTCACCCTGCCCGTACCGGGCCCGAACCCTGGGATCCTCGCGACTGAGGTCCAGAGCCTCCAAAAGCCTTGGTTGCGTCAACACCTCGACAGCTTGTTGATGGAATCCGTCAAGGCCCGCCATCAAACCACTGGCGTCCATGTCGCGCCGAAGTTGATCAATTGAGCGCAGCAGTGTGGCGCGATCGCGCAGCCGCTCGAGCGTCATTCCGCGCAGGCTCATGTCCTGGGTTCCTGCGCCCTTATTGGGTTGGAACGGCGCGTGAGAAACCCCGAGGAAACCAGGGTCGCCGTTGTTTGCCCAGCGCATTTCTCCCATCTTTGGGGACAAGCCCACAAACGGAGGCATGGACGCGTGGGTGGCACCCTGCAGCTTGGACACGACAGCCCCAAGGGAGGGCCACCCGCCTGGAGGCTGCCCCTTGACGGTGCGGCCAGTAAGACACTGAAAGGCATCGTGGCGCCCCTCGGAGTCCGCGAGCGAGCGAATGAGGGTGAAGCGGTCCATCATCCGCGCCAGCCTTGGCAGAAGCTCGCAAATCTGGATGCCGTCAACATTGGTTGCGATCGGCTTGAACTCGCCGCGAACCTCGGACGGAGCATCGGGCTTGAGATCGAACATGTCCTGATGCGGGGGGCCGCCCGGCAAAAAGACCATGATGACTGCCCTTTGCTTTCGGGAAGAAGGTGCCGAGGCTGACTCCGCAGCAAGTAAATCCGGCAGCGAAAGCCCGCCAAGACCGAGCCCTCCAATGCGCAGGAAATCGCGGCGGCCCAAGCCGTCACAGAACTGGCCACGATGTCGGGAAGAAACGGAAAGCATGGACCAAACGGATACGGTTCAGCGCGCCCACACTTTCCAAAGCTGCCGAGAACGATGGCTCCGCTCCATGGAACAGCTTGGCCGAGCCCACGCTTGGGTTAGCCCAAAGAGATCCTCAAAGCCGCATCTGCAAAGCGATCGTGCGCCCTGACCCGATCCGCGAATGCAGCCTCTGATGGCGTTTCAAAGGTGAAGTTGGGACTGCAGCCAATCTCTGCAAGCGCGAGGGCCTCGGGCTGCCCGTGTGGCAGGCGCAGGCCGGGCCCGCGAACCATCAAACCCTGAGTCGCCCGCTGTCCATCAATCCGACGGCGAGCGTCAACCCCCAATCGCCCCGCCGCCTTGGTCAGCAATTGCCGGCCCACGCTACTCGCCCCCTTCCCCACCAACTCATAGAGATAGCATCCGCCAGCATCATAATCCTCGTGCAACAGCACAGCCCTTGAGGGCTTAGCCAGCGCCAACAAGCGCCTCCACTGCCGCACCCATGGCATGCCCGTGCGATCGAAGCATCGGTTCAAATCCAGGCCAGAGGGAGCGCAGCGCAGATTGGTGCGCAGCCCCTCGGGATTCAGACATGGGGCGATCAGCAAATTGCCGAGAATCGCCCGCCCCGCATTGCGTTGAGCCCAGCGCAGCAGGCCCCAAGCGGCAGCGGGCTCATCACCATGAATTCCCGCCGAAAGGTAGCCAAATACAGGGCCGGGGCGACCGGCAGTCCAGAACATTTCAAAGCGATGCGCCCGACCGACCACCTCACTGACATGCCAGCCACCAGCTCGCGCCAGCCCGCGCCAGCCTGCCATCAGCTCATCAACCGCATGCGCAGACGCAAGATTCAGGGGATCGGCCATGTGGCTTGATGCGGCCACCATCCACAGAGATCAAGCTGGAAAATGGTCCTTGAGCTTGCCCTTTGCCTTGACCATGTCAGAGGATCACCTCATGCCGCCCTTGATTCGCTTTGTCTTGTTCCTGCTTGCCCTGGCCGCTGCCATCCTGCTCGGTGGAAAGGCGTACCTCGGTCAGCGGATCACCGATGCCTGCGCGACACAACTGCAGGCTTGGGCTCGCGCTCAAGGCATGGATTTGAGCATGGGGAAGTTGCAGTTGCATCCCTGGGCTGCGAGGGTCGCCGTCGACGACTGTCGCCTGAAGCGCCAAAGGATCGGCGATCAGCCCTCCATGACCCTCACCATCGAAAAGGCATCCATTGGAGTGGATTGGGCCGCATTGCTGCAACAGAGGCTTGCCTTCACCTCTCTGAGCATGGTCGCTCCCAAGCTGCGGGTGGAAACCATTGGGCATGCGGGCAGGAAGCAAGTGGATGCACGGCGCACAGAGACTTCCCCCTCGCCGAGTGGGACTTCCGCCCTCGGCGATTCAGCGCAATCTGGCACCTTCAAGGCTTCCGAATCAGCGGACCGAGCGGAGCATGGCCTTTCGGTTCAAATGCCCGACGAACTCGCAGTGCGGATTGCCGGCGGCGAGGTTGAAGTGCTCCACGGTGACATTCTGACAAGAATCACAGGGATCACTGCCCAGAGCTTTGCCCCAAGTCCACGGCAGCGTTGGCGCGTTGAATTCAATGCCAAGGCAACGGTTGCCACCGTGGGCACCGACCAGCCATTAGCCGATCTCACGATGCAGGCCTCCATCCTGCGCCCCCCTGGCAGCGCACCCCTCCGATGGGAGTTCAAGTGGGTGGAAGGATCGAGAATCGGTGATGGCAGCTCGCTTTCCCGCCTCGCAGGTGCTGGGGTGCGCAAGCTTCTTGAGCAGGGGCTGGACCTCGGAGACTACGCATGGGGCGGTGCGCTGCTTGAGCCCTGTGTCCTGCGCGGAACCGTCGAGGGCTCGTCATTGAAATTGGGAGAACCTGCCTTGCTCCGCTTCAGTTCCTTTGAGGCAAACCTCCTCAAGGGAAGTTGGGTCGCTGGCGACGGATCTGATTCTCAGATCCGGTGGATTCTCTGTGCCACCCCCAAGACGCAGTCTGCTCTTGAAAAGGCTCTGGAAAAAAACGGGGAGAACGCGAGCCTTGGCAAGGGAGCGATCAAGGCACTCGCCAACGATAAGGGCCTGCTGACCCTCGACCTCGAAAGCCGCGGCCCGCTTGGCCAGTTGAAGACCGAAATGAAGTTGGAGAGGGCCCTGAGAAACCTCCTCAAGGGTGAGGGCCTCGGCGACCTCCTCCAGGGGCTCTTCAAAAAGCTGAAGTGACCAAGGCAGCGGACCCACCAGCGCAGAAGGCAGCGTACCCACCAACTCAGCCCCATCGCCAACCCTATCGCAGCAGCGCAGCAGCTGCGGGTGCGCCGGTAAGTTGAAGAAGGCCGTTGAGAGGCGCAGGGTATAGGCCAAGGACTAACACCACAGCACAAAGCAGAACCAGAAGAACGGCGGCGGGAATGGAAACCTCGATCGCCTTTCGGGGCTCCTCAGAGGAGGAGTAGGCGGCGACAATTGGACGGAAATAATAATAGAAACCGCAGGCGGCTGCGATCAAGGCGATGACTAGGGCCGCCAGCTGACCCGCCTGCGCAAGCCCCAGCAGAACCAACCACTTGCCAAGAAAACCCACACTCAGTGGCAGACCAGCGAGGCATGCCATTGAAACCGTAAGGCAAAAGGCAAGCATGGGGCTGCGCTTGGAAAGACCGCGAATTTCAGAGAGATCGTCACCAACTTCGTGAGCGCGCATCACGGTCAGAACGGTGAAGGCCAACACGGTCATCGGCAAGTAAGTCGCCAGATAGAACGAGGCCAACCCGGTTCCGGTGACTCCCGGGGCAACGGAGGAAAGCCCAAGGATCATGAAGCCCGCGTGGCTCACGCTCGAGAAGCCCAGCAATCGTTTTACGCTGGACTGGTGCAATGCGGGCAAGGCTCCCAACAAAACGGTGAGGCCTCCCAGGATCACAAGCAATTGGCGCACTTCGGCCGCCACCACGGAGCCCGCACCAAGAAACCCCTCGAGCAGGCGACAAAGAACCACAAAGCCCGCCGCCTTGGAGCCCACAGAGAGGAAGGCACTGATTGGCAGAGGAGCGCCCTGATACACATCGGGAACCCAGACATGAAACGGAGCCGCAGCAACCTTGAACCCTAGGGCGGCAATCATGAGGCCACAGGCCAAAAGAGCGGGTGCCTTTGCGATTTGAGGATCTGCCAGAGCCGAGGCGATGCCGGAAAACTCCAGCGTTCCGCAGACCCCATAAATCCACGCCATGCCAAACACGAGAACTCCTGTGCTCATGGCCCCAAGGATGAGGTACTTTACGCCAGCTTCGAGGCACAGCGCACTCTTCCGCGCCATGGACACAAGCACATAGAAGGAAACAGTCACCAATTCCAATGCCACGAACACGGTCACCAAGTCCCGAGCCGCGGCCATGAAACCGATTGCCGCCGCCATGATCATCGGAATGGCATAGAACTCGGACATGGAGCCACCGAGTGTATACTGGCGAATGTAGGACTCACCGATGCGCAGCAAAGCCAGAACCAGCGCCGTGCTTACCAAGCCCAGAACGACAAAAGTCTGCGCCAAAGGATCAAAACTCAGCCAGGGCGAGACCCAGGAGGGCAGTGCCTCACTGCTGCAATTCAGATTCCCCGTGAGAAGCCGAAGCGCCACAAAAAGACACAAACCAAGCGAGGCATCGCGGGCATATCGCAGGGCGCGCTTGGAGTCGAAGGCCTCGAGGAGAAGCAGGGCCAAACCTGCCAAAGCAATGAGGGTGAGAGAATAAAAAACAGACATGACAGTGGGTCAATGGGCCTTGGGAGCAACGGCCCCCGCTGCAGGCTTGTCCTTGGGCGCTGGGGCAATCAGGCGCAGCGGCAACCATGGACAGGTGCCAGCCACCAGGAGCAGACTGGCCAGCAGAACAAGGCCGCCACGCTGCGCCAACGGAGGATCAGAAAGAAAAAGGCCGCTGCCCGATGTGCCCTGAAACAGTGCCCTGAGCGCGCGCAGACCGTACACCGCGGACATGACCACTCCCCAAAGAGCGGCGATGGCGGTCCACTGAACCATTCCAAGCGCAGTTGCTCCAGGGTGGCCAAAGCAGCCCACGAAAATCATCAATTCTCCAGCAAAGTTGGCCAGCCCCGGCAGTCCAATCGAAGCAAACATCCCAAAGCAAAACAACACATACAGGGCCGGGCTGTGTGAACCCAGCCCCCCCAAGCGCCTGAACTCAAGGGTGCCGAGCTGCGCGCGCATGCGACCGGCAAGTGCGAATAACAAAGCGATGCTGATGCCATGCGCAAAGGCAAGGAGAGCGACACCCTCCAGCGCGACCGCACCACCAGCGGCCAATCCGAGAAACAGGTAGCCCATGTGCATCACCGAGGAGTGAGCCAACATCTCATCGAGGTTGCGCTGATGGATACAGACCCAGCCCACCCAAAGAATATTTCCAAGCAAGGCCCAGCAAAGCGCCTCCTGAAGCCAAGCCTGAGACAAGGCCAAGGGCAACATGCCCGGCAGCACCCTCAACAAGCCGTAGATGCCGAATTTCTTGAGCACCCCACTGTGCAGCATCGCAGTGGACACGGGCGCCGTGGCGTATGCCGGTGCAGCCCAGGTGTGAAAGGGAAAGAGACTCACCAAGGTTCCAAAACCCACCAGCAGAACCAAGCCGATCTGTGCCTGTTTCAACGCGGGCAAGGGATGCTCCTTGGCAAGCTTAAGCAGTGAGTCCAGGTCGGTGACAAGCGCTGCGCCCTCCGGTGTCAGTGACACCATTAACCAACAAAGGCCGGCAAGCAAAATAAGACTGCCCACACCAAGATAGACTGTTGCCTTCCAGGCCACGCGCAGCCTGTTGGCTGACTCCCCCCTTCCCTGCAGTGCGATGATCAGAAGCGTGGGGATCAATGCCAACTCATGGAAGGCATAGAGCATGAGCAGATCGCGGCAGACAAAGGCGCCAAGTGCCCCAGCGCTGATCAAGTGCGCAACAATGTGCTCGGCACGCGCTCCTTCACGCTTGTTGTCAATCTGCCAGCAGGCGCAAACCGATACGACAACGGTAAGCAGTGCCATGAGCAACGAAAGGCCGTCCACCCCGACGCTGAGATTCAGCGCGGGAGACTGCAACATGGCTATCGAACCGACATGACTGACGACCTCCGGTGAGACGAAACCGCGGCTCAACATGACCCCCAGAATCAGGAGCACATTGGCGAGTGCCACTGGAGTGGAAGCCAATTTCAGTGGAGCGCCGCGGGACAGCGCAACAGCAGCGACGACCGGCAAGAGAAGGGCGATAAACAGGGGGCTCATTCGAAGGCGTCGCGGGTTAGCGTGGATTCAGAGGCAAAACCATGACCAGCTCGTAGATCAACCAAATCAGGCCGAGCCCGAGGAAAAACCCATAGGCCTGAAGCTGGCCGCCGGTAAGGGCCCGCAGGCGCTGCCCGAAGCGACCGGCGATGGATGCGGGAAGCCTCGCCACCAGACCGTCAATCAGCCCACGATCCAAACCGCTAATCAACCAAGCCATGCCATCCTGCACAAGATGCACGATGCCCTGGTAGAGCTCGTCGAAGTAAAACTTGTTCTCCAGCCAGCGGGACCAGGGCCGGCCCGCGAGAGGGTCTGATTCTGCGTTGCGATAAAGACGCCAGCCTCCCCCCACGCCCACCCCAAGGGCAAGCAACGAGGCGGAGAGCACCGTGAGGTGTGGAGCTGCGTGATCGGGCTTCATGGCGGAGAGCAGGCGCGCCGCCCAATCCCATGGCGAGAGGAGGGTCAAGAGGGCAAGAACCACCAACGGCAGAGCCATGACAGCGGGAACCTCGGTTGCGTGGGAGGCGTGCTCGCTGCGGGATTTGCCGAGGAATGCCACGCAGAACATGCGGGTCATGTAAAAGGCGGTGAGTGTGGCCGTGAGCACCGCAATCCAAAACAGCGGTGCCAGCCATGGACCCTTCACCTCATACGCGACGCCAAGGATGGCTTCCTTGCTGAAAAACCCGCTTGTCAGCGGCAGGCCCGCAAGCGCGAGAGTACCCAGGGCAAAGGTGGCAAAGGTTACCGGCATGTGGCGCCGCAACCCACCCATTTTCCAGATGTTTTGCTCGTGGTGACAAGCGTAAATGACAGCCCCGCTGCCAAGGAACAGCATCGCCTTGAAGAAGGCATGGGTGTAGAGATGGAACATGGCGGGATGCCCCGGGGAGGCAGAATCATGCTGGGCACCGGCCTGCGAGGCGACCAAACCCACTGCCATGACCATGTAACCCAACTGGGACAGAGTGGAGTAGGCCAGGACACGCTTGATGTCGTCCTGACGCACGGCGATGAGCGCCGCCATGAGTGCGGTGATTCCCCCAGTCCAGGCAATCCAAAGGGCGGCGGAAGGCGAAGCCTCAATGACAAAGCTGCAACGCACCAGCATGTAGACTCCGGCGGCCACCATGGTCGCTGCATGGATCAGCGCAGACACAGGCGTGGGGCCTTCCATGGCATCAGGCAACCAGACATGAAGTGGGAACTGCGCGCTCTTGCCAACGGCGCCCATGAAAACGCCCATGGCGGCAAGGAACATCAACCCCGAATGGAGCCGCGCCGTCTCATGCAGGGGACCACTGGCGAGGCTCTCCTTCAGACCAGAGAAGGAGACATCACCGTGATTGGCCATGAACAGACAGAGAATCCCGATCATGAAGCCGAAATCTCCGATTCGATTGGTCAGGAAAGCCTTCTTGGCTGCCTCCGCGGCGCTGGGCTTCTCAAACCAATGCCCGATCAGCAGAAATGAGCTCAACCCCACCAACTCCCAGAAAATGAAGGCCATGAACAAGTTGGCAGCGAGGACGATGCCGTTCATCGAAAACATGAACAGGGACAGGGCGCCAAAAAACCGCTCCCGAGCCTCGTCGTCCTTCATGTAACCAAGCGAAAACAGATGCACCAAGAGGCCGATGCTCTGGACGATGAAGATCATGCCTCGGCTTTGGGAATCCACCAGTGCCTCAAGCGCTGCAGTGAGGCCAGGCACTTGGATGAAGGGAGCGATGAGGGTGACGCTGTCGCTGGAGCCGAGCATCAGGAGCGCAAGCACGAAACAGACCGCTGAACTCCCGACAGAGATGGCAACGCTGGCTCCCTTGAGCAGTCGCTTGAAGAGCAAAATGCTCAGGGCGGAAAACAGGGGCAGCAGCAGTAGCAGTGACGGCAAACTGGAGGGACTTGGTGAATCGGCGGGCATGGAGTTCTGAGGCTGGATCAGCCCTGAAGTGCGTTGACGGAATCGGTCTCGATGCGTTGCTTGGCCCGAAACAAGGCGAGGATGATCGCCAAGCCCACAGCCACCTCTGCGGCCGCCACGGTGATCGTAAAGAACACCAGAGCCTGAGCATTGACATCAGGCAAGCCGTCGCGGACTCCAAAGCGGGAGAAGGCCACCAGCGTAAGGTTGGCGGCGCTGAGCATCATTTCGAGGCACATGTAAACCACGAGGGCGTTGCGGCGGGCCACGACGCCAGCCAGACCAATGCAGAACAGGGCTGCACTGACCCAAAGGTAATGCTGCAGGGTAATCATGAGGAGAGAGAACCGCCATCCTTGCGGCTAAGGGCCACCACTCCCACCGTGGCGACAACCAAGAGCAATCCAACCAACTGAAGATGAAACACATGGCGGCCAAACAGGGCTTCCCCCATGAGTTTGGCATCGGGAAGCTCGCCCTTGGCAAGGTCCGCCTCAAGACCCTTGAGCAGCGGCCGGCCACTTTGCTGCCTGAGCTTGGCCGCCAGTGGCGCAGAAATGGGGTGTTGTCCAAGCGTATCGCCACTGCGCTTCAACGCCGAGGAGATGCTGACCACCTCGATGAGCAAAAGGACAGCCAGGGCGAAGCCAGCGGCCTGCGCTCCGCGACTGCGGGCACTGGACTCCTCCGCCTTGACATCCATAAGCATGATGATGAACAGAAACAAAACCATCACCGCGCCAGCGTAGACCAGCACCTGTAGGGTTCCGATGAAGTAGGCATCGAGACTGAGAAACAAGGCTGCCAAACCCACGAAGCTCACTGCGAGACAGAGCGCACTGGTGACAGGATTGCGCGCCAGCACCACGGCGAGGGCGAAGCCAACGACCAGTGCGGCAAAGAGGTAGAATAACAGGACAGGCATGGCTTTACTTCAACTCATTCCACTTGTTGACCAGCCCGATGCGCTGACCGCCAATTTCGTACAGACGCTTCTTGTCGTGCACCATCTCGGCACGGCTCAGTCCGGTGATCGCGTAGTCCTTGCGCAGGTAGATGGCCTGCTCTGGGCAGACCTCCTCACACATGCCACAGTAAATGCAGCGGATCATGTCGATCTCAAATTCGCGCGGGCGCTTTTCCACCTTGGCCCACGGATCGTCATTGGGGATCTCCCCTGGGGTGATTCGGATGGCCTTGGGTGGGCAGATGAATTCGCAGAGCTGACAACTCACGCAACGCTCCCGCCCCTGCTCATCCGTGACGAGTGCGGGTGCACCGCGATAGTACTCAGGCAGGTTGGAGTCCCACTTTTGCTCTGGATACTCCATGGTGACCTTCGGCTTGCCTCCGGCAATCTGGCGAAAGGTCCGCCAGGCATGCGACAGGGTGATGCGCAGACCCTTGAAGAGCGTGGAGAGGAAGGCCTTCTCGTGCCAGGCCAGTTTAGGGCGTTTTACTTCAATGAAGGCCATGAATTGTCAGTGGGTTATTTGACCGGGAACCAGACCATCAGGGCAGCGGTGAGCAGAACATTGGCCAAGGCCGCCTCAAAGAGGAAGAGCCAGCCAAACTTCATGAGTTGGTCGAAGCGGAACCGCGGGAGCGACCAGCGAATCAAAATGAAAAACAGGATGAATCCAACCACCTTGGCAAGGAAGCAGCCAATGTGGAGAAGCCCGAGCCACAAGGGAGTTTCGCCTGGCACATGCCCCAATCCCAGGACTGGGCCAAAGGGGATGCTCCAACCTCCCAAAAAAAGCGTGACGGCGAGGCCAGAGCCAATGATCATCGCTGCATACTCCCCAAGAAAGAACAGCGCAAACTTCATGGAGCTGTACTCGGTGTGGTAGCCGCCAACCAACTCGGTCTCGCACTCGGCAAGGTCAAAGGGCAGACGATTGGTCTCGGCAAACATGGCGACGGTAAAAATCAGGAAAGAGATCAGCATCGGGACCCAGAGCACCCAGCGACCGATGCTCAAACCTTCGCCCCATAGAGGCAAAATCAACCAACCGTTGCGGTCTTGGAATGAGGCGATGTCCGGGAGATTGAGCTCCCCAAAAACCATGAACACAGGAATGACGGACAGACCCAGTGAGATCTCATAGCTGATCATCTGGGCCGAGGAACGGATGCCTCCGAGAAAGGGGTACTTTGAGTTGGAGGCCCAACCAGCCAGCACGATGCCGTACACCCCAAGGGAAGCGATTGCGAATGTGTAGAGGGGACCGACGCCCAAATCGGCAATGACCGCCTTCACTGGCTGATTGAGACCAAGAAAGCCGAAATCCAATTCAGAACCGAAGGGCAGGACTGCACAGGTCAGCAGTGCGGGCACCATGGTCAGGCAAGGCGCCAACCAGTAGTAAAAAGTGCGAACGGAGCGCGGGGTGAAGTCCTCCTTGAGGATGAACTTCAGACCATCAGCCATCGGCTGAAGGAGCCCGCCGATGCCAAGCAACTGCCAGTCCTTCTTGAATCCAAAAAGGGTCAGGGGCACTCCCACGCGGTTGGGACCCACGCGGTCCTGAATGACGGCGGAGAAGCGTCGCTCGGCGTACACCGAATACGCCACCATGGGCAGAATGACCATGAAGGTCAGTCCGACAATCTTGACCAGGCTGGTGACAAGAAACGCGAGATCGAGATCGGCAGGGAGGGCTTCCATCAGAGGGGAATGGCGTGGCCATTATCGGAAGCCACAGAAGGCGGGCAACCCGATTTTGTGAAAAATTTCACAAGCGCCTCGTCCAATCCCAGACCAAAGCCCCCAAAGTTCTGGTATTGTGCGATTTAGGCTACACTTGGCGATTCGGTGACCGACAGGCCCGCCGTTTGGGGCTGCGTTCGCCAAGGTTCAAGAAATCCCGCGTGCGGCCCGACGGAACTCCACTTCATTGCCACAGGCGGCAATGGCCTCCGTTTCCCCGATGAATCCGGCCTCAAAGCACTGAACAATGTGGTTGAGGAAGGTATTGCAATTGGGGTCATTGCCCCGCTGCATGTAGGTGCGGATACTGTCAATATCCTGCCTTGCGATCCACTGCCTGATGGCCCCGCCGTTCTCGAGGTATTCGCAGACCACCATGCGTTGGCCGCCAGTGGTGATGATCAGCTTTTGACAGAGGCACCCGATGAGCTGTTGTGACAGGAGGTGCAAGCCAAGCCCAGACTGTTCCGGGGGAAACAGATGCGCCAGGCGGTCCACCGCATCCACGGCGCTGTCGCTGTGGATCGAGGCCAAGACCAAGTGACCTGTCTCACTGGCCTGGAGCGTGACCAAGGCGGTCTCCAGATCCCGGATCTCACCGACCATGATGACATCGGGCGCCTGCCGCATCGAGGCACGCACCCCCCTGGCGTAGCTTGCGGTGTCGCGCCCAACCTCCCGTTGGGTGAATAAACAGCACTGGGTGGGGTAGATGAACTCGATGGGGTCCTCGATGGTCACGATGTGCCTTGCGCAGCTCTGATTCATCCACTGCAGGAGCCCGGCCATGGTGGTGCTCTTGCCCATGCCAGTGGGCCCAGTGATCAGGATCAGCCCCCGTGTTTTTTGCGCCCAACGCATCAGCAATTCATCAGGCACCCCCAAATCCGCGAGAACGGGAAGATCGGTTCGAATTCGACGCATCACCACCCCGAGCCGCCCCATGGACCGGTAGAGATTGACACGAAACCTCGTGCCACTTCCGGAAACCAGTCCGGTGTCCCAGTCCGTGGTGCTGTCGGGAGAGGTCCCGGTGGAGGCCCAAAGTTCCCGCATCCTTGAGGGGTCAAGGGCGGATTCGCCCAGAGCCACCAACTCACCGTCAACCTTCATGCGGGGCCAGTCGCCCTCAATCAGGAAGACATCACTGGCTCGGTGGCGGTCGGCGGCATCGAGGATTTCGTTGAGAAAGAGGCTCATGGGCCAAGTTGAGTTCCTGAACCCTCAAGGCAAGACCCAGGCCACAGGCCCAACGCGAATTTTTTCTCAACTCTGCAACTCGTCGGAAGTCTTGACCGCCCGCCGCTCATGTCTCAGCCTGTGCCGCTCTCTCCATGAAGACTCCCCTCCTCTGCCTTCTCTCGTTGCTGTCTGCCCCTGTCCTTGGCGCTTCTGAAAATCCCTTCATCGGTCGCTGGGCATTGACCATTCCCGGAGGTGGTGCCGGTTGGCTGGGAGTCGAGGCCGATGGAGCGGGTCTCAAGAGCAGTCTTCTTTGGGGCGGCGGCAGCGTGCTCCCCACGCAGGGCACCGAGAGCGACGGCAAGCTGCTCTCGGTTCGTCGCGAGCGCAAGAATGCCAAGGGCAAGGTGCAAGCCGACCGGATTGAGGCGCTTAATTCATTGAACCCGTCGCAAGTCCTGATGATCGGAAACCCGTTGGTCCCTGACGGGATATTCTACGAACGCTGCCAGCGCCAAGCGTTTGATCCCCACCCGGACACCA
>JAURHS010000139.1 GCA_030833205.1 Prosthecobacter sp.
AAGCGTTGGGGCCTGCTCAACGCCGTGCGCGAGGTCTACAGCCTGCTTGGCGCAGATCCCCAACGCGTGGCGATGACCAATCGCCCCGATCACGACCCCAACCCCCAGAGCAATCAGGTCATTGTCGACTTCTTCTGCCACTGGCTAAGCGACAAGTAGCCAAGCCCGAAGCCTTGCGCGGCAGGGCGGCCTGCGCTTGCATGAGTCACCGCCCGCCTTGAGCCACAGCCCACCCCGCTTTGATCCCCTGCTCGACGCGCAGTTGGAATTGCGCATCGAGGGCCAGGCCACCCAAGCCTGGCAACACAAGGCCTGGGAGTGCTGGCAGGCGGCGCAGCATCAACCTGACCCTGGTTGCGGCACCGCCGCCCTGTTGTTGCACCTGGCTGGGCACTGGCCGCAGCAGCCCATGGACCCCGCATGGCATTGGCTGCGGCAAGTGGGCAAACTGGCCCTGCAACAACTCTGCATGGGACAGGGCCCGCAGGCCCTGCTGCCACCGCCGGGCCACAAGCTCGCGGAGCATCTCAATCAGGCACCGTTTTTTCAAGGCGCCCAACGCCTGCGCAACGAATCCCTGAGTCAGTGGTGGCAGGCCATGGCCGCCTTGATCAGCGCGCAAAGCAACGGCGATTGGCAGGCCTGGCTCAAAAACCACGCCCCCCAGTGGCAGGGCAGCGGCAAACTGGCGCTGCACCTGGCCGAAAACCCCGGCGACGCCCAGCGCCCCTTCGCCTTTCTTGCCACCTTCACTGATGCGCCCGGGCGAACCGGCGAGTTGCGTCACCTGCCACTGGCACGCGCCCTGAAACAAGCCACCGAACGCAAAGACCAAGCCTTGCTTGATGCCATCATGCAGCCTCTGCGTTGGATGGCGCAGCACAGCAAATTTCTGGCGCGATGGCTAGAAGACCGCCGCCTGTTTCAAGCCCTGGCCTTGGACGCGCGCGATGCCTGGAATTTACTGCGCGAGTTAAGCGCGCTGCCACCCAGTGGCATCGTGCTCAACCTGCCCAATTGGTGGCGCGAGGGCCGCTGCAGCCGCCCGCAACTGCAGGTGCAACTGCAACTGCGCGAGGAGGGCGGACAACTCAATTCACAAAGCCTGCTGGACTTCAAGCTGCGGCCAATGCTCGAGGACCAGCCCTTGAGCGATGCGGAGTGGGCGCAGATTTTAAGCGCACAAACCGGCCTGATTTCGCTGCGTGGCCAATGGGTTGAAGTGGACTCCGCCAAGCTTGAGCAACTGCTCGAGCACTGGCAGCGCGTGGAGCAGGCCGGCGCAGAAGGTCTCAACCTGTTGGAGGGCCTGCGCCTGCTGAGCGGACTGCCCACGGCCAAGGCCGCCGCCTCGCAGGACGAGCTTGCGGCCTGGTGCCGTGTGGAGGCCTCGGCCTCATTGGCCCGCGAGCTTGCGCCACTGCGCCGCCCACCAGCAGCGCCAACGCCCGAGGGACTCAAGGCCGAGCTGCGGCCCTATCAGCAACAGGGCCTGGGCTGGTTGGCCGCCATGAGTCGTCTGGGCCTTGGCGCCTGTCTTGCCGATGACATGGGGCTGGGCAAAACCCTGCAGGTGCTGGCCCTGTTGGTGCAGCGCCAAACCCAGGCCAAGGCGCCATCGCTCTTGGTGGTGCCTGCCTCGCTGTTGGGCAACTGGCAGGCTGAGGCCGCGCGCTTTGCGCCTGCGCTCAAGATCCACCTTGGCCACCCGGCGCATCAGGACCCGGCGAGCCTGCGCCAGTTGCGCCTCAAGCCTGCCGCAGAACTCAAGCCCGGTGAGGTCCTGCTCACCAGTTACACCATGCTGCGCGACTCTCAGGCCTGGCAGCAACTCTCCTGGGACCTGCTCATTTTGGATGAGGCCCAACAGATCAAAAACCCCGCCTCGCAAACCGCGCAGTGCGTGCGTCAGCTCAAGGCCAACTCGCGCTTGGCCCTCAGCGGCACACCGCTGGAAAATCATGCCGGCGATTTGTGGAGCCTGCTCGAATTCCTCAACCCTGGATTGGCGGGTGGCCTGCGCGAATTCAGCGACAACGCAAAACGCGCCAGCGAGCAGCCACAGCGCATGGCTGCCTGGCGGCAACTGCTGCAGATGCTGATTTTGCGCCGCCTGAAAACCGATCCGCTGATCGCGCCGGAGCTGCCGCCAAAGATCGAGCGCGACATTCTCTGCCCACTGAGCCGCAGACAGGCCATCCTCTATGCCAAACGCCTGACTCAACTGCGCGAGGCCCTGCAACAACAGCGCGAGGAGACCAGCGCCACCAAGCGCCAGGGCCTCATTCTCGCCGCCCTCACCCACCTGAAACAAATCTGCAATCACCCCAGCCAATTCAGCGGCGATGGCGATTGGGACCCGGCACAGAGCGGCAAGTTTTTATGCCTCGAACGCCTCGTCGCGCCCATGGTTCAGGCCCGTGAGAAGCTGCTGGTCTTCACCCAATTCCGCCAACTCTGCGAACCACTGCAGCTGCTGCTGGCCGAGAGTTTTGGTGACCCCGGCCTCATCCTGCATGGCGGCACGCCGGTGGGTGAGCGCCAACGCATCGTCGAGACTTTTCAATCCCGCAGTGGCCCGCCCTTCCTGGTGCTCAGCGCCAAGGCCGGTGGCACGGGCCTCAACCTTACGGCGGCCACCCAGGTCATCCACTTTGACCGCTGGTGGAACCCGGCCACGGAGAGCCAAGCCACCGACCGCGCCCACCGCATTGGCCAAAAGCAAACGGTGCTGGTGCACAAGCTCATCACCGAGCACAGCATCGAGCAACGCATTGACGCCATGCTCAATCAAAAGGCGGAGCTGGCGCGTGGCCTGCTCGATGCGCCCAAGAGCGTGGCGCAGGAGCTTGGCCAACTCAGCGACGAGGAACTGCTGGCCTGGCTGGCCGGCGGGCAGCAGGCCATTCAGGACACCGAGATTGATGACCTCACTGACGATCGCGCGAGTCCAACCAGATCGTCACCGGACCATCATTGATGAGCGCCACCTGCATGTCCGCACCAAACACCCCACGCGGCACCGGCTGGCCAAGCAGCGTCTCCAACTCCTGCAAAAAAAACTCGTAAAGCGGGATCGCCACCTCAGGCCTGGCGGCACGGATGAAGCTGGGGCGATTGCCCTTGGCGCACTGCGCATGCAGGGTGAACTGACTGACCACCAGCAACTCGCCGTTCACCTCGCGCAGGGAGCAATTCATCTTGCCGGCCTCGTCGGCAAACAGGCGCATGCCCACCAGCTTCGCCGCCATCCACTGCGCATCGCCTTGAGTGTCCTCGTGTTCGATGCCCACCAGCACCAGCAAGCCGCGGCCAATGCCGGCCTGCCGCTGACCGGCAATATCAACTGAGGCTTCGAGGCAGCGTTGGATGAGCAGGCGCATGGTGAAGTCCTCTCACTCTAGGCAGCCCCGGCCAAATGTCAGCCGCTTTTGAGCCGTTGAAGCCGAGGCCCAAGACAAGGCCGGCGCTGCCAGAGCCTCAGCGCCCCCGGCGCCCAGAGCTTTTGGTTGCCAAGGCGCGGCTTTCGATGTCCCTTCGGGCCCCTGCCTTTTGGGCGGGCTCAACCCTTCATTCACGCCATGTCCCAAGACCAAAAAACCTCCGCTGCTGCGATGGAAAAGATCGTCTCGCTTTGCAAGCGCCGCGGCTTCATCTTCCAAAGCAGCGAAATCTACGGCGGCTGCGGCGGCGTCTGGGACTACGGCCCGCTGGGTGCCGAACTCAAACGCAACCTGCGCAGCGCCTGGTGGAACTGCATGACCCGCGAGCGCGAGGATGTTCTGGGCTTGGATGCCAGCATCCTCATGAACCCGGCCATCTGGAAGGCCAGCGGTCATGTTGACACCTTCGCCGACTTGATGCGCGAGTGCAGCCTGAGCAACAAGCGCGTGCGCGCCGACCATGTTGAGGCGCAAAGCGGCAACGCCCTGCGCTTCACCGGCGCACAACTCGGCGAGACTCCCAGTGGCCAGAGCATCAGCATGGAGCAGGCCATCTGCCTGCTTTCACCGCAGGGCGAACATCTCGAGTCCGCGCGCAAACGCGCCAAGGAAGCCTACCTGCGCCGCCATCTGCAGACCCAGAACCACTCCTGGAACGATGAGCAGATTCGCGCCGCCGTCTCCAAGGTTGAGCTTCAGGGCGAGACCTCGCAGGCCGTGCAGCAAAGCGTGGACTTCCACCCCGAGACCACGGGTGAACTTGGCCCGGCAAGGCCATTCAACCTGATGCTCAAAACCTTCCTTGGGCCCACTGCAACTCTGGATGATCCCACCTACCTGCGCCCGGAAACCGCCCAGGCCATCTTCGCGCAGTTCAAAAATGTCTTTGACTCCAGCCGCGTGAAGGTGCCCTTCGGCATCTGCCAAATCGGCAAGGCCTTCCGCAACGAGGTCACCCCCAAGAACTTCACCTTCCGCAGCCGCGAGTTTGAGCAGATGGAACTGGAGTTCTTCATCCGTCCGGATGAGGCCGTGGAAATCATCTGTGGCGAGGTGGCCAAGTGGAGCGAGGGCGCCGACCTGAGCCAACCCCAACCCAACTGGGGTTGGGAGTTGTGGCACCGCTATTGGGTGGAGCAACGCACCGAGTTCTATCGCCGCATCGGCCTGGGCGATGTGCTTGAGTATTACTGGCAAAGCGAGCAGGACCTGGCGCACTACGCTCGCGCCTGTGTGGACATCCTCTGCGAATTCCCCTTTGGCACCGAAGAACTCGAGGGCATTGCCGCCCGCGGCGACTTCGACCTCTCCCAGCATCAAAAGCACAGCGGCAAACCGCAGGAAGTCTTCGACGAGGAACTCAAGAACGCCGCCGCCAAGCTCAGTCCCGAACAACGCGAGGCCCTCATTGCCAAACGCCTCGCCGCCGAGCAGTCCAGGACCAAGGGCGAGCCCATGCCTGAGGCCGAGGTGCGCGCCTGGTTTGAGCGCTTGTTCAAGGGCAACTTTGTGCCCCATGTCATCGAGCCCTCCGCAGGCCTGGACCGCATGGCTCTCGCCGTGCTGGCCAAGGCCTTCAGTGAAACCGAGAAGGTGGATGAAAAGGGCAAGAAGGAAATCATCACCGTGCTGCGCCTGCACCCGCGCGTGGCCCCGATCAAGGTCGGCGTCTTCCCCCTGCTCAAGAACAAGCCCGAGTTGGTGGCCAAGGCCCGCGAGGTCTATGCCCTGCTCAAGCAGCACATGAGCTGTTTCTACGATGAAACCGCCAGCATTGGCCGCCGCTACGCCCGCCAGGATGAGGTCGGCACGCCCTTTGGCATCACCATTGACTTCGACACTCTGGGCGAACAAGGGCCCGAACTGGCGGACACCGTGACCGTGCGCCACCGCGACGACGGCGCCCAGCAACGCATCGCCATCAAGGACCTGCTGGCCTACCTGCTGCCGCAGGTGCAGTAAGCCTCGCGGGGTACCCAACGCAAGGCACGCAACCCATCCGCCCCAGCGGGGTTGATGCCCGCGTGTCCCTGTCCTTCAGAATCCTTGTCCTGATCCTCTGCGGCGCTGCCAGCATCGCGGCGGCGCAAAGCCCGGAGCAGGCCGGCTTGCTGCACTTTGAGAAGCACATTCGCCCCGCCCTGCTCGAGCACTGCCTGCAGTGCCACTCGCAGCAGCGCGGCAAAACCAAGGGCGATTACAGCATGGACGATGCTGCCTCCATGCGCCGCGGCGGCGAGTCCGGCAAGCCAGCCATTGTGCCGGGCCAACCCGCGCAAAGCCCACTTTATCTGGCCCTCACCCATCAGCACGAGGAACTGCAAATGCCGCCCAAGGGCGCCTTGCCCAAGGAGCGGATCGAAGCCTTTCGGCAATGGATTGCCATGGGCGCCGCAGACCCACGCCAAGGCAGCGCCAGCAGCGCCGAGAGCAGCAGCGATGAAGCCAAGGCGAAACGCTGGGCCACCAAAACCGCCGAGGCCCGCAAGCACTGGGCCTTCCAGCCTTTGGCCAAGGTTGAACCCCCAGCCACCCACTCAAACTGGCCACAGACTGATGTGGATCGCTTCATCGCCGCAGGTCTTGAGAAGGCCGGGCTCAAGCCCAATCCCGACACGGACCGCCGCCGCCTGATCCGCCGTTTGGCCTTTGACCTGACCGGCCTGCCGCCGACTGCCGATGAGATCCGCGCCTTTGAAGCCGACACATCGCCTGAGGCCCTCAAGCGCGTGGTGGACCAGTACCTGGACTCGCCGCGCTTTGGCGAGCGCTGGGGCCGACATTGGCTCGACATCGCCCGCTATGCCGAGAGCAGCGGCAAGGAAATCAACATCGCCTACCCACACGCCTGGCGCTACCGCGACTATGTCATCGAGTCCCTCAACGCCGACAAGCCCTACAACCAATTCCTCATGGAGCAGATCGCCGGTGATCTGCTGCCCTTCAACGACAAGCGCGATCAGGCGCAAAAGATCGTGGCCACCGGCTTTCTCGCTTTGGGCAGCAAGAGCCACAACCAACGCGAGCGCCGTCAGTTCGCCTATGATCTGGCCGATGAACAAATCGATGCCTTCTCCCAAGCCATGCTCGGACTCACCGTCGCCTGCGCGCGTTGCCACGACCATAAATTCGACCCCATCAGCCAACGCGACTACTACGCCCTGGCGGGCATCTTCCTCAGCAGCGACACCTTGTACGGCACCTACGGCCAACTTCAAAACGGCCAGCCCAGCACCCTGATCGAACTCGATGAGGCCGCTGCCCTGCCCGCGGCCGTCGCACCCATCAGCCCGACGGAATACGGCGAACTCAAGAACCGCCATGAAACCCTCAAGGGCGAGGCCGACGAACGCCGCCGCGAGGTCTTTGCCATGACTCCGCAGCAACGCGCCGCCAACCCAGCCGGCAACTTCCTGCGCATCCGCGCCAGCCTTGATCGCGCCGACGCCCTGCGCGCGGATCTCGACCTCTTCCAACCCGGGGGCCAACCGCGCACGCTGGCCATGGGCCTGTTGGAGCGCGACCGTCCTGTGAACAGCCCGCTACTGGCCCGCGGCGAAATCAAGCAACCCGGCGCCGTGGTGCCGCGTGGTCTGCCAGAGTTCTTCACCTCGTTGACGACGCAGCGCCCTGAGCCCATCAATGACGGCAGCGGCCGCCTGCAGTTGGCGCGCTGGATTGCCGCAGAAGACAATCCTCTCACCGCCCGCGTCGCCGTCAATCGCATCTGGCAAAAACTGATGGGCGAGCCACTGGTGCCCACAGCGGACAACTTTGGCCTCATGGGCCAACCCGCCCTGCAGCCCCAACTGCTCGATCACCTCGCCGCCCGCTTCATCCAACAAGGATGGTCAGTCAAGCAACTCATCCGCGAGTTGCTCCTCTCACGCAGCTACCGCATGAGCAGTGAGCCGCAGGCTCAGGCCATGGAGCAGGACCCCGACAACCACCTGCATTGGCGCATGCCGCTGCGCCGCCTCGAGGCCGAGGCCATCCGCGATGCCATGCTTGCCGTCTGTGGCGATCTCGACCTCTACCCAATGGCCGGCTCGCCGGTGGCGCGCATCAGCGAAGGCCGCGAGGGCCTGCTGCAACTCGCCATTGAAGGCAGCCGCCAGCGCAACACCAACCGCAGCATCTACCTGCCCATCATCCGCGATCAAATCCCCGAGTGGCTCTCCAGCTTTGATTACCCCGACGCCAGCCTGGTCAGCAGCCAACGCGACAGCACCAATGTGCCCAGTCAAAGCCTGCTGTTGATGAACCACCCCGAGGCCATCGCCGCAGGCGACAGCATGGCACGGCGTTTGGCCCAAAGCGGATTGCCGCGCAGCCAATGGCTGGCCACTGCCTGGCTCTGGGCCCTTGGCCGCGAGCCCAGCACAAGCGAGCAGCAGGCGGCGCAAACCTTCTTCAATCAAATCGCCGCCGCCCAAAGCGCTGAGGGCAAGCCCGAGGACGAGGCCAAGAAGATCGCCTTGAGCGCCTTCTGCCACAGCCTGCTGGCCAGCGCCGAATTCCGCTACCTGCAATGAGGGCGACATGCCTCTTGCACTTGGCTCTGCCTTGCGGCTCCCTTGGGGGTCATGAGCCTGCAGCCCGCCAGCGTCGTTGAACTCTGCCAGCAATTGGTGCGCATTCCCTCGGTCAATCCCGACGGCGATCCAGGCACCAGCCACACCGGAGAACTGGCCTGCGCCGAGGCCGTGGCGCAGTTTTTGCAACACTGCGGCGCCGCGGTTCAACTCGACGAGGTCCTGCCCAATCGGCCCAATGTGATTGGCCGTTTCCCCAGTCATCCCCTGCCCAATGGCGCACGCAAACCGCGCCTTCTCTTTGCCCCGCACACCGACACCGTTGGCGTTGGCGGCATGAGCATTGATCCCTTCGCCGCCGAACTGCGCGACGGACGCCTTTGGGGCCGCGGCGCCAGCGACACCAAGGGCCCGATGGCCGCCATGCTTTGGGCCCTGCATGAATGCCGCGAGGACTTGGCGGATCTGCCGGTTGAAGTCCACTTCGTGGGCCTGATGTCCGAGGAAAGCGCACAGTGGGGCAGCAAGCACTTCGCCAAGGCCCACGGGCCCTATGACTTTGCGCTGGTCGGCGAACCCACCGGCATGCAAACCGTGCTGCGCCACAAGGGATGCCTCTGGGCCGATGTCATCACCCGCGGCGTGGCCGCCCATGGCGCCACCCCCGAGCGCGGCGTCAACGCCATTGTGGCCATGGCCCGCCTGATTGACGCCCTCAATGGCCCCTTCCGCGAAACCCTCAAAACCCTCGGCGGTCACGATGATCTGCTTGGCCACAGCAGCATCAATCTGGGCATGATCCATGGCGGCACCCGCAGCAACATCGTCGCCGACTTCTGCCGCCTGCGCGTGGACCTGCGCACGACCGCCGGCCTCAAGTCCCACGGCGGCGCGCTGCGCGTGCTCGAGCAATTCGTCAAGGGCATTGACCCCGCCGCCGAGGTGGACCCACAGCCCGAAACCCAGGCCCTCAACACCGACGCCGCCCACCCCATGGTGCAGGCCCTGCTGTCCTGCGGCTCCAGCCTGACCGGCGCGCCCTGGTTCTGCGATGCCGCCCACTTGGCCGAAGGTGGCACCCCTGGAATTGCCATTGGCCCCGGCCACATCGCTCAAGCGCACACCCACGACGAGTGGATCGAAGTGACTGCCCTGCAACAGGGTGCCGCATTCTTCACCCGCTTCCT
>JAURHS010000022.1 GCA_030833205.1 Prosthecobacter sp.
ATTATAGCAATTTACTAATTGACATTAAAAATATATTAAAAGATAAACAAATACCATCTACAACGGTTACAGTTACTGGTGGTGCATCTTCTGTTGGGGCGAATCGCGGATTTGATAATGAAGCTTTAGCAAAAAGAAGAGCAAATAAAAGCGCTTTCTTCATGAAGAGGCTTGAAGCTTAAGATTCAGCCTACTACTGTCAATTCAATAATCGGTGCCGACGGATATAAATTCGTTAGTCTAAAACCGCAGAGTTAACCAGCCATCAACTCTCGAGCTTACAACCCATGATGCAATGGCAGCCCTTGGCCTCGGGCGCGTTTCAGTAAAACACCCGCTCGAGATACAACCCGCCAGCGGGTGCGGTTTGGTTGCTTTGCAGGCCCTCGCGGTTCTGCAGCATTTCCGCCAGCCAGTCCAGCGGGGCGCGGCCACGGGCCACATGCAGGAGGCTGCCGACCATCATGCGCACCATCTTGTACAGAAAGCCATCGCCTTCAAAGGCCAGCTCCAACACCGCGCCCTGCTGGCTCATGCCGCTGTGCCAGATTTCGCGGGTGGTTTTCTCCGGGTTGGCGCGGCGCTGCACCTCGGGCATGTCGCCGCGGTTGGCGGAGAGCCGGACAAAGTTGTGCCGGCCGCGCAGCAACTCCAAGCCCTGAGCCAGCAGGTCCTCGTCGAGGGCGCCGTAAAGGTGCCAGGCGCGATCGGCCTCAAAGGGGTCGAGCAGGCGCTGGCGCCAGATGCGGTAGGCGTAGCGTTTGCCACGGGCGTCAAAGCGGGCGTGGAAATCGGCGGCGCAGGGGGCCGCCTCGAGGATGCGAATGCTCAGCGGCAGGCAGGCGTTGAGGGCGTCGCGCCACGAGTCAGGGCTCAACTGGACATCGCAGGGCACATCGCAGTGCGCGACCTGGGCACGGGCATGCACGCCGGCATCGGTGCGGCCGCTGCCCTGCACCTGGGTCTTGACTGAAATGGCCTTGGCAAAGGCCTGACGCAGTTGGTCCTGAATGCCGTCGCCGCTCTGCTGGCTTTGCCAACCGCGCCATGGGGTGCCGCAGTAGGCCACGACCAGGCGCAGACGCTGGGCATCGGCTGCCGCGGGGCGATTGAGCCCGAGTTTACCTTCGACGCCGGCCTCGGGGTTCATGGCTGGGTTCCTCGGGAAAGGCGTCGGCGCCCTCGGGCAACAGCAAGCCCTGCGCCCCGCGCTGGTGGTTGAGATACTCCTGCAAAATGACCACGGCGGCGAGCTGGTCCACGACCTCGCGCCGGGCGCGGGCATCGGTGACGCCGCTGCGCTTGAGTGCCGCCTCGGCCTCGACGGAGGATAGCCGCTCATCCACCAGCTCCACATCCACGGAGGGCGGCAGCAGGGGGCGCAGGGTTTCCACCCAGGCCTGCACGCGCAGGGCAGCCTCGCCATGGCTGCCGTTGAGGTGCAGGGGCAGGCCCACGATCACGCGTTCAACGCTTTTCTGGCGGGCGATCTCGGCAATGGCCGCCGCAGCCTGCGGGGTGGAGGGCAGGGTCTTGAGCGGGTTGGCCACGCACTGCAGCACATCGCTGAGCGCCAGTCCGATGCGGACGGTGCCGTGGTCAATGGCGAGGATGCGGGACATGGGGGCGTCGCAACGGAGGATGCGGGCGTATCCTAGCCTCCAAGGCCGCTCTTGCCACCCCGAAAAATTGGCCTAAATTTACTTCCCCCTTTTTCCCTTTTCACGCCCATGGCCAAGAAGTTCACCATCCTCATCGCCGGCAACAATGACCCGATCTCCAGCAAGGGGATCGAACTGCTGCAAGCCGAGCCCTCCTTCAATGTGGTGGTCAACATGAACCTCAAGGCCGAGGAGGCCATGATCGAAGCCTCCCGCGAGGCCCATGCCATCATCGTGCGCAGTGGCGCGAAGGTCACGGCCAAGGTGCTGGAGGCCGCCCCCCATCTCAAGGCCGTGGGCCGCGCCGGCGTGGGCGTGGACAACATCGATGTGCCCGTGGCCAGCAAGCGCGGCGTGGTGGTGATGAACACCCCAGGCGGCAACACCATCTCCACCGCCGAGCAGGCCTTCACGCTGATGATGGCCCTCTCGCGCAAGACCCCGCAGGCCCACGCCACCATCGTGGCCGGCAAGTGGGACCGCAAAAGCTTCCAGGGCACCGAGGTCAACGGCAAAGTCCTCACCGTGCTGGGCATGGGCCGCATCGGCGCCGAGTTCGCCAAGCGCGCCAAGGCCTTTGGCATGAGCATCGTGGCCTATGACCCCTACCTTTCCAAGAACCGCGCCGACAGCCTTGGCGTGACCCTCTGCGAGGACTTGGACGCGGCCATCGAGCAGGCGGATTACATCACGATGCACATGCCGCTGACGCCCGAGACCAAGCACATGATCAACGCGCAGCGTCTGGGCAGGCTCAAGAAGGGCTGCCGCATCATCAACTGCGCCCGCGGCGGCCTCATCGACGACCAAGCCTTGGCTCTGGCCCTGGAATCCGGCCAGATTGCCGGCGCCGCCCTCGATGTGTTTGAAGTCGAGCCGCCCCCGGCCGATTACCCCCTGCTGCGCGCGCCCAACACCGTCTTCACCCCGCACCTTGGCGCCAGCACCGAGGAAGCGCAGGAAAATGTGGGCATTGAAATCGCCGAAGTCATCAAGGCCCACCTCCTTCAGGGCACCGTGGTCAACGCGGTGAACATGCCCAATGTGGACCCCAAGGTCCTCGCCGAGATCGGCCCCTTCCTGAAATTCGGTGAACTGCTCGGCCGCCTGGTCTCGCAGATCGCCGAGCAGCGCGCCCAAACCCTCACCATCAGCTACAGCGGCAAGGTGGGCAGTGGCGACACCACCCTCATCTCCCGCGCCGTGCTCAAGGGCTTTTTGGAGCGCGCCGTCGGCCCCGAGCAGGTCAATTACATCAACGCCAGCGGCGTGGCGGAAAACCTTGGTCTGCGCTTCAGCGAAACCCGCCTGCCCCAGGCCGGTGAATTCACCGACCTCATCGAAGTCGAGGTGCAAGGAGCCGAGGGCTCAGCCAGCATTGCCGGCACCTTCTTCGCCGGCTCACCGCGCATCGTGAAGGTCAACGGCCGCCACATCGAGGCCCGCCCCGAAGGCACCCTGCTGTTCATCGAAAATCAGGATCGCCCCGGCATGATCGCCTCCTACAGCACCATCCTCGGCCGCAACCAGGTCAACATCGCCGACATGTCCATGAGCCGCAGCCGCGAGGACGGCAAGGCCCTCACCCTGCTCACCCTCGACAGCACCCCCAGCGAAGCTGTGCTGCAGGAACTTAGCCAAATCGCCGGCATCACCCGCGTGCGCTGCGTGGTGGCCTGACAGGCCAAGCGCCCCGCCGCCTCCAAGCGCCCACAACGCCTGAGCTCTCCGAGGTTGTCAGCGGCCCTGGGCTGTGCTGCTCTGCTGCCATGAACTGCCAGCCGCCTCGGCCCAGACCAAGCCTCAAGGCGGCGCTCATCGTCCAGCTCACCGCCCTGCTGCTACCGGGCTGCTGGCGCCATTCATCGGCCCCCGACGCGCCACAGCCCGAGCGCGGCGAATCCCTGCACCAAGGACAGAGCATGGGCAGCCGCTGGAGCCTGCGCGCCAGCGCACTGAAACCCGAACACTGCGCCCTGCTGCAGCAGCTCTTCGACGAGCGCGAGGCGCAGTGGTCCGTCTGGCGTCAGGACTCAGAAATCTCGCGCTTCAACGCCAACCCAAGCCTGCAATGGCAACCCGTCTCCAAGCCACTGCTGCAGGCCGTGATGCTGGCCCGGCAGATCAGCCTGCAGACCAAGGGCGCCCTGGATGTGACCTTGGGAGCCGCGATTGCCAAGGCAGGCTTCGCCCCACCCTGGAATCTGCCACCGCCTCCCCTGGTCCAGGGCTGGCAACACCTGCAATGGCGCGAATCGCCCCCCGCACTGCGCAAACGGCACCCCAACCTCCGCCTCAATGTCAACGCCGTCGCCGAGGGCCTGGCCCTGGATGAAGCTGCCGCCTTGCTGCGCGCCCAAGGCCTGCAGGATTTTCTTCTCGAGCTCGGCGGCGAAGTCATCGCCAGCGGACTCAACGCCCAAGGCCAAGCCTGGCAGGTGGGCATTCAAGACCCCGGAGGCGAAGTCGGCGCCATCATGCAACAACTGCCCTTGAGCAACCAAGCCCTCGCCACCAGCGGAAGCTACCGCCAGCGCAACGCCGCAGGCCCACACCTGCTGGATCCCAGCAACGGCCAACCCATCACCCACGCCCTGACCTCCGTCAGCGTCCTGCACCCACGCTGCGCCCTCGCCGATGCCTACGCCACCGCCCTGATGATCCTCGGCCCACAACAAGGCCGCGAGGTGGCCCGGCAACTGGGCCTGCGCGTGTTTTGGATTCAAGCGCAGTAAGCGAGCGCCCTGCGCCAGGCAGTCCTGCAGCGCCAGAGCCTGCAACAGCAACCCGCAGCAGCCCCTAGGATTTGCTGCCGGCCTTGCTGCGTCCCTCGGCCTTGGCAGCGCCATCCATCCAATCCAACACCTTCTCCAACCAAGCCGCACTGGGCGCCCCATGACCCTGCCCAGGGATCTCAAACAAGCGCACCTGCTTGAACTCATTGGCCACAAAACCCTGCTCGTAAATGGCCCGCGTGTTGTCGAGATTGAAATCCTTCTCCCCGGTGACCAGCGCAATGCGCGACTGCCCCTGTGCCAGCGTGGCAATCTCCGGATGCGGGATGTACCGCGCCTCATAGGTGCTGCCGTCCTTGCCCTGCGTGGGAAAGAAAAAATTCACCCCCATGAAACAGGCCGCGCCACTGAACATATCCGCATAAGCCACCGCCAACATCGACGCCACCCGCGAGCCGCCACTATGCCCGCTGACATACACCCGCTGCGGATCAATCGTGTAAGCCTGCCGCAACTGATCATTGGCCGTGATCGCCAACTGCATGCGCGCAAAGACCTCGCGATTGTTGCCACTGCGCAGCGCCCCAATGAAAATCAAACGATGCCGGGCCAAGACCCGCTCCCAATCCGCTGGCAGCGCGCAGCTGTCCCCCGGACTGATCCAAATAAAAAGCCCATGCGGCTCACTGCGCTTGAACCCCGCGGGCAGCAGGATCTCGTACTGCTCGGTGCTGATCTCCAAATTGCCCGGATTTTCCGAAGACCGCAAACGCATCTTCAACTGCGCACCCGAAGCCATCTCCGTGCCCTGCTGAAGCACCACCTTGGCGCGTTGCCCGGGCTTGAGCTTGGAAAGGTCCAAGCCCTCAGCGGCCAGCCCGAAGCCAGACATCAGAACCCACAGGACAGACGACAACGCGCGCATGGGCCATGCTTGCGGCAGCCCATCGCCTTGTCGAATCCTTTGTGTGCCAGCCTTGCCCACCGCGCAGGCGTAGATCAAACCGTGCGTCACCTGCTCACCCCCCGCGTCATTGCCGTCACCCTCTGGGGCTGGAGCATGCTTGGCCTCTACCTGCTCATCGCCCACCACCCCCTGAGCCCGCCCAGCGTCGTGCTCATGCCCGACTGGGTGCCCTTCTGGCCATGGCTCACCCCGCTGTACCTCGGCATGCTTCTGGCCGCCTGGGCCCTTCCCCTCGGCATTGCCGATGAAGTCCTGTTTCGCCGCTGCATCGCCAGCATCAGCCTCACCTTCGCCTTCTGCCTCCTGCTTTGGCTGCTGCACCCCACCACCATGCCCAGACCACCCGCCGACCCTGGCTGGTGGAACTTCCACTATCGCCGCATGATCGCCATTGACCCGCCCACCAACATCCTGCCCGCCGCCCACGGCATTGGCCCGCTCATCGGCGCCTGGTTCCTGGGACAGGACAAACCGCGCTGGCGCCCCTGGCTGTGGAGCGGCGTGCTGCTCTCCATGCCCAGCATCGCCCTGGTGCACCAACACCGCCCCCAGGACATCGCTTTGGGCAGCGCCCTCGCCGCCCTCTCCCTCCTGCTTACCCACCGCCAACGCTTCGGCGCCGCCGCCTGAAAAGGCTCAGCTTTGAGCGGCGGGCAGGGGGAGTGCGGGCAGGATGAATTCCACGCCCAAGCCGCCGCCTTCGCGATTGAAGGCGCGGATCTCGGCCTTGCAGGCCTGCATGCAGCGCTGCGCGATGGCGAGGCCAAGGCCGCTGCCGCCGCTGTTGCGGCTGCGCGCAGCCTCAGGACGGAAGAAGGGCTCGAACAAACGCGGCAGGGCCTCTGGTGGCACGCCGGGGCCGCGGTCCAAGATGCGCAGGTGCAGTGATGACGCAGGACTGATCTCGCCCTCGATGCGGATCTCGCAGGCGTAGCGCACGGCGTTGCGCAGGACATTGCCAAGAGCGCGGTCCAGGGCGGCGGCATGCGTGGGCCATTGCAGGGCCTCTGGCAAGGCCAGGGCAATCTCTGCTTCAGGGGCTTCGCGCTCCATCACGCGACCCAACAGGGCGTTGATGTCCACGAGGCTGGCGGCCTCACTCTGCGGCAGGCGCTCGGCGCGCGAGAAGGCCAGCACTTCCTCAACCAAGGCGGCCATGTGCTGCAGCTCGCGATCGAGGCGCTGCACATAGGCTTGTTGGTCGGGTTGCGCGCGTTGCTCAAGCACGCCCAGGGCCATCTGCATGCGCGCAATGGGCGAGCAGAGTTCGTGGGCGATGTCGGCAGTGATGCGTCGTTGCTGGGCAACATACTCCCCGAGCTGCGAGGCCATGGCGTTGACGCTGTGCGCCAGCTCGCCGAGTTCATCGCCGCGATGCACCTCAAGACGCTCATCAAAGCCGCCACCGGCAATGCGCCCAGCGGCCTCGTTGAGCTGGCCAATGCTGCGCGTGATGCCGCGCACCACCGGCAGCCAGATGAAGACGGAGAGAATCAGGCCGCCGGCCAGCAACCAAATCCAGGGGCGACTTTCCAGGAAGAAGCCGTTGCCCAGCAGGTTGGGAGAGCGCAGCAGCAGGGTCAGGGCGCGCCCGTCCCTGGGTTCGATCAAGTCGAGATGGACGCCGGCCCAATAAAAGGGCGGCGAGCCTGCGCGCACGAAGAACTGCGGTTTGCGCGGTGAGTTGAGCGGGCGGCTGGCGGCAGATCGTTGCTTGGGTGCAGCAGGTCTGGGTCTGGGGCCGGCCTTGGGCTGGCCTGGACCGCGGCGGTCCAACAACAGCGGCCGCAGCTCCGGCGGTGGTTCCAAACCAAGGCCACTGACCTGCCGGCCCTCATTGTCGAAGATGGCCATCTCCACGCCGTAGCGCTGGCCCAAGTCCTGCAACTGCCCCTGCCACTGCGGCAGGCTGAGACGGGAAAAATCGCGGGTGACCTCATCGCCCAACTGGGCCATGCGCTGGCCAAGACCTCCGGCAAGCATCCAATCCAGCCCAAGCTTGAACTCGCTGCGCAGAAATAGAAAAGTGATCGCCGCCAGCAGGCTGACATTGAGCGTGAACCAAAACCCGATCCGCAGGGCAAGTGGCAGGCCGCGGGCTTTCATGGCGTGGTGGGCGGCACGAGTTGATAGCCGTAGCCGCGCACGGTGCGGATGAAGCGAGGCTTTTGCGGATCGTCGCCAAGCTTGCGCCGCAGGGTGGAGATGTGCATGTCGATGGCGCGATCCAGCCCGTCCCATTGGCGATCGGCGATTTCCTCGATGAGTTCCTCGCGGGTACGCACGCGGCCCGGTGAACGGGCCAGCGCCACCAGCAGGCCGTACTCCGCCGGAGTGAGTTGCAGGGGTTGATCCTGCAGCAAAACGCGGTGGGTCTCGGGATTGAGGCGCAGGGGGCCGACGACCCACTCGCGGTTGGGCTCTGCGGGTTGTTGCTGCTCCAGCCAGCCGCTGCGCCGCAGCACGGCGCGCAGGCGGGCCAGCAGTTCGCGGGAGGAGAAGGTCTTGGGCAGGTAATCATCAGCGCCAAGCTCCAGGCCCACGATGCGATCCACCTCCTCGCCACGGCCGGTCAGCATGATCACGGGCACACGGGATTTTTCGCGGATGCGGCGCAGCACCTCAAAGCCGTCGCAGCCCGGCATCATGACATCAAGCAAAATGGCCGACCAGACTTCAGAGGCGGCGCGTGCCGCGCCCTTGATTCCCTCATGTTCCATCTCAACAAGAAAGCCCATGGGCCGCAGATAGTCGGCCACAAGCTGGCATAGCTCGCTGTCGTCGTCGATGATCAGGAGGCGCATGAATGGCTTGGACAGGTCCAGCTCAAATTATGAGTGGGCACCTCGGGCTGCGCATCAATCTTTACAGAATTCAGACAATTCAAGCCGCTGCACCTCAACAGATGCTGACAAGCCGATGCGATGCTGCATCCGCCATGAAAGCCTTTGTCGCACTTGCCGCCTTGTTGCCGCTGGTCCTGCGCGCCCACGATTTGCCAAGCACGGACAAGGAAGCCCTGCGCGCTCATCTGCTGGAGGAATACCTGCAGCAGCATCCCGGAAAACCGATGACCAGGCTCAAGGCAAGGCCAGCACCCCAGGCCCTGCCCAAGACCCTGCGCCGTCCGGTGAATGTGGCCGCCGCCTCTGCCTTTGATTTCACTGCCCTGCTGGGCGCCGCCGCGGCGTTGCCGCCCTCAGGCAATGGCCTGCTGATGGCGGCCTCCTTCGCGCCCTTCAAGCCCAAGGTGCGTTTCAACTGGGACTCCAGCACCTTCTTTCTGGAATCCGACAACATGCCAGAGGGCATGCCCAACCGCATGTTTGGCATCACCACCTGGCAGCAGCAGGTGCCCATTGCCGCAGCCTATTTTGCCCACTCCATCAGCAACGAAAATGACGCCGCCTCCCTCGGCTACCAGCAGCCCAATGTCTGGCGCATCCCGCTGGTGCCCGTGCCCTCGGCCTCGCCGATCACCATTTACAATCCACCGGCCCCGCCCACCAACTTTCTGCGCGGCGCCGTGGCCTTGGCCTCCAATGGCGTGGCCATCTTCAATCCCTCCAACAACGGCGGCAATGTCTCCTATGAAATCGGAGAACTCGACATCTACGGAGGCCACTGCGGGCTGGCCGATGACTACCACTATCACATCGTGCCAACGCACCTTTACAGCCGCTTCGGTGGCCCGCTGGGCGATGACAAGCCCGCCGCCTGGGCCTTGGATGGATACCCCATCTATGGCTTCGTGGAGCCCGATGGCAGTGCCAGGCAGGGCTTGGACAACGAGGGCGGCCATGACCACGGCAATGGCTGGGGTTACCACTACCATGCGGTGGGCAACACCAGCGTGGACGCCACACATCCCTTTGGCACGCCGCAGTCGCCCTACTTGATGAAGGCCTTCCATGGCACGGTGGTCAACTACGGCAATCAGGTCGACGGCCAGCCTGCTGTTGGCAATCTGCGCGGCGATGGCACCGGGGGTTACAATGCCAAGGCAGTGGCCGGCGCCTACATTGTGGCGATGATGAACCCGGCACCGCTGACCACCGATGGCAACGGCCATCTCAATCTGGTGTCCGGCGTCAGCTTGACCAACTGCGTCACTACCTACGGCAGCAGCACGGTGAGCTGCAGCAGCACGGCATCGCTGACCGTTGGCCATGCGGTGGTCGGTTATGGCGTGGCCAACAATGCCAGAATCAAGACCATTCTCAGCGGCAACAGCTTTGAGCTGAGTCAGCCGGCACTGGCCAGCAGCAGCGGCAGGAGCTTTAGCGTGGTGCCCATGACCACCGCCTCCGCGGACGCCTGGTTGATGCGGGTCAACATGGGCGGCGTGGATTACGATGAATGCTGGACGCTCAATCGCAAGGCCCTGCCAAGGTCGTTGACCATGACCTGGCGCGCGCAGGCCCTGATCGGCGGAGCCCTTGGCGGGCCGGTGCTCACCACCACCCAGACTTACACGCCCACGGCAGGCTCGGCCTCTGGCAACCGCATCACCGCCTACCCGATGGCCGCGTGGTCAGAGGTCAAACTGCCGGACACCTCGCAGGCCATCAGCAGCACCAACACCTTTGGCGAGGACAGTGATTACGCCACCGCTCCCCAAGCCAATCCACAGTCGTTCACCGACAACGGCAACGGCACCATCACCGACAATGTCACCGGGCTGATGTGGCAGAAGTTGGATGCCGGTGAGATGACCTGGGAAAACGCAGTGACCAACGCCGCCAGCCAGACCACAGGCGGCTACAGCGATTGGCGCCTGCCCAACCCGCATGAACTCATGAGTCTGTTCAACTACGAGGCGGGCAATCCGGCAATGAACTCCACCTACTTTCCGCTCAATGGCCTTGGCGCGGAGTACTGGTGGAGCCGCGACAGCTTTGGCATCAGCACCAGCAATGTTTGGGCGGTCAACGCAGGCGGCGGTGTCGGCCCCAAGCCCAAGAGCGAAACGATCAGCGCCGGCGGCAGCCTGCGCTACCACGCGCGCTATGTCCGTCTGGCTCAGGCCAACATGACGCACAACTACATCAATCATCTCGATGGCACAGTCACCGACACGGACACCGCGCTGATGTGGACGCAGATGCCGGGCAGCGCAATGACCTGGGAGGCGGCCTTGAGTTGGGCGGAGAACCTCAGCGCGGGCGGCTACAGTGATTGGCGCCTGCCCAATATCAAGGAGTTGCAGACCCTCACGGATTACGCGCTGGCGAGCTCAAGCAGCGCCTCAGCCAATCTCAAGCCCGCCCTGAATCGCACGCTCTTTGCCAAGACCATGAGCCCCTGCGGATTGACCTCCGGCAGCGCCGTCATCACCACCAACGACACCAGCGACCTGGCGGTGGGCATGACGGTTGTCGACCCCTTCAGCGTGGCCGGGGCCTACATTGACCACGCCACCGCACCCTACATCACGGCCATCAACCCCAACATCAGCTTCACCTTGAGCACTGCTGCCAAAGCCACCAAGAGCAATCTCATCCTGCGCGCCTTGCCTCGTGCCACCGCATATTGGTCCTCCACTTCCAACAAGGGCACGCCCACGGAAGCCTGGTTGTTGGAGATGGGCGTCAACACCAGCGTGCCGGCCAATGAGGGGCCCAATCGAGGGGCGCAGGGCATCATCAGCTATCAGGCCAAGACCGCCTCCTTCCCGGCCTTCGCGGTGCGCAGCGCCACCCTGACCACCAGCCTGAGCGTGACGCTGGCTGGCAACACCCTCACGGACTCATTGGGCACAGTCAGCTTTGGCAATGTCGATGTGGGCAGCACACAGAGCAAGACCTTCACCATCACCAACACCGGCAGCACGACGCTCAACATCAGTGGACTGAGCCTCGATGGCACGGGCGGCAATTCATTTGCGGTCGTCACCACGCCCGCCGCAACCTTGGCTGCAGGGGCCAGCAGCGACTTCAGCCTGAGCTTCACACCACAGAGCTTTGGCAACAAGGTTGCGGCCCTGCACATCGCCAGTGATGATGCCGGCAATCCCAGTTTTGACATCAACCTCGCAGGCAGCGGATACATTGCGCCGCCAACCATCAGTCAGGTGGGGCTCAATCCCATTTCGCCGACCAGCAGCGACAGCGCCAATATCACCGCGCGCATCAGCCCCGGAGCCTTTGGCAGCATCAGCAGCGTGAGTCTGCAGTATGATTTTGGACCGCAGGTCACTGCCGATGTGTTCCGCGAGACCTTCGCCATGACCGCCTCCAACAACTGGGCGGGCAGTGGCGCACTCAACGCCTGGTCGACCTCGGGGGCGGGTGCCACAAGGCAGGCCAACTTTGGCAGCAACCGCAGCGCGCCCATCACGCTGAGCAACTGCGGGACTGTTGAAGGCAGCAACACAGTGACCTGCGGCAGCACCGCCAACCTCTGGCCGGGCATGATCCTCATCGGGCCGGGTCTTGCCGCCAACTGCAGCATTGCCAGCATTGGCAGTGGCACCACGCTGCAGCTCAATGCCCCAGCCACGGCCACCAGCAACAGCGCCACACTGACCGCCAACGGCCTGAGCCTCACGAATTGCACGACCAGCGCAGGCAGCAACACGGTGAGCTGTGACAGCACGCTGGGCCTGGTCGTCGGCATGTCGCTGAGCGGCACCGGGCTGGCCAACAACGCCACGGTCAGCAGCATCACCAGCGGCAGCAGTTTTCTGATGAGCGCCAATCCCCTCACGCCCGGCACGGGCCTGACTCTGACCGTCAGCGGCAACGCCCTGGAATTTCAGGGCGCGTCCGCTAGCCTGAGCACGGCCACCGCCACCTCTCCTGCCATCAATGCCACAGGCAGCGCCGGCTTTGTGGAGTTCTACGTGCAGACCCGTGATCTCAACAGTCTCTTGCCCAACAACCAATGGACCTTTCAGGTTTCACCGGATGGCGGCACGACCTGGAACACCCGCCTGACTGAGGATTGGAGCGGCAGCAGCCTCAGCCTGAACAATGTGGTGACCAATGCCGCGGGCAACGCAGGTGGCAGCAGCACCGTGACCTGCGCCAGCACCGTCGGCTTGAGTGTGGGCCGAAGTGTCTCCTCCCTGCCTGTGTATGTCACCGGCAACACGACGGCTGGCAGCGCGATCGTCACCTCCACCACCACTGGCAATCTCAAGGTGGGCATGTTTGTCACCAGCACGGGAACGACTCTTCCCGCTGCCGTCCGCATTCTCAGCATTGATTCTGCCTCGCAGTTTACCATGACCGCCAACGCCGGGGCCAACGGCACGGCCATCAACATCGCCGCCACTGTCTTCGCGGGCAATGCCACCGTCGCCAGCATCACCAATTCAACCAGCTTCACCCTCAGCGCGGCGGCCTACGCCGACACCAGCGCAGCGCCGATCAGCGCCTTTGCCAGCAGCCTCAATCACGGCTTCACCACCAAGGCCGATGGCGGCTCCCAGCCCTACCGCTACGCGCTCGATGCCAGCGAGCGCAGCGCCAACCTGAAGCTCCGCTTTCAATATGCGGGTGGCACGGTGACGCAGCCCACGCGGGCGCCACGAGTCAGCATTGACGACATTGTGGTCAACAGCACGCAGGGGCTTGCGCCCGTCACTCTGGCGATGTTCGACGACGGCCAACACGGCGATGGCGCCGCCAATGACGGAGTGTGGGGCGCCAGCATTCCGCCCCAGGCCGATGGGGCCACGCTGTATTACCGCATCATTGCCAATGACGCCTTGGCGGGCGCCAGCACCAGCAGCAACGCCAGCTTTACAGTGGCACCTGCCCCAACCATCAGCACAACCTCGCCGCTGCCTGCCGGCAGCACGCTCACTGCCTACTCTCAAACCCTGAGCGCCAGCGGCGGCAGTGGCAGCGGCTATGTCTGGTCTCTGGTCAGTGGCGCCCTGCCTGCGGGACTGAGCCTGAGCAGCAGCGGCCTGCTCAACGGCACGGCGACGGCTGCGGGCAATTTCAATTTCAGCGTTGAAGTCACCGACTCGGCGGGGCGCAGCGCCATCAAGCCAATGACCCTGAGCATCAGCGCTCAGACGGCCCCCAACATTGTCGTCATCATCACCGACGACCAAGGCTGGGGCGATGTGGGCTATCACAGCCCGCCAGGCCAGGTGCCGATCCAAACGCCGACGATGGACAGCTTTGGCACCAGCCGCGCCGGTTCCATCCGTCTCGAACGCTTTTATGCGACAACGGTTTGTTCCGTCACGCGCTCCACCTTCCTGACCGGACGCAACGCCATCCGCCACGCCACCAACAACGAGCGCGGCACCGACCTGAGCGAGCACCTGCTGCCGCAGACCCTCAAAAGCGCGGGCTACCAGACCTACCTCTGCGGCAAGTGGCACATGGGCGGCAGCGACAAGAACACGAGCTACCTGTCGGTCAACGGCGTCAACACCCGCATCATCAAGGAAGGCCTGCAGTACGCACCCTACAACCGGGGCTTTGATTCGCACTACGGTCAATACAGCGGTGCGATCGATTACTTCACCCACATGAGCGCCGAGGCCGAGGTGCCTGACAAACCGGACTGGTGGCTTAACGGCGTGCAACAGGACGGTCCCAGCGAACACACCGACTCACAGAACACCGGCGGCTGGTCGCCCAACCTTCTTGCCGACAAAGCGATCTCACACATTCAAAACCGAGATCCCTCCAAGCCAATGTACCTGCATCTGGCTTTCAACAGCATTCATGGGCCGGTCTCCGCGCCGCCTGCCCTCATCACCAAGTACCAAAACCTTGGCGTCACCAACACCAACCGGCGCCTCATCAGTGCCGCCGTGGATGGAATGGATCAGGCCATGGGCCGAGTGCTTGCTGCACTGGACGCCGCAGGCATCACCAACAACACCCTCGTGATCTGGTTTGGCGACAACGGCGGCGATGAAATCAAGGGCTCACTCAACGATCCACTGCGTGGCGACAAGGGCGACAGTTACGACGGCGGCCTGCGTGAAGTGGCCGGCATTTCCTGGCCCGGCGTGTTGCCCGAGGGCGGCGTCATCAGCCATCAGTATGTTTGGGTGGGCGACCTGTTCCCCACGATCTGTGCGGCCACCGGCGTGACGCCGCAAAACAGCAAGCCTCTGGATGGCGTCAATCTTTGGCCCAATCTGCTGACAGCCACCAGCAGCAACAGCACCACGGAGCGCCCCGGCAACGCGCCGCTGATCACCGATACGGCGGCGCCCATCGCGATCAAAAAATTCATCGACCCGGTTGGCGGCGGCAGCAAGGACTTCAAGCTGCGACGCTCCCGCGTGGGCAACAGCACAGTGACCGAACTTTTCAATCTCAGCACGGACGAATACGAAACCACCGACCTCTCCGGCATTGCCGCCTATGCCTCAATCGTGACGGAACTGACCAACAGCATCACCGCCATCAGCCCCGACAACAACAAGCCCTACATCGGACCAGCACTGATCACGGCCTCCGTTCCCGCTGGTGGCGGCATCGAACTCTATGCCCCCTTCACCAGCTACAAGGCCCCCACGGTGCAGTGGCGCAAAAACGGAGTCAACATCCCAGGGGCTACCAGCTTCACCCAAGTCACTGACACTCTGGGCACCTTGGTCAGCGGAAGTTACACCACCAAGCTGATGATCAGCAACGCCTCGGCTGCCGATGCCGCCACCTATGATGTGATGGTCAGCAATGTTGGCGGCAGCAGCAGCAGCGCCTCTGGAGTGCTCAGCGTCACCAGTGCCGCGCCGCAATTGAATCTGCCAGTCTTCAGCAAGGGCAGCACGGCGACCTTGACCTGGGCTGCAGTGCCAGGTGCCGTGAATTACAGCATCGAACGCAGCAGCACCAGTGACTTCAGCGTGGTGACCGAGACTCTGACCAGCAGCGTCACCTCGGTGACCTTTACCAATCTGGCTGCAGGCAGCAGCCATTACTACCGGGCCCGCGCAGGCGACGGCAGCAGCTTTGGCGCCGCAGGAGCCGTGGTCAGCTCGACGCAGGATGCCGCCTCACCCATCCTGCTGATCACTTCTCCCGCCAATGCCATCACCGTCACCTCAGGCAGCATCACGCTGCGCGGCAGCGCCGTGGATGCACTCTCCGGCATCAGCTCCGTCACGGTCAACGGCGTTGCCGCCGCCAGCGCCAATGGATTTGCGGATTGGAGCCTCACCCTGCCTCTTGTCCCCGGACTCAACACCCTGACGGCAACCGCCACGGACGGCGCCAGCCCTGATGGCAACAGCAGCCAAACCAGCATCAGCCTGACCTACCGCGCCGACGGCCCCAACATCAGTGCCGTGTCAGTCACGCCCACCGTACCCAACTTTCTCGACCCCACGCGCATTCTGGCACAGGTCGCTCCAGCGCCGGGGGGAAGCGTCGCCTCCGTACGCGTCGATTATGACAGTGGCACGCCCCTGAGCCTGCCCGTGCTGCGGGAGACCTTTACCAACACAAGCTCCAACAACTGGAACGGAAGCGCCGCGCTCAATGCTTGGACCACGGTGGGCGCAGGCAATGTGCGCCAGGCGGTGGCTCAATCCAACCGCACGGCAGCGATCGCCATCAGCAATGCAAGCACCACGGCAGGCAGCAGCACCGTGACCTGTGCCAGCACCGCGGGCCTTTGGCCGGGCATGTTGATCACCGGGCCCAACATTCCCGGCAGCATCAATGGCAGCAACACGGGCAACACCACGGTCGCCAGCGTGAGCAATGCCACCAGCTTTGTGCTCTCGCAGTCGGCCACCGCCAGCGGCAGTGGCCTCAACCTGACTGCCTGCGGAGTGACCCTCAGCAATGCCACAACCAGCGCGGCAAGCGTTGTTGTGACCTGCGACAGCACGGCGGGCCTTATCAGTGGCATGGCGCTCAGCGGGACTGGCCTTGCCGGCAATGCCACCGTGGCCAGCGTCAGCAGCGCCACCAGCTTCAGCATGAATGTGGCGCCCACCACGCCAGGAAGCGGCCTGACCCTTGCTGCCAGCGGCGCTGCCGCCGAATTCAATGGAGGCACGGCCAACCTCTCCGAGAGTATGTTGACCACCACCAACGCCATCAACACCACTGGAGCCGCCGGTTTCGTCGAGTTTTATGTGCAGACCCGCGATCTGTTTGCCAACAACAATTGCGGCTGGGCTTTTCAGGTGTCCTCAGACAATGGCGCGACCTGGAACACCCGCCTCAGTGAGGATTGGACCAGTAAGACCGTCAACCTCAGCGCCGTGATCACCAATGCGGGTGCCGCCAGTGCCGGCAGCACCAGCGTCACCTGTGCAGACACCAGCGCGTTGAGCGCGGGGCGCAGCCTGCTGATGGCGCCCATCAATGTGACTCTTGGCCTGACCCTGGGCAGCAGCACCGCCACCTGCAGCAACACCACCGGTCTGCTTCCGGGCATGTTCATCAGCGCCACAGGCATCCCCAACAACACCCGCATCGGCAGCATCACGCCCAATGTGAGTCTTACCCTGGTGACCGGCAACCCTGGCACGGCGGTCAGCGCCACGGCCAGCAATGCCAGTGCCGCGGCCGCTGCCTCCTGTTTCGCCTCTGGCACAACCATCAGCAGCATCACCAATGCCACCACCTTTGTGATCAGCACGGCCGCCTACGCCAATACCGCGTCGGCCTCATTTGCGGCCTACGCCACCACGATCAATCATGGCTTTACGCTCTTCCATTACGATCTTGTCGGCGCGGAATTGGGCCCACAGACCAAGATACGGTTTCAGGCCACCGGCTATTCCGCAGTGGCGCCGACACGAAGCCCGCGCATCAGCATTGACGATCTGGTGGTGGCGACCACAGCACCACCGCCAACGCTGAGCATCACCCTTTTCGATGATGGCCTGCATGGCGATGGAGCGGCCAATGATGGGCTTTGGGGCGGCAGTATCCCCGCCCTGCCTGGAGGCACCAGCGTCAGCTTCAAGGTCATTGCCACCGGTGGTGACGGCAGCAGCTCAACCAACCCGGCCAGCGGTGTCTATGGTTATGTGGTCAATGCCACGCTGACGGATGCCACGGTGAGCAGGGCGGAGTTTCTGGGCATTCCAACCAGCAGCGGCATCACCCTGAACCTTGTCTTTGCCAGCGATCAGGAGGTCTATGTTGAGTACGGCACGGTCGCCGGCAGGTTTGATCAAAGCACCCCTCCAGCGATCTTTCCAGCAGCAGCCGGGCCGGTTGAAATCAGCCTCAGTGGTCTGAATGCAGACTGCGATTATTTTTACCGCCTGCGCCACCGCGCCGCGGGCACACAGGCCGCCTTTGCTGCCAGACCTGAGCGCCGCTTCCACACGGCGCGCCCGGCCAATCGGCCCTTCACCTTCACGATCACCGCCGATCCGCATCTCGATGAGGCCACGGATGTTGACTTGTTCAAGACCACGATGGCCAACATCCGTGCCGATCAGCCCGACCTGCACATTGACTTGGGCGACATCTTCATGACAGATAAGTTGGCCACCACGCGCGCCGACCTTGGTGGTGGTCTGATCAACGCAGAGCGCGTCATGCTGCGAGCGTCCATGTTGCGCAGTCTCTTCGAGGAGACCTGCCACAGCGTGCCGTTTTTCTACACCTCGGGCAATCATGAGGCGGAGTATGGCTATCTCTTTGCCGCCGCCGCGGACAAACAAAACAACATTCCTGCATGGAATCTCAGGGCGCGCAAGGCGCTCTACCCGACCCCGGTGCCCAGTGCCTTCTATGGCGGCAACAGCACGCCACTGGACTACAACGGCGGCAGCTTGGGCCTGCTTGAAAACTACTACGCCTGGCAATGGGGCGATGCGTTGTTCATCGTTCTGGATCCCTTCTGGAACACGATGGCCAACCCAACCAGCGCTGCCGGCGGCAACTGGAATTGGAGTCTGGGCAAGGCTCAGTACGACTGGCTGGCACAGACCCTGCGCAACAGCAGCGCCAAGTTCCGCTTTGTCTTCACCCATCATCTTGTGGGCGGCACCGACTCAGCGCGCGGCGGCACCGAGGTGGCCCGCCGCTATGAGTGGGGCGGACGCAACGCCGATGACAGCGCCGGCTTTGCGCTGAATCGCCCGGGCTGGGAGAAGCCCATCCATGATCTGCTCAAGGAACATGGGGTTCAGGCTGTCTTCCATGGCCACGATCACCTCTATGGCTATCAAACCCTCGATGGCATTGTCTATTTGGAGTGCCCACAGCCCGGCACGCCAAATTTCACCAGTCTCGGCAGCGCTGCTGATGGACAGTATAGCGATGGCGTTCTGCTCCCCAACAGCGGCCACATCCGAGTTGAGGTCGGGGTAGAGCAGGCGGTTTGCTCCTATGTTCGAGCCTACCGCAGCTCGGATGAAAATTTCACACGCCACAATCGCGACATCGGCCACAGCTTCACGATGGCTGCCCTGCCCATGGCCATACTGGAGCTGCGCGATGATTCCGGCGTCATCCTTGGAACAGGCGATACGCTTGACTTTGGCAATGTGACTACGGGCCGTCCGGCAACGATGAACCTGAAAGTGCACAACACAGGCAATCTCGAATTGAGCCTCTCGGCCATCCAGTGCAGCGGGCCGTGGCTCTGCGGACTCAACAGCGGCACCTTGCCTGCAGGCGGCAGCCTTGATCTGTCCCTAACCCTTACTGCACTTGCTTCGGGAGCCTTGCAGGGAACTCTGGCGCTAGTAAGCAATGACTTTCTCAACCCCGCTTTTAGCGTCAACCTTGCTGCACATGCAGGTGCCGCCCAGAGTCTGAGCTTTGCTCCGATTGGCATGCAAGATGCAGGGGCGTTGCTGACTCCAAGCGCCACGGCAAGCAGCGGCCTGCCCGTATCCTTCACCGTCACGCAGGGCGCCGATTTGGTGCAGTGGGAGGGTGGCGCCCTGCGGTTGAACAAAAGCGGCAGCGTGACCCTGCGTGCGGTTCAAGCTGGCAACGCCGAGTACGGCGCTGTCAGTGCCTCACAAAGCTTTCTGGTGCGCCGGCTCTCCTCGGAGTTGCGTCTCGATCCTCCACCGCCAGCCTCCGCGTGGTGGCAGAGCAGCGTGATGCTTGAAACCCGCTCGGCACAACACGGTGGGACCGTCAGCCTTCAAGTGACCAGCGGGCCCGGCCTGCTGCAGGGCAATAGGCTGTCCTTCACTGGGAAGGGCAATGTCATGCTGCGCGCCTTTTTACCCGCCACAGATGTCTACGATGCGGGGTTGGTTGAATTCAGCATTGTGGCACGCGACGCGGTGGCACTGAATGCCATCAACGGTGGCTTCAGTGGACGGGTCAACGATCAGCTCAAAGGTCGCGTCAGCTTCAGCAATCTCGCCGGTCTTGAAGAGCCCGTCACCGTGGAGTTTCTCGGCCTGCCCAGCCATGGCAGGGTTTCGTGGGTGGGATCTGCAGGAGATTTTCTCTATCAGCCCGACCCGGGCTTTGAAGGGGAAGACCGCTTCACCTTTTGTGCGCGGCAGCTTGGAGAGGCAAGCAATGTGGCGGAGGTGTTGCTTTTGATTCGATCCCGTTTGGCTGATTGGACCTGGCAGGGCGGCCAAGCTGGCGCCAACGCCAAGGCTGTGCTCAGCCCTGTCAACGGCGATGACAGAAGCCCATGCCCCGGGGCGCGAGCAGCCTCAGTGCACTGGAGCGACAATGATGGTCGACGGATGCTTTTTGGGGGCTGGGGTTATGGCGGCAACAGTGGTCCCGGGTTACTGGCTGATCTCTGGTGTCAGGACCCAATCACAGCGCGTTGGCTGCTGCTCAAGGAGCCGACGGAGATCAACGCCTCACGCGTGGTCGGCGAGGTTGGAGTCGAGCGATCTGGCCAGTCTCCTGGCGGCCGCAGCGAGGCCTGCTGGTGGATTGGATCTGATGGCGCACTGTGGTTGTTCGGCGGACAGGGTTTGGACAGTCACGGCAAGCCTGCGCTCATGGCAGACCTCTGGCGCCTGAACCTGACGACTCTTTTGTGGACCTGCATCAAGGATGGCAGCCCCAATCAAAATGGTAGCGCCGCTGCACCAGGGGCGCGCAGTGCGGCAGCGTGCTGGCGCGACGATCAAGGCCGCTTCTTGATGTTTGGAGGGCGGGGTCTGGGGACTTCAGGTAGCAGTGTCGGCGCGCTGAGTGATCTTTGGGCATTTGATCCTTCAAGCGGTCATTGGAGTGCTGTGGGGGGCAGCCGCGACCTCAATGCTGGAACGATCATGGATGGCAGCACGGCTTGGCCCGCAGCACGCTCCCACGCTGCGCTCTGGAAGGACTCCCAGCGGGGCATCCTTCTTTTCGCCGGTGCAGGAACCAATTCGTCTCCACTCAATGATCTGTGGTGTTATCAACCCTTTCTCAATCGTTGGGTAATCCTGCGTGCCGCGAGTGCAAGGCCACAAACCTCCATGATCGGTGAAATGGGGCAGGCAGGTGAGGGAGACTGGCCAGGCAGTCGCAGCGCAGCCACCTTCTGGAGCGATGCTGCGGGCAACCACTGGCTCATTGGCGGCTACGGGCTGGGCAGCGCTGGAGCGGGGGCATTGGGTGATGTCTGGTGCCTGCAACGCGAGTCACTGCAATGGGCCTGCATGAAGGGGCCGTTGTCAGCAGGCAGCCTGCCAGCGCCTGGCAGGCTTGGTGAGGCTTCCGACGCGACCAGCCCGGGGGCACGATCGCAATCCATGGCATGGTCAGCCAACGACGGTGATGTCTGGCTGTATGGAGGGCGAAACGCGAGCAGGCTTTACGGTGAGAACTGGAGTCTGGACTTGCCGGCGCTGCCCCAGCTCAGCCAAACCCAGGCCCGCGTTGCTGCGCCCATGGACCAGGGACAGGTCAGCCTTGAACTCTCCACGCGGGTGCAAACGCAGGGGCAGGCTTGCCGCGTGTGGTGGCGCATCGGCCGTCAACCCGACCTGAAAGATGCGGTGGAAAGCAGCTCCGATTCACTCACGGGAACCCAGTCAAGCGTGACCTCCTCGCTTCTGGTCAACCAAAGCGCCGCCACTTGGTTTTACCTTCAGGCCTGCTGCGAAAATGCTGCTGGTGTCGCCTTTTCACCCATCCTCAGCCTAGGCACTGAATCTGGGCTAAATCCGGCGCGCGTGCAATGGGAACAGACAACAAGCTCGATCGACGAGGCACAAATACTGGATGGCACGCCCGAAGCGGGGGTGCTGCGCGTCACGCTGCAACTCGATCGTCCTGCAGCAGGCATCATCATCGTCCCCATAGCACTTCAAGGTGAGGCCATTGAAGGTCGGGATTACATTCCCCCCGCCGCCGAGGTTTCCTTCCTCAACGGACAGACTCAAAGCTGGTTTGAACTACGGCTCAAGGACGACGGGATTCAAGAGGCACGAGAGAGCCTACAGATCACTCTGGGCGAGCCAAGCGGCCCGGCAGCGTTGGGTGCAGTGACGACCCATCAAGTGTTCATTGAGGACAATGATGTCGCGCCACAGATCCAAATCCAGCCGCGCTCGCAGTTTGCCAAAATTGGGGGGCCTGCAATCACGCTGGACTATGCCCTGTCTGCGGGCACCGAACCCTTCAGCCATCAATGGTCAAAGAAGGGCTTGGCTCTACCCGCCGCACGAGGCGCAGCATTGACCCTGCCAGCAATCAGCGCCAGTGCGGGTTTCTATGAGCTCACCATCTCCAACGCCACTGGCAGCGACAGCAGTACGCGCGCTCATTTGGTCATGCTGCAGCCCCTGCCTGCATTGGTCTCCGCGAAGTTGGGTGGCAGCGTGGCGCTCAAACAAATCGCTTTTGGATCCGGTCTGCCGCTGAGCTATCAGTGGTATCGTAAAATCGGTTTATCTGATGTGCCCTTGAGCCCGGCGGAATATTCAGGCGCTGATAGCGCAACGCTAAGCCTGAGCAATCTCAGCGTCGAACACAGCGGCGAGTACTTCTGCCGTGTGTCGAATGAAACTGGGCAGGGCGAGTGCCACGCCGTCCTTCAGGTTGCGGGGGTGGCGCCCGAGATTTTGCCTCCAACTCTGCCTCAGGGATTCATTGGTGAGGTCTACCAGTTTCAGCTGCAGCTGAAGGATCCAATCAACGGCGGTTCTGGGAGCTTTGCTGCATCGGGTCTGCCAACGGGGCTTTCACTCACTGCTGGGGGCATGATTACGGGCAGGCCCACCTCAACAGCAGTCAACAAAACCGTGGTCTTTACGGCACGCAACAGTTTGGGCAACGGCAAGAGCATTTCAGCAGAGATTGACATTGATGCCATGCCAACCAACATCCCAGGGACTTATCTTTCGCTTGGCAGTTTGGAGGGCGAGGCCATGAGGCTGGATGTCACGCTCAACACCTCTGCCGCCCTCAGCCTCAAGATCACCAGTGATGATGGCAGCATCAGCGCGCGTGCATTGGGAGTCTATGACTCCGCCAAAGACCAACTGAGCGCATCCTGCCTCATCAAACCACCTGGACGATTCGCGCCGCTGCTGCTAGAACTGACCATGAGCGGCGACCATCTCAGCGGTCGCTGGGTGCAGCCACTGAATTTTCAGGTGCTTGGCGGGTTCAGTGGATATCGGCAGGTCTGGAACACAACGCGCAGCCCGCGCAACCAAAGTGGCTACCACAACCTGCTGCTGCAACCACCCGCCGAGTTACGAGGGGATCTGGATCTGCCGCAGGGAACTGGCTACGCAGCCTTCACAATTTCCGCCACCAACGGCGGGCTGTCACTAAGCTCCCGCGATGCTCTGGGAGTTTCCTACACGGGCTCGAGCTTTCTGGGGCCGGAGGGCCAGGTGGCGGTGGTGTGCCATAATTCCAGCAATGCCAGCACACTCTTTGGCGTCCTTAACCTGCGTGCCTCACCCGCCTCAATCCAAGACCCCAACCCTGTCGTGGGCAATTTGCAGTGGAGTAAGGCGGCAATCGCTAGCCTCAGCCACCGCACTTATCGCCGTGGTTTTGAGACCTTGGATCTCGAGGCGGTGGGCGGCCGTTATCGCGCGCCGCCAATCGGCACCATTTTCATGAACCTTCCCCGATCCGCGCAGAACAATGCAAGATTGTTGTTCTCGCAAGGAGGGCTGTTGCCAGGCGAGTTTGCCCTGCGGTTCGACAATCCCGTTGGTTCTTTGCAAAAAGTAACCACGCCCAGCGCGCTCAAGCTGGTTTTCAGCCCATCCACGGGATTGTTCTCCGGCAGCTTCAGCACTACCCAAAGCGGACCAACACGCCTTGTGAACTTCAGCGCGATGGCGGTGCCAGATGCGTTGAGCTGGCGGGCCGCAGGCCATTTCCTTGTTCCCGATCTACCGCAGCCTGGACAGACGCTTCTGAGCTCACCCGTCCTCAGCGGCTTGATTCAAATGCTTCCTCTTGAACCCTAAAGCCAACCCAACACCTGATGCCAATCCCTCGCATTTTTCTCATCGCTCTTGCCCCGATTTCAATCGAGCTGCTGGCTCATACGCCTGATCCCTCCATCAGCGGTCGCTCAGAGCTGCGGCGCAGCCAGCTTGTGGCACAGTGGCAACGCCATCAACCCAAGATTGCCTCGGCCTCCTCCATGCTCCCACTTGCCGCTGCCGCCGCGCAAAGCGCGCAGCAGGCTCCGGCAACAGCGAAGCCGTTTTTGCCCTTCACCAAACTCGACCTGCATGCCGACGCTGAATTCCTCTGGGTCGGCTCCAATGGACTGCCTGATCACGACATGATGGTGGGCATCACCGCGTGGCAGCAGCAGCTGCCGCTGCCACAAGACTACCGCGGCGACAACGCCTGGCGCCTGCCACTCAAGCCGCGACCTGCATCCAAGCCTGCCATGCTTCACAATCAGTTTCTTCGCGGCGCCGTGGCGCTGGCCGTCAATGGCGTGCCCATCTTCAATCCACAAAACAACCGCGGTGAAGTGGCGCAGGAAATCGGTGAGCTTGACCAATGGGGCGGGCACTGCGGCCGCGCCGATGACTATCACTACCACATCGCGCCACTGCATCTTCAGGCCCAGGCTGGTGTCGGCATGCCCATTGCCTTTGGATTGGATGGCTACCCGCTCTACGGACCCAACGAGCCCAAGGGTGGTGCACCGCGAAACCTGGATCTCTGCCATGGCCACGAGCACGACGCCATGGGCTATCATTATCATGCCAGCCTGCGCATGCCCTATGTGATGGCAGGCTTTCACGGCGAAGTCGGCATGCAGGGCGATGGCGTGGAGCCACAGCCGCGCGCCCAACCCCTGCGCGAAGCGCTGCAGGCCCTGCGAGGGGCCAGCATCAACGAATTCAAACGCCACCCCAAGGGCTTTGCCGTCGGCTACAAGCTGCAGGGCCAACAGCACTGGGTACGCTATGAAATGCTCTCAGAGACCCAGTACCGTTTTGAGTTCATTGACGGCAGGGGGCAGCGCGAGGAGCAACTCTACAACCGTCGCAGCGGCGTCGGCGCAGACCGACCCAAGGGGCAAGCCAGGCAGAGTGGGCGCATGCCGCGCGCCAGCGATCCTGATCCCGCTGCTGCCGAGCCCGCCGCGGCTCCACAATCGCCCGTCAGCGGTTTTCAACTCAGCAGCCCCGCCTTTGGCAACGGCGGCACCCTGCCACTTGCCTTTAGCGGCAATGGCGCGGGACAAAGCCCACCGCTGCAGTGGAAAGGCGAGCCGGTGGGCACCCGCGCCTTTGCCCTGCTCATGGAGCACACCGACCGCGAAGGCGAAGTCAAAAGCTATTGGCTGCTGGCCAACCTTCCAGCATCCCTGCACAGCCTCGCCGCCAACGCGCAGGGTGTTGGCGCAGTTGGCAGCAGTTTCCGCGGCAAGCAGGGATACGAGCCGCCACACTCGCGAGGCCCCGGCCTCAAGACCTACACCCTTCGCTTGTTTGCCCTCTCCAAGACTCTATCCCTGCCCGCCGATCAGAAGACATGGCAGCGGCAATCCCTGCTCCAAGCCATGCAGGGCCTGGTGCTGGGCAGCGCGGTATTGGAGGTGACTCATGACAGCAGCGCTGCGGAGGCATCCGCCCCTGAGCCCACCTCAACGCGCAAGCTCACGCCGACGAAGACAAGCGCACAGAGTGCCGGTCTGGGCTCCAGCGTCCCCGTTGTTGAGCCCGCAAGGCCCAAGGGCGGCAAGAACAAGGACGAGCCCAAAGGCAAGGCCGGCGGCCTGATCAAGCCCTCGATGGATGACACTCTCAATCTCAATGTCTATGCCGACAACTGGTTCATGCTCTACATCAATGGCCGCCTCGCCGCCGTGGACAGCATTCCCTTCACGCCGCACAATGTGATCAGCGTGCAGATCCTCCCGGAATACCCGATGACCATCGCCATTCTGGCCAAGGACAATGCCGACCCAACCACGGGTTTGGAATACGGCTCGCAGATTGGTGATGCCGGACTTTGCCTAAAGTTCTCCGATGGCACAGTGAGCAATGCCAGATGGAAGGCGAAGTCCTTTTTCCATGGGCCCATGGGTGGCAACACGCAAGCTCCCAAGGTCTCAAGGCAGCCGCTGCCGCCCAACTGGTGGGCTGTGGACTTTGATGACCGCGCCTGGCCACAGGCCAAAACCTACAGCACCGAGGAAGTGGATCCGAAGGCCCCGTTTTTTGAGGCGGATTTTCAAGGCGCCAGCTTCATCTGGAGTGAGGATCTGGCGCTGGACAACACGGTCATCTTTCGCACCCGCATCGACAAACCAGGATGGAAGGCGCGTTGGAACACCCAACCCGATCTCGATGTCAGCAAAGCCCCTCAGGAATAACAATCCCCAAGCCTCATGATGCGTCATGCTCTTCCCCTGCTCCTGCTTGCAGGTGCACTCCATAGCCAGCCTTCACCCAACTTCATCATTCTCATGGGCGAGGCTCAGGGTTGGGCCTCGACCTCGGAGCCACTGGATGATCGCCATCCCAAGGAGAGCCAAAGCGATTTCCTGCTGACTCCCAACCTTGATGCGCTGGCCCGGCGAGGCATCCGTTTTTCGGATTTTTATGCGGCATCGCCGCGCTGCACTCCAACGCGGGCCGCGCTTTTTACCGGGCGCAGCCCGGCGCAATTGGGCATGACCTTTGTCAATGAAGGCGGCGAGGGCAAAAAAAGCGGCGCGCCCACTCCAGGCTTAAGCCGCGTGGAGAGCCTCACGGAGTTGCCGCTTGGCACGCCCACCATGGGCAGCCTGCTCAAGTCCAGAGGCTACCGCACCGCGCATTTCGGCAAGTGGCATGTGGGTCGCAGCGATCCGGCAAGTCTTGGCTATGAACAAAACGACGGAGCCAACAGCAATGACGGCCCCGAGCATGTGCAGGAACCCAATCCCACTCAGGCTCATGCCATCACCCGTCTGGGTCTGGAGTTCATTGCCGAGCAGGCCCGTGCCAAACAACCGTTTCTGCTGCAAATCTCCCACTATCCCGGCCGCAGCCCTGAAGCGGCTTCTGCCCCCTTCCTCGAAGAAGCCAAGGCCCGCCTTGGCAGCAGGCTTGATGCGATGCGCCTTGGGCTGGCTGCCGGCAATGCCGAGGCCGATGCGACCTACGGCGAGATCTTTCGCGCACTGCGCGATCACGGTCTGCTTGAAAACACCTACCTCATTTACACGGCCGATCATGGCGCCCAAGGCAACCGCGCCAATGGCGGCCTGAAGATGGGCAAGGGCAGTGTGTGGGAAGGCGGCCTGCGCGTGCCCTTGATTGTCGCAGGGCCGCAGATCAAGCCCAATCAGTTTGCCCATCAGCGCGCCAGCAGCGTTGACCTGCTGCCCACCGTGCTTGATCTCGCAGGGCTGCCTGCATCCCAATGGCCAAGAGGCCTTGAGGGCAGCAGCCTAAGACCGCTGTTTGCCGAGGCCAAGGGCGCTGAGCTCAAGCGCGCGCACCCTGAGCTGCTCATCCATTTTCCGCACCACGACAAGGATCCGATGGGCCCGGCCTCAGCACTGCTGCAAGGCCCCTGGAAGCTCATCCATTTTTACCGCGACGATCAGTGGCAGCTCTACAACCTCGATGAGGATCTTGGCGAAACCAGGGATCTGGCAGCGGCCCAACCGCAGAGACTCGCGCAGCTCAAGGCCGACATGAGCGCGGCCCTGCAGCGCGTGAAGGCGAAGCTGCCACAGGCTGATCGGACAAGGCCAACCCAACAGGCCGAGCCCCAGCCCACGCAGCCGCAGCAAGGCGGCATGAGCAAGCCAGGCGGCAAGCCAGGGCCGCAGAAAAAAAACCGTGGGATGGTTGATGCAGGGGGTGGAGGTGCGACGGTTGAGCCCGCGCAGGTGCCTTCGTATTTGGGCAATGCCTGGCTCTGCCGACCTGGGGCCGATGTCTGTGATCTCTCCCTGTTGGCATGGCAGGATCTCAAGGTGGAGGTGTTTTTTGGTCAGGCCCAAGGTGAGTTGGCGCAGCACGCTGAGGTGGCGCTGAGCGCCGGCGTGCCCAAGACCATTTCCCTCAAGCCCCTGCGGCCCAACAGCGCTCAATGCTATCAAGTGCGCTGGCTGCCCAAGGACGGGCCGCCGGTGCAGGAGGCGCCTGCTTACTTCCACACGCAGCGCCGCGTGGGTGAGGGGTTTCAATTCGCGCTGCAGGCCGACAGTCATTTGGACACGGCCACCTCGCCTGAGCTGTATCAGGAAACCCTGCGTCTGGTTGGCGAGGGCGGGCATGACTTTCTCATCGACCTGGGCGACACGACGATGGTCGATAAGTTTGGCCGTTTCTACACCCGCGCGCAGTCGCAGTATTTGGCCCAACGCTATTATCTGGGACTGATTGCGCACAGCCTGCCTGTCTTCATGGTGCTTGGCAATCACGATGGGGAACGCGGCGGCCTTGGCGCAGAGCCGGCGATGGCGTTCTGGAGTCTGCCCAGGCGCAAGGCCTTCTTTCCCAATCCCGAGCCCGGCGGCATTTACAGCGGCAATGACTTCAGGCTGCCTGAGTTGGGCCTGTTGCAGAATTACTTCGCCTGGCAATGGGGTGACGCGCTCTTCATCGCGCTGGATCCCTTCTGGAGTTCAGGCGCCCGCGCCAGCGATGATCCCTGGTCCAGCACTCTTGGTGAGGCCCAGTACCAATGGCTCAAGCGCACGCTGGAGGGCTCGCAGGCGCGCTACCTGTTTGTGTTGATTCATCACCTCAGCGGCGGCCTGCAGCGCGATAGCCGCGGCGGGGCCAGTGCGGCGCTCAGCGGCGAGTGGGGCGGCCGCGATGCGCAGGGGCGCGATGCCTTCAAGAGCCGGCGGCCCGGCTGGGAGATGCCGATCCACGCGCTGCTTTGCAAGCATCGCGCCAGCGCGGTGTTTCACGGACATGACCACCTCTATGCCCACGAAGAGCTCGAGGGTCTGGTGTATCAGGAGGTGCCGCAACCCGGACACCCTGGTGGCAATGTGGGCAAGGCGCAGGACTACGGCTATCGCGGCGCAGTGCTGGGCAGCAGTGGCTTTGTGCAGGTGCAGGTGGATGCGCAGGCCGCCGTCGTTCGCTACATCGGCAGCTCACTGGACCCGACGCAAAGCGGCCGCCTTCGCGATGAGTACCGCATCGCGCCGAGGCGCTGATGATGCTACGGCGCGTTGGGCACTGCTGCCGGCTTACTGGCGCAGCGTGGCGGGCAGCGCCTTGGTGAGGGCCGCAACCACGCGCGCGTGGGCTGCATCAACCTCCGCAGCTTCAAGGGTGCGGTCTGCGGCGCGGTAGGTGAGACTCCAGGCCTGAGATTGACGATCGGCGCCCAAGCGCTTGCCGCTGGGATCGCGGAACACATCGAAGAGTTCGCGGCCCACCAGCAGCGGCTCGCTGAGGCCTTCAAAGAAGGCGCTGACCTTGGCGGCGGCACAGTCAACCGGCAACTCGAAGGCCACATCGCGGGTGATGCTCGGGAAGCGCGGCAGTTCGGCAAACTTGGCCGGTCCGCTGCGCAGCTGCCGCAGGGCACTGGGCAACAGCTCGGCGACCAGCCAGGCCGCACGGCCATGGCCTTGACGGACACGGGCGGGATGCACCTGCGCCACCCAGCCCAGCACGCGATTGCCAACCCGCAGTTCTGCCGCCAGCACGAAGGCTGCGTTGGCTGGCAGAGTCTTGAGCTCGATGCGTTGCGGAGCCCAGAATCCTTCGAGCAAACCGAGCAGATCGTGGAAGTCTGCGGCGGCAGGCTCGGCCTGATGCCAACTGCGGGCCTGTGCCGGGCCGCCGATGAGCAGGCCCAGGCGTTCCTCTTCGCGCACACCGCCCTTGGGCAGCGGCAGGAACACGCGACCGACTTCAAAGAAGCGCAGCCGCTCACTGCCCTGATGCGCGTTGCGATCCGCCACGGCAAGCAGGCCGGGGATCAGGCTGGGGCGCAACACCGCATGATCTTCTGAGAGAGGATTGCTCACCGCCGCGCCCTGACCCTGCGCATTGCCGAGGGCCTCGGCGACCTGCGCCTGTGAAATGAGGCGCAAACACTGTGCCTCCTGCAAGCCGCGGGCGGCCAGGCTGCGGCGCATCGCCATGGCCTCGTCGTATTGGCGGTCCGGGCTGTTGCCGCCGGCGGCAGCCATGAACTGCGCAGTCAGACGCGAGGGCACCTGATCCAAGCCAATGACGCGGGCCAGCTCCTCAATCAAATCCACCGGCCGCTGCAAGTCCAGGCGCCATGGCGGAATCTGCCACAGGCTGCCCTGCGCGTCGCTCTGCACGGCCTTCAGACCAAGGGCCTGCAGGACCTGCTCGACCTGCGCTGCGGATAGATCCGCGATGCCCAGCAGCCTGCGCGCGTGGGCGAGTTCGAGGCGTTGTGGGGCCGGTGCCGACGGCATCGCGCCGGCCACGCGCAGCTGCGGTTCCATGCTGCCGCCGGCGCATTGCACGATCAGCTCACAGGCCAACTGACTGGCCTGGGCAATCTGCGCGGCATTGACCCCGCGCTCAAAACGGTAACTGGAATCACTGCCCAGGCCCAAGCGCCGGGCGCTGCGACGCACCGATGAGGGATCGAAGGTGGCGCTCTCCAGCAGAATGCGCTTGGTCTGCGCACTGACACCACTCTTGGCGCCGCCCATCACGCCGGCCAAGGCAAGGACTTCGCCGCTGCCCGAGGCTATGACCAAGTCCTGCTCGTCGAGAGCGTACTCGCGGTTGTCCAGGGCCAGAAACACCTCGCCCTTGGCGGCACGGCGCACCACGATGCCGCCTTGGATCTGGTCGGCGTCAAAGGCGTGCAGGGGCTGGCCAAGCTCCATCATGACAAAGTTGGTGACATCCACCGCGCTGTTGATGCTGCGCAGACCAATGCTCTCCAGGCGCTGCTTGAGCCAGGCGGGGCTCTCTGCGACCTGCACGCCCTCGATCAGGCGGGCGCTGTAGTAAGGGCAGCCTGGATCGGCAAGGCTGACCTCAGCTTCAGTGGCCGCTCGCTGCGCCACCTCAGCCCTCAGAGCCGCGGGCTCATGCGCGGGCAGTTTGGCCAAGGCGGCCAACTCGCGGGCCAGGCCCCAATGGCTCAGGAGATCCGGGCGGTTGGGCGTGACTTCAATTTCAAGCAGCGTGTCATTGCCAAGCCACTGGCTCAGGGGCGTGCCCAAGGGCGCGTCCTCAGGCAGAATGGCCAGACCGCCATGGTCCTCGCCCATGCCCAATTCACGGGCGCTGCACATCATGCCCATGGACAACACGCCCCGCAATTTGCCCTCGCGGATTTCGATGCCGCCGGGCAATTTGGCGCCGGGCAAGGCCAGCGGGATTTTGTCGCCGGCCTTGAAGTTGCGCGCGCCGCAAACCACTTGGCGCGTCGCGCCGCTGCCGTCCTGCACCTGACAGACGCTGAGGCGATCGGCATCGGGATGCGGCACAAAGGACTCGATGCGCCCGACGACAACCTGCGGACTGCTGACGCCGAGCACGCGGATGTCCTCGACCTCCACGCCGGCAAAGGTGAGCCAGTCTGAAATCTGCGCGGTGTCGGCCTCACCGAGCTCCAGATGCGTCTTCAACCAATTGAGGGAAACAAGCATGGCAGGAAAGGGGCTTGGGCGGTTTAGGCAAACTGAGCCAGGAAGCGGCTGTCGTTTTCGATGAGGTGGCGAATGTCGCCGATGCCATGCAAAATCATGGTCAGGCGCTCCAGGCCCATGCCAAAGGCAAAGCCACTGACCCGCTCGGGATGCAGCAACTCATCGCCGCGTGTGCGGCTCACCGCCTCAAAGACTGCGGGGTCCACCATGCCGCAGCCGGCAATTTCAATCCAACGCGCCTCTCGGCCCTTGGCCTCAAGCTTGACATCAATTTCAAAACTGGGCTCGGTGAAGGGAAAGAAATGCGGCCGAAAACGCACCGCTGTGCCACTTCCCAAGAGCTCCTTGAAGAAAAACTCCAGCGTGCCTTTGAGGTCGGCAAGGCTGACTTCATCGGCCACATAGAGGGCCTCGATCTGATTGAAGACGCTCAAATGGGTGGCGTCGATTTCATCGCGGCGGTAGGCCGCCCCCGGAGAAATGATGCGCACCGGCAGACTCTTCACGCTTTCCAGGGTGCGAATCTGCACACTGGAGGTGTGGGTGCGCAGCAACTTGCCATCAGGCATGTAAAAGGTGTCGCTGGGATGGCGCGCCGGATGGTCCTCCGGAGTGTTGAGCGCATCAAAGCAATGCCAGGCAGTTTCCACCTCCGGGCCTTCGGCGAGCACAAAGCCCAATTTGCGCAAAATGCGCACGGCCTGATCGCGCACCTGAGTCAGCGGATGCAGACTGCCCTGCCCTGCTCCCGGGCGACCGGGCAGCGTGATGTCCAAGCCGGCCACGGCTGCGGCGTCCTTGGCAGCCTGCAGGGCCTCCTGCTTGGCGCTGAGGGCCTGGGTGATGGCCTCGCGCACCTCGTTGAGTTTGGCGCCAACCTCGCGCTTGAGCGCGGGGTCCACATCGCGCATGCCGGCGCTTAAGCTGGTGAGGTGGCCCTTCTTGCCCAAGTACTCCACGCGAAAGGCTTCAATGGCAGCCTCCTCGGTGAGGGTGTAGAGAGCTTGCAGAGCCTGAGCCTTGAGGGAGTCGAGTTGGGACAGCATGGGCGAATGGGGGCAGTAATATTCCTTGAGCAGGCTGGCTGACAAGCCGGCGTCCTCAAGCAGCCACGGGCCAACTGCGCCGCGAGCGATCCCGGCCTGACCTCAATCAGGACTCGACATATGCCTGGTCCTTGACGGACATGGCGTCCTTGCCCTGGCGCTTGCGCAGGTAGTGCAGGCGGGCGCGGCGCACCTTGCCGGACTTGGTCACTTCGACCTTGGCCACCTTGGGGCTGTGCAGGGGGAACACGCGCTCAACGCCTTCGCCGTAAGAGATTTTGCGCACGGTGAAGGCCTCATTGAGGCTGCAACCCTTGCGGGCGATGACGATGCCAGCGAAGATCTGGATACGCTCCTTGTCACCTTCGATGACTCGGGTGTGGACCTTCACGGAATCCCCCACGCGGAAGGAGGCGACGTCTTTTTTGAGCTGCTCGGCTTGCAGTTTGGAAATGAGGGTGCTCATGGCGTTGAAGGGAGAGAGGAGGAAACCCGGGGCACTGGGGCCGCTGCAACAGGCAGCAACCTCTCTCAGGCCAAGGGGGCGGGCAAGGTGCAGGAGAACGGCGATTTGGCAACCGCTTTTTGCGGCAGCCCCTCAGCCCTGCGCCAGCAGACCGACAAGGCGCAGGCCCTTGAGGGTCAGATCCTCGTCCACCACAATGCCCAGCTCTGGCATGCCGCCCACGATCCAGGAGGCGTCTCCGCCCGTGGCCACCACGCGGATTTGCCCGCCACCAAGCTCAGCCCTCAAGGCCGCCAGAATCCCTTGAACCATACCGCGGTAGCCCAAGGCAGCACCGGCCTGGATGGCGCCCACGGTGCTGCGCCCGATGGCAGAAATCGGCTCCGCCAACTCCACCTTGGGCAACAGAGCCGTGCGCTCGTGCAGGTAGTCGGTCATCAGCCGCAGGCCCGGGGCAATCACCCCGCCCAAATAGCTGCGCTGTGCGGAGAGAATATCGAAGGTCACTGCCGTGCCAAAATCAATGCCTATGCCCGGCGCCCCGTAAAGGTGGGCCAAGGCCACCGCATTGGCCAGACGATCCGGCCCAATGCTCTGGGGCTGCGGGTAGTCAATGCCAATGCCCAGGAGACTGTCATGGCGCAACTCCAGCAAACCTGGCTGGGCCTGCTTCCAGGCGGCCGTGGCCGCGGGCACCACCGAGCTGAGCACCACGCGCCCGAAGGACCACCCCGTCAGCGCCTGCGCAATGGTCTGCGGCGTTGTCCCTGCCGTGGGCAAATCGCGGCGCTGCAAAAGACCTGCGCCCTGCCCAGCGGCCTCATCCGCACTGGCCAAGGCCAGCTTGGTGCTGCTGTTGCCCACATCCACCAGTAAAAAATCGGCCTGCATGACGACGGTGCAGGCCCGGCCCGCTGCGGGCATCATGCCCTCAACCGCGGCCGCTGGCAACCCCTGAGGCGAACATCCTGCCCACCCATGGCCGGCGCCGGCAAGCCTTGGCTGCAGGACCATCAGGCCAACAGCTCATCGGGGCGTTTTTTGCAAGATTCCTGGTAGGAATGTTCATGGAGGGGAGTCGGTGAAGTCTTCCACATCGATTCGCGTGCAGTATTCTTGAGTGGAATCCTTTTAAGGTAGACCTCAAGTCTGAGCTCAAGTGTTTTGCCCCCCGTGCTTTCAGGGTTGAGAAAGCCTGCCCTAGTCCCGTCGCAGGATGGTGTCGCGCGGGGGGATGCCGTCGTTGGCCTGCGGATAGTCCAGGGTGTAGTGCAGGCCGCG
>JAURHS010000128.1 GCA_030833205.1 Prosthecobacter sp.
CAGCGTGGTCCTGCGCTACTTCAATGCCAGCGGTTGCGATCCACAGGGCAGGCTGGGTGAGGACCATGAGCCTGAGACTCACCTCATTCCCCGGGTGCTGATGGCTGCGGCTGGGCGGCTGGAGCGACTCGACATCTTTGGCCAGGATTACCCGACGCCCGATGGGACCTGCGTGCGCGATTACATTCACGTGAGCGATTTGGCGCGTGCCCATGTGCTGGCCCTGGAACACCTCGATGCGGGCAAGGCCAGTGTGGCCGTCAACCTGGGCACGGGGCGTGGGTTCAGTGTGCAGGAGATTGTGCAGGCGGCCGAGCTGGTCACCGGCCGCAAAATCCCGCTGGCCTTTGGGCCCCGTCGCGAAGGCGATCCAGCCCAGTTGATCTGCGACCCTTCCTTGGCGCAGCGTCTCTTGGGTTGGCAGGCTCAATTCCTTGATCCTGTTGAGCATGTGCGCCATGCCTGGGCCTGGTTTCATGGCCCGGCAGCGGGGCGGTACCAAGCCTGAAAATCCCCTCTTTGAAGCGTTGCGAAGCGGCATTGTCGGGCTAGTCTTGAGGCCGCCATGGCCCTTGCCAAACCCCCCACAGCCAATCCTGCCGCCGAACCGATCAACGCCAGCCTCAGCGCTGCGGACAAGGTGGGGCTGTACCGGCAGATGGTGCGGGTTCGCCGCTTTGAGCAAGTCAGCCTGCAGCACTATCAAGCGGGGCGCATGGGCGGCTTCCTCCACCTTTACATCGGTCAGGAGTCCGTGGCCGTGGGTTGCGCTTCGCTGATGGGAGAGCACGATCACATGATCACGGCCTACCGCGATCACGGTCACGCACTGGCCGTTGGAATGGGCATGGACGAGTGCATGGCTGAGCTTTTCGGAAAGGCTACGGGCTGTTCGCGTGGCAAGGGCGGCTCCATGCATTATTTTGCACCGGACAAAAACTTCTGGGGCGGCCATGGCATTGTGGCAGGACAAACGCCGTTGGGACTTGGGCTGGCGTACGCGCTGAAGTACCGCGGCCTCAAGGGAGCGGCGATGTGTTTCCTGGGGGACGGCGCGGTCAATCAGGGCGCCTACCACGAGTCGCTCAACCTCGCCCAACTCTGGAATTTGCCGGTGGTTTACATCATCGAGAACAACGGCTACAGCATGGGCACCAGCCAGGAGCGCAGCTCTGCCTTCAGCGAGTGTCTGGCCAAGCGCGCCGAGGGCTACGGCATGCGCTGGGATCATTTCCTGGGCGAGAACCTTTACGAAGTGCGCGCCCGCGTTCATCAGGCGCTTGAGGCCGCGCGCGAGGAAGGCAAGCCCAGCATTCTGGAGATTGCCACCTACCGCTGGGAAGGGCACTCCGTGGCCGACGCCAACAAGCTGAAGTACCGCACCAAGGAAGAAGTGGAGCGCTTCCAGCGCGAGCACGATCCCATCCAAGTCTGGAAGGCGCTGTTGCTTGCCGAGGGGGCGGCGACGGAGGATCAATTGCGGCAGATCGATCGCGAGGCCCAGGCCGAGGCCGAGGCCAGTGCCGAGTTTGCCAAGGCCAGCCCCTATCCAGCCCCGGAGACCATCTTTGAGGATGTGTACTGGGAAGTGGACCAAAACACGGCTGCCGGCCAGACCGGTCGGCACTTCTTCAATGATTAAGGCATCGCGATGCCTGCACCGCGTGGCGGGGCTTGCCTGCCTGTGGCTGTTGCTCTGCGGCCTCTCGGGCTGCGGCAAAACGCCAACGGCCAGCGCATCCGATGCCGTGGGCTGCGTGTGGAAGGTCACGCATCCCAACAGCAGGGGCGCGTTGTGGATCTGCGGCAGCATCCATGTGCTGCGTTCGCAGGATTGGCCGCTGGCTCCGGCTTACGATGAGGCCTACCGGCAATCAACGCAGTTGACCTTTGAGTTGCCTGCGGGGGCCGCTGAGGGACCAGGCATGGCTCAATCGCTGCAGCGCTTGGGGTTTGTCGCTGCCGATCAACCGCTGTTGCAGAAGCGCTTGAGCCCTGGGGTTTGGCAGCAACTACAGCAATGGTGTCAGCGCCGGGGGCAGGACATTGAGGGCTACGCGAGAATGCGACCATGGTTGGTGGCCCTGATGGTGGCCAACGGCGAGTACGCTGCCTTGGGCGCCAAGGCAGCCTTGGGGGTGGAGCAGCATTTCGAGCAGCGAGCCAAAGCCGACGGCAAGCCCATGGAAGGCCTGGAGAGTGTCGAATTTCAATTGGGTCTTTTTACCGAGCTCTCGAAGGCCGAGGAGGAGGAATTGCTCGCGCAGTCTCTCAGCGAAGCCGCATCCGCTGCAGAGCAATTTAGCGACATGCTGCGCTTTTGGAAAAGCGGTGACCTGAAGGGACTGCACGCGCTGATTCACCGCGAGGCCCAAGAGCACCCCAAGCTCTTCGACCGACTCATCGTGCAGCGCAATCGCCGCTGGGCAACGCAGCTGATGGAGCCGCTCATGCAAGGCAAAACGACCATGGTGCTGGTAGGGGCCGGGCACATGGGTGGCGAACCGGACGGATTGCTGGCCTTGCTGCGTGCTGGAGGCTGTCAAATGCAGGCCTTGCGGGTGCCAAGCCCAAAATTCGGGGTCGCAACGCCTTGAAATCCATGCAGGCCATGCCCGCTGGCTTGACTTCGAGGCCTTCAATGCTTTGTGCTTGGTTTCCACGATGCGCGCCAATTGCAGCAGTCTCCAAGAAGTGGCGCAGACTCTGCGCGGCGCCTCGCGATTTGTCGTTGCTGCGCATGTGCGCCCCGATGGCGACGCCGTAGGCTCAGCCCTCGGTCTCGCCCTGAGTCTCCGTGCGGCGGGCAAGCAGGTGGAGGTGCTGCTCGAGGATGGCGTGCCGGGCAATCTGGATTTCCTGCCGCAGGCTGCCACAGTGCTGCGCCCGCCCTACGCAGACTTGCCTGTGGCTGAAGTCGCCATTGCCCTGGACACCGCCACCCGCGAACGACTGGGGGCGGCCACCGAGGCCGAGTTGCTCAAGGCGCCACTCCTCGTCAACATTGATCATCACCCCACCAATCCGGGTTACGGTCACCTCAATCACATTGATGCCGGTCAGCCGGCGGTCGGGCAAATCATCCATGAGTTGCTTGAGATCGCGCAGTTGCCGATGCCCCTGGAGGTGCTGGAGCATCTTTACGCGGCGATCAGCACCGATACAGGATCCTTTCAGTATCCTTCCACCACGGCGCGCACCCATGAGATTGCCGCGCGCATGCTTGCCGCAGGCCTGGATGCCGCAGGCTTGGCCCAACGCCTTTATCAGAGTTGTCCCCTGCGTCGCGTGGAGTTGTTGCGCGCAATGCTCAACGAAATGCGCTGGCGGGCCGAGGGACGCATCGTGAGCTGGAATTTAAGCCTGAGCTGCCAGCAGCAAATCGGCATGCAGGCCGGCGATACCGAGGGCCTCATTGATACCCTGCGCCAGATTGATGGGGTTCAGGCGGCGGTGATTTTTGAGGAACTTGCCGACGGCAAGGTGCGCGTCTCAGCGCGCTCCAAGTGCGATTCCCTGGATGTGTCCGTGGTCTGCGGCCGATTTGGTGGTGGTGGCCATCGCCTGGCCTCTGGTGCCAGACTCGCGGGCCCGCTGGAACAGGCATCCCTAACTTTTCTTGAGGCATTGGAACATGACGTCAGACGACTCGCTTAATGGTGTGCTGTTGGTGGATAAGGGGCCGGACATGACCTCCCATGATGTGGTGGCCGTGGCCAGAAGATGCCTCAATACGCGCAAAATCGGCCATTGTGGCACGCTCGACCCCATGGCCACGGGCCTTTTGATTCTTGTGGTTGGCAACGCCACCAAACTCTCCGACTTGCTCATGAGCGAGGACAAGGAGTACACGGGATCGCTGCGGCTGGGCGAAGTCACCAACACCCAGGACCGCGAGGGCGAGGTGCTTGAGCGCCGTGAGGTGCCGCCCTTGAGCGAGTCACAGATTGGCGATGCGTTTGCCGCCTTCAGTGGTGATTTTTATCAACTGCCGCCCATGGTCAGCGCCATCAAGATCAATGGGGTTGCCCTGCACAAGCTGGCGCGTCGTGGTCAGGAGGTGGAGCGCGAGCCGAGGCTGGTGCGGGTCTATGCTCATGAGATCACCCGCGTGGCGCTGCCCGAGGTGGATTTCCGTATCGTGTGCAGTAAGGGGTTTTATGTGCGCACCTACGCTCATGACATCGGGCAGAAGCTTGGCTGTGGCGCGCACTTGACTCAACTGCGCCGTACACGCAGCGGACACTTCACCCTGATGGAAGGCCGACACACCACCTTCGACGCCCTCAAGCAGGGGCGGCGCGAGGAGGTCATTGCCTCGATGATGAGTTTGTATGATGTTTCGCGCTTGCGCGGAGCCTGAGTCTTTGGCTGCATGTCCCGCCATGTCGCTGCCGCGATTTTTTCTCCCGATCGAGCATTGGAGTGGGCCCTTGGTCTGGCTTGATGGCGACGAGGCAGCGCACTGCACGCGAGTGCGTCGTTTGATGGCTGGGGATCGCCTTGAGGTTTTTGATGGGCAGGGCAGGGTGGCTGAGGCGGTGATTGCGCGCATCGAATCCCGGCGTGTGGAGCTGCGAATGGACTCGGTCCGCCTTGAGCCGCGCCCCGCCTTGGAGGTCTGGCTCCTGCCAGCCCTGCTCAAGACGGAGGCTTTTGAGACTGTCTTGGCGCAGGCGGTGGAATTGGGGGCTGCCGTGATTCTCCCCATCGTAGCCCAGCAGGGCGTGGTTCATGCCACGGAAGAGTTCTGGCAACGCAAGCAGCCCAAGTGGCAGCGCCTGATCGTGGAGGCTGGCAAGCAATCCCATCAGGCCTGGTTGCCACGGCTCATGCCGCCGATGGCTCTGGCCCGTGCGCTGCCGCTTTGTCCCGCGCAGGCGGCGCGGTTTTTGCTCTCGCTCGAGGCCAATGCACAGACGCTTCGCCTGCCCTCGCCCTGCGCGCAGTCAGTGCTGCTGGTGGGGCCGGAGGGCGATTGGAGTGTTGCCGAATGCGAGCAGGCGCGGGCTGCAGGCTTCGTTGCCGTGACCCTTGGCAAGTCGGTGCTTCGCGCTGAGACGGCCTGTGTGGCCGCGATGGCGGCTCTGGGGCAGCAGTGGCGACAGCAGACTTCATGAGCCTTGGGGCTTGTGGCGCTTGTCGGGCCTGTGCTATGGGGTTGTCATGAAGGTCAGTGTTTTTGGGCTAGGTTATGTGGGCGCGGTCACCGCGGCCTGCATGACTCGCGCCGGTCATGAGGTGGTGGGCGTTGATGTGCAACCCGCCAAATTGCAGGCGCTGCAGCAGGGACGCTCGCCCATTGTGGAGCCGGGCCTCGATGCATTGCTTGCCCAAGCCCATCAGCAGGGCCGCTTGCAGGCCACAGATGATGCTGCTGCCGCGCTGGCGCATTCCGAGGCCTGCATCATTTGCGTGGGCACGCCCTCGCTGGCCTCAGGGGGGTTGAACCTCGACTTTGTGCGCAAGGTCTGCACCCAAATTGCCGAGGTGTTGAGCGCAACGGGCAAGTCTCAGATTCTCGTCCTGCGCAGCACCATGCTGCCAGGCAGCACCCGCAGTCTGGCGGCGGAGTGTTTCGCTAGTCTGCAACAGCGCGGTCAGGTCGAGCTGCTGTTTGCGCCTGAATTTCTGCGCGAGGGCTCCGCAGTGGCCGACTTTGAGCAGCCCTCATTGGCTGCCATGGGAACGGCAGATGGCACTGCTCCACGCAACAGCGCGGTGCTCGCGCTTTTTGGCGGGCAACCCTCGCTGCTGACTTGGGAGGGCGCGGAGCTCCTGAAATACGCGTGCAACTCCTGGCACGCCATGAAGGTGGCTTTTGCCAACGAGGTTGGCCGCCTTGGCAAGCATTTGCAATTGGACTCCCGCAAAGTCATGGAAGTGCTTTGCCAGGACAGCAGGCTCAACATCTCCAGCCATTATCTTCGACCCGGCGCCCCCTTTGGTGGCTCCTGCCTGCCCAAGGATCTCAGTGCCTTGATCGCCATGGGGCGTCGCGAGGGATTGGCCCTTCCCCTGTTGGAGGCCACAACACAAAGCAATCAGGCCCATGCGCAGACCCTGCTGAGATTGGTGTTGCGCAGCGGTTGCCGGCGGGTTGGCATTCTGGGTCTGTCTTTCAAGGCGGGCACCGACGACCTGCGCGGCAGCCCGATGGTGGAGCTGGCCGAACAACTCCTGGCGGCAGGTCATGAGCTGCGCATTCACGACCCGCAGCTTCATCTGGCACAGTTGCATGGAGCCAATGCAGCGGAGATGCAGCGCCGATTGCCTCGGCTGGCAGGCCTGCTCTGCTCCAACGCCCAGCAGGTCTTGGATCACTCGGAATTGCTGGTCATTTCTCAGCGCTGCGTGGAGTACGCTCAGTTGCAGACATGGGCGCAGCCGCAGCATCATGTGCTTGATGTGATGGGGTGGTCGCAGTTGCAGGAGCTGAACTGCCATCAGGAAGGCATCTGTTGGTGAGACAATCCTCTCCTGAGGAACGGGGCACTCGGCCGCGCCTAGGGCTTGAGTGAGGGCGTCGGCGCAACCTTGAGAGGCGCGGCGGGCTGGCTTGGCAGAGGTGGCTCCGCCTTGCTTGGGTTTCTCTGGGCTGCGGGCTTTGACTCGGGTGCGATCGCTGGGGTTGCGGGTGACGGTTGCGGTGTTTCCATGGCCTTGAATATGAGGGCACCTTTGAGGGCATCCACGGCGCGCTCCAGTTGGGTGTCGCCAAGGGCGGCAAGTTCCAGTGCCGCCGCCTCTCCGCTGCTGTGATCGGCGCGCCAGCGCGCCAGTTTGAGTTCCTGCTCGGCTGGCAGGGCGGCGATGATGTTGGGGGTGACGCCGCTGCCGTGGATGGTCCGGTGCGAAGGGGTGTAGTACTTGGCAATCGTCAGACGCATGGCCGCCCCGTTGCTCATGGGGATGATGCTTTGCACGCTGCCCTTGCCGAAACTGGTGGTGCCGACGACAATCGCACGACCCAGATCTTGCAGTGCGCCGGCCACAATTTCTGCAGCGCTGGCGCTGCCATGATTGATCAACACCGCCAGAGGGTAGTTGCGGGCTGGCTTGCCGTTGCGCCCCTTGGTTCGGTAGGGCGGCGGGTTGTCGGCGGCGACGCGACCTTCGATGCTGACCACCATTGTGTTTGCCGCCAGGAATTCGCCGCAGACGGCCACCGCGCTTTCCAGCAGGCCTCCAGGGTTGTTGCGCAGATCCAACACAAGAGCCTGCAGGCCCCGGCTTTCGAGTTGATCCAAGGCCTTGGCCAAGGACTCGGCGGTGGCCTCAGCGAATTGGGTGACGCGGACCAGGCCAATGGCGCGCTCGCCGCTGAGTTGGGGTGGGAGCAGCATGGCATCAGCCACCGAAGTTTCGCTCAGAGCCTCGCGCACCAGGTCCACGCGCTGCAGCTTGCTGGTGGAGGGCCGGCGAATCACCAGTTGCAGTGGTTCACCAACGCGACCCTCCAGCAATTGTGCCGCCTCGGCCACACCGAGGGTCTGAGTCAGGACCTCGTTGATCTGCAGGATCTGATCACCGGCCAGAACGCCGGCGCGGGCCGCCGGCCCGTCCTCGCGCACACTGACAATGCTCAAGGCCCCTTGACGCGAGGAGATGACAATGCCGATGCCCTGCGATTCGTCAGCCTGCTCGCGTTTGAGGTCCTCAAACAAGGCCTTGCCCATGTACTCACTGTGCGGATCGAGTTTGCGCAGCATCCCCTCCAGCGCGCCCTCGACAAGGGGTTGATAATCCACCGCCGCTTCGTCCACAAAGTGTTGGCGAATCGTCTGCATGGCCCGCGTCAACAACTCCAGCTGTGGGTAGGCATCGTCGCGGGGACTGCGGGCAGGTGGCAGATTGGGCGGCGGCGCAGCAGGCTTGGGTGGTGCAGGGTCTCCATTGGCCGAAGGCGGTTGGGCGGCAATGCCGCCACTCTGAACCTGCGCAGAACAGGTCAGGCAAAGGCTGGCCCAGACGCTGACAACGCAGTTCAGCAAGCCTCGCCGCGTCAATGGCAGGGCCGCACTCAAGGGCAACCTCCCATCAAGCTCAGTACGAGTTGTCGCAATAGGGGGCGCAGGGCCTCAGAGCCGCTGCGCTCACAGGCCTCGTCGAGGTTGCGTAGGCAGCGCAGGAGAATTTGGTCCACTTCGGCGTCGCGGCGCACCACATCGGCCAGCGCAGGGTTGGCGGCGGGATGATGGCGCGCCACATCCTCGGCAAGCATGAATCGTCCGCGATTGTAGCAGTCCACCAGCCAGCGTTGTCCACCGTAAATCACACTGGCCAAAAAGTGCCCAGGAAAGTTGCAACCACCGATCTGCAGTCCAAAGCGCTGACCTACGAGGCGGTAGATGCAACAGAGGCTGATCGGATTGCCCAACCCGCTTTCAATCACCGCAATGAGGTTGCTGTTTTGGCTGGAGTAAAAGTGGCGTCCATTGCCGCGCAGTCGGGCCTGATCTCGTTGCGGCGTAAACAGCCACTGGCTCAGCTCATAGAGGTCGACCCGCCCGCACTCCTTCATTGCAGCTTCAGCGAGACTGTCGAGGCGGCGCGAAAGCTCTCCGCGCGTCGTACGCCAGCCATTGAGATGACAACAGAGTTGATCCAAACCTTCCTCAAGTTGTTGGTCGGCCTGCGGCATCCAGTGCCATTGCCCCCAGTGGGCCAGAAGCGCCTCGCGGCGCCCTGGCTCCAGGATGGCCTCGAGTTGCTGTTCCTGCTCAGTGCTGAGTTCCACTCCAGAGGTCTGCAGCATCTCAGGCAGGTGGGGCAACCATGCCGTAAATCGTTCGCGCAGGGCGTTGCGAACCACCGGCGACTCGTCCTCAAGCAGGGCGATGAGCGGGCGCAGTTGGGCAGCAGTGGCAAGGGTCTCCTGCATCTCCTCTGCCATAGCAGAGAAGCAGCGCGGTTTCCAAGTGCAAAGTCAGTTTGCCTGATGCAGAGTGTCGCCCACGCATGGACATCGCGATTTTGCATTACTCCCTGGCCCCGGTGGTCGGCGGGGTGGAACGGCTCATCGAGGATCAGGCCCGGGCTCTCAGAGCGCTTGGGCACTGTGTTTGCTGCGTGGACAGTGCTGCCAAATTTCGCGCTTGGTTGCGTCGCCACCCGAAGGCCCGCAACGCAGTGAGTCGCCCGGCAGTGCTCATCCACAATGTCCTGACCATGCCCTTTGATCTGGCCTGGACTCGCGAATTGACGGCGCTAACCCGTCAACGGCCCGATGTGTTGTGGGTCAACTGGGTGCACGATGTCTGCGCCTGCAACCCTGCCTATCGCCAAGTGGAATGGAGGGAACCCCTGCCAAGGGCCCTGCATGTGGCTGTTTCACGGGTCAGGCAGCGGGAGTGGGCCTCGGTCAGCGGCCTGAAGCCGCGTCAAATTCAAGTCATTGCCAACGGCATTGACGAGGCCCGCGTTCTTGGCCTCACGGCACGGGTGGCAGGCATGCAGCTTGATCGCCATGATGTGGTGCTGCTGCAGCCCGCCCGCCTGGTGGCGCGCAAGAACATCGAGCTTTCGGTGAATGTATTGGCAGCGTTGCGGAAACAGGGTATTGACGCCGTGGTGGTGGTGACCGCCGCGCTCGACCCTCATCAGCAAAAGAGCGTGGCCTACCTCGGGCGTCTGCAGCGCTTGGCACGGCGTCTGGGAGTCCATCGCAGCCTGCTGTTTGCAGGTCAGCCCCAGGCGCTGTCCGAGGACGATGTGCGCAGCCTCTACAGCGTTGCTGACGGGTTGTTTTTCCCTAGTCTCAATGAGGGTTTTGGGCTGCCCCTACTCGAGGCGCTGGCCCACCGCTTGCCCATCTTTTGTGCCAATTTGAAGGTCCATCGCGAGGTGCTTGGGCCGCTGGCGACTCACTTCAACACCAGCCTCAAGCCCGAGCGGATTTCGGCACGAATCCTGCAGGAGTTGGCGTGCGAGAGCCTGTCCAGCCGCAGGGCTTTGCTACGCCGCACCTTCTCCATGCACCGCATTTGCCGCGAACAACTCCTGCCTCTGCTGCAATGTCAATCGGCACCCTCATCCCCATGAATCCGCAGGCCGATCAGGAACATTGGCAGGCTCTGTTGCAGGGCAGGCACGGGGATCCCTTTGCCTTTTTGGGGCCTCATCCAATCCCAGGAGGCGGCATGCTGGTGCGTTGCTGGTTGCCTGGTGGCACGGCGCCGGTTGTGTTGGCGAGCGGGGACCGCTGGCCCATGCAACCTGCGGGACTGGAGGGTGCCTACACGGTCCTCCTGCCGCAATGGGGCCATTATGAACTCTGCTGGCATGAGCAGGGCCACGAAGTTCGCCGCGCGGATGTGTATCGGTTTGGCCCGCTTCTGGATGAATCCGCCCTGGCGAGTTTTCGCGAGGGGCGGCA
>JAURHS010000060.1 GCA_030833205.1 Prosthecobacter sp.
AGCAAATGATGCCAGTACTGCGGGTCGCCCGCATCCAAGGCCGCCGCCCAGGCCTTCAGGGGCTCAAGCACCTCGGTCGCACCGCGCTGACGCAACTCAAGCTTGGCAAAGTGCCGATTCCAGCGCCGTGGCGACTTCAACTCCTCGAGCAGTTGCGCCACCGGCGCCCCAACCAAGACTGGCATCTTGCTCAAGGGCCGGCCCTTGGCCGTCAAACGCCAGATGCGCCCATGCACCAGGTCGCGGCGCGGATCGCGGAAATCCACCTCGCCGTGTTGAATGATCGGGTTGTACCAATCGGCCACATACAAGGCCCCGTCCGGGCCCACGCGGATGTCAATGGGGCGGAAGGCCCGGTGATTGGAGGCCAGCACATCGGGCTGCTGCGTCGCCTGCCAGCGGCTACCCAGGGGCTGCAGGGCAAAACGATTGATGCGATTGCCGCGAAAATCATTGGTCACCCAAGTGCCCTGCCAGGCATCGGGCCAGTGCGGGTCCTCGATGCACTCCAAACCGCACTGCTTGGGCTGACCTGGGCTCAGACCGCGCAGGATGCGCTTCGCCCCGGGAGAAGTCAGGTACACACTACCAAGAAAAATGGGATTCAGACCCTCGCCACCCGCACCATCCGTCGCAAAGGACTGACCCCAGCGATCAAACTCATAACCCCAGGGATTGACCAGCCCCTTGGACACAATCTCCAAACGCCTCGTCTCAGGCCTGAACTCCCAAACCCCGCCGCCCATCAAGCGCCGCACCCCATGTGGCGTCTCCACATGGCTGTGAATGTAAATGGACTGCAGGAAGGACAACAAACCCTCCGGCGTATGCCGCATCGTGTGCAGCAGATGATGCGTGTCCTCCGTTCCAAAGCCGCTGAGCACCACCGTGCGCTCATCCGCCTTCAGGTCCCCATTGGTGTCCTTCAAAAACAACACCTCCGTCGAGTTCGCCACATAACAGCCCCCATCGGCCGGCATCACCGCCGTCGGAATGAACAAATCCTGCGCAAACACCGTTGAGCGATCCGCCCTCCCATCCCCATTGCTGTCCTCAAGCACCACGATCTGGTCCTTGGTGCCGTCGCCGGGCTTGATCTGCGGGTAAGTGGTGCTGCTGACCACCCACAACCGACCCTGCGCATCCCAATTCATCTGCACCGGCTTGGCAATCATGGGCTCCTGCGCCCAAAGCGAAACCTCGATGCCCTCGGGCACCACAAACCCCGCCTGCTGCACCGCAGGATCCGGATTGGGCAAATCGGCAGTGCTCTTGGGCTGCGAGGCATGCGCAGCAGACACCAAACCCAACAAAGCAAACAGACGCGTGATCATAAGCAGCAAAAAAAGGGGCCAATCATTGCACCCTGACCGCCCGCCTTGGCAAGCAGTTCCCGCCGCCGCACCCGGTAAAATCTTGCCCGGGCAAGGCCGGGGTCTTCAACCTTGGCTCAGCGCGGGGCCATGAGGAAGGCGAGCAGGTCGCGCAGCTCGCCGTCGGTGAGTTGCAGCGGCAGGCCGGCGGGCATGATGGAGGTGTTGATCTCGCGCCTGCTGAGGACCTCGGCCTCGGGGAAGGAGACTTCGCGCCCGGTGAGGTCGCGGAAGACTTCAGTGCTTGAGGAGCGCAGCAGGAAGCCGACAAATTTGTCGCCATTGCGCAGGCTGACTTCATAGGGATGGAACTGCGGGGCCACTTCGCGCGAGGGTTCGAGCAGGGAACGCAGCACGGCAAGGCGGTCTCCTTGACGGCTCAACAAGGTGAGATCCGGGCCCACGACTTGACCGCGGCCCTCCATCCGGTGGCATTGCGCGCACATGGCAAGCGCTGGCGAATGAAACAGGCGACGGCCCTGCTCGGGGTCGGCTTGTCCAGGCAGGGCATCCAGCTTGGCCAACCAAGCCTTGGCATCGTTGAGCGCTGGTCTGGGCTTGGCCAATTCAGGTTCCTGCAGCAGGCCCTGCGCGCGCAGGGCGCGGCGGGCTTCGGTGGCCACGGCGGCTTGGGCATCATCGGCCAGGGTCTTGAGGGTTTCGGGCTGAGTGACTCCAAGCACGGCCTCGGCGCGCAGGGCTGCCGGCAGGGCCTGATCCAAGGCCAACGGGGCAGAAAGACCGCGGGCCGTGAGGGCGCGTACGGCTTCGAGTTGCAGCATGGCATCTTTGCTGCGGGCCCAGGCCCGCAATTCAACAGGGGTGATTTCCTTTTGTTTGGGCGGCAGCAGGCGCAGGACATAGGCGCGCAGGCGCTCCGGACAGGGCTCTTGCCGCAATCGGGCCAGCAGCGCGTCAACGCGGGTCACTCCAGCGCCAGGATCGCCGCGCAGGGTGTTGGCGGCGGCAAGCGCTGCCTCAAACAACCGAAAGCTAAGCGCCGGATCGGTGAGGACTTCATCCACCCAGCTGGCGAATTCCTTGAGCTGCGCATCGGCCACCCAGCGCAGGCATTCAAAGCGAATTTCCTCGTGGCGGCTTGCTTGGCAGAGTCGCAGCCAGCGCGGATTGGCCAAGTCCACGCGGCGCAATGAGACCAGGGCCCAAAGGCGCTCATCGTCGCTTCGCTCTCTCCAATGCTCGTCACTCCAGGTGGCGGCCTCGCGGCTCAGCGCGCTGAGCGCGGCATCGGCAAGCACGGGATCGCTTTTGTCTTTGGCCGCAGTCATGAGCTGCGCAAGCTGTGGCTTCTGGCTGCCCTTGCGCCAGGCTTCAGCCTGCAGGCGCCGGGCATTGGGCTGTGGCCACTGCGGCCTGAGCCAACCTGCGCTCTGGGCCGCAGCTTCATCAACGCTCAATTCCCACAATCTGCCGCGGCCATGCACGGGGTAGGAGTTGAAGACCCAATCGGTGAAGTAAATGCGGCCATTGGGGCCGCGGGCCATTGCCACGGGGCGGAAGAAATCGCTGCCTGAAATCAGCGGCACGCGCTGAGCCTTCCAGCCTGCGCCCTGGCGCTGCATGGGAAAGTAATCGAGGCTGTGATCGCTCCAACTGCTCACCAGCAATCCGCCGCCCAATTCCAGCAGCGCGCAGGGCCCTTCACTGCTGGGGTGAATCATGCCAAGGGTGCCGCGCAGCTCGCCATTCCAGGCGACGAAGGGATGCACGGGCGCGCTGCCGTAAACCCATTGAAAGCCGTAGTCGGCACCTTCCAAAATCTCCAACAAGCGGCAGGGCGGACGGCTGCCTGGATCGTTTTCGACGGCGAAGATTTCTCCGCTTGGACGCACCATGATGCCGAAGGGATTCCAAAAGCCCAGGGCCATGCGGCGCAGGCCGCGGCCTTCGCGGTCACAAAGAAACACGCCGCCCTCGCCCCGGCCACTGACCTTGCGGCCGTCGCTGCCGCGCAAGGTCCAGTCGCGCCCAAAGTTTTCGCCCATGGAAAGCACCAAGCGCCCATCGGGATGCCAGGCCATGCCGCTCAATCCGTTGTGCGGGTAATCCGCGAGGGTGTCCAAGCGCAGCAACTCCTGGCGTTCGTCGCTTTGCAGATCGCCGTCGCGGTCGCGCAGGCGCAGGATCAAGTCGCGCTGGGCCACATAGACCCAGCCGTCATCGCCACAGGCAAGATGCATGGTGGACTTGGTGCCGGCATGAAAGCGTTTGAGCAGCCTGCCCTCGGCATCGAGCACGAGAATCTCATCCTGCTTGGGGCCCTCGTAGCCCTCCGGCGCAAAGTGGGTGTGGCAGTTGACAACCCACAGGCGGCCCTTGGCATCCACATCCAAGGCCGTGGGCGTCATCATCAACGGATGCTCGGCAAGCAGGCGCAGCTTGAGGCCGGCCTTGAGCAACTCGGTCTGTGCGGGCAGCTCATCAGGCACCTTGGGCTTGGGCGGCGGAGGTGCCGGGGTCTGCGCCACCGCCAAGCCAGCGAGCCCAACACAGCACAGCAGGGACATCAGCCAGACAGAGCTTGCAGCAGGATTCATCGCCAAGGATTACGCCGCTGAGGCCTGCTTGCTTGCGCATCTGCCTCGCCCTGGCCTATGCTGCAGGCCTGCATGCACGATCTTTCCGACTTGGTCCATCATCTCAATGCGCTGCTGCGCATCAGCGAACTGCCTGACTACCCACAGGCCCTCAATGGCCTGCAACTGGAAAGCCACAGCGGCCGCGTGAGTCGAGTGGCCGCAGCCGTGGATGCCAGCGCTCCTGTCATCGCCGAGGCCATTGCCCAAGGTGCCGATCTTTTGCTGGTGCATCATGGTTTGTTTTGGAGTGGCCTGCAGCCCTGCACCGGGCCGGTCTTCAAGCGCCTACAGCCCGCCATGGCCGCAGGCCTCGCCGTTTACAGCGCGCATCTGCCCCTGGATGTGCATCCTGAGCTGGGCAACAACGCGCAGCTTGCTGCCGCGCTGGGCCTGCAGGTCAGCGGCAGCTTCCTGCCTTACAAGGGCCTGCCCATCGGCTTGATCTGCGATGCGGACCTCAGCCTCACCGAACTTGAAGCGCGCTTGGACAAGGCACTGCAGGGGGCGCGCGTCCATCCCTGCCGCGGCGGCGCAGGGCACTGCAGGCGGGTGGGCATTTGCAGCGGCGGCTCCGGCTCAGAGGTGGCTGCCGCGGCGGCGGCCGGAGTGGATTGCTTCATCACCGGCGAGGGGCCGCACTGGAGTTACACTCTGGCCGAGGAACTCGGACTCAATGTGCTTTACGGCGGTCACTACGCCACGGAGACCTTTGGGGTCAAGGCCTTGGCGGCAAGCCTGACTCAGAGCCATCAGCTGCCCTGGAGTTTTATTGATCGCCCAAGCGGGCTTTGAATCCGGCAACGCAGCGATGCGCCATGCCAAGCCTCAAAGCTTGCCGCGGGCAAAGGCTTCGATGGCCTCGTATTGAGCCAGGCCCAGTGCGTCGTAGTCACCGGCGAGCTGGCGATTGACCTCGGCAACGCCAAGCTCCAGCGAGTTGAGCGCACCATAGCGGCCCAGCGCGCGAATCTTGCGCTCCAACTGCATCGGGCTCAGTGGCACGGCCATGTCCACCTCATGGGCCTGCAGGGCTTTTTCACGGCCGCGGTACCACCACAGCGAGCAGGCGTCCACCCAGGCATCGCCGGCGCACTCGCGCAAGGCCTCGACAAGCAGGCGCATGGCAATGCCCGCCACACTGCTGGGGTCGGCGGCATCGCCGGTGGCATAGACTTGATGCGGCTCAACACTGCGCAACAGCGCGGTGAGTTTGGCGCTGTCTGCAGGCCCGGGCTTGAAGCGGCGATAGCGGCCCTCCTCATAGAAGGGCAGGTCCAAAAACTGCACGCAGGCATTGGCAAGACCACAGCCCAGGGCTGCATCGCGCTGCTCACCGCGCATGACCAGGCCCTTGAGTTGGCGCAACTGCGCGCTGTCCTCGCCAAACTCGCCCTTCTTGGCCAGGGCATCGAGAGCCTCATGCGCATAACTCTTGGCCGCTGCCCAGGGCTTGGCCGCATCGCCTTGCGCCAGCTCGGCAAGGATGCCCGCGAACTTCGAGGCCGCGCTGTCAGGCACGCGCAGACTGCCGCTGGTCAGGGTCACCAAGGTCACCTGATGGCCCTGCTGCACGAGGCGCTCCAGGGTTCCGCCCAAGGAGACCACGGCGTCCTGGGGTTCGGGGCTGAGCACCAGCACGCGCTTGGGGTAGGGCTTGGCGCGCTCGGGGCGGTAAGTGTCGTCCTCGTTGGGCTTGCCGCCAGGCCAGCCGGTGATGGTGTGCTGCAGCTGATTGAAGATGCGGATGTTGAGTTCGTAGGCCGGGCCCTGCTCACTGAGCAAATCGCCGAGGCCATGCTCGTTGTAGTCCTCGTCGGTGAGTTTGAGCACCGGCTTGCGCAACTCGCCGGCCAGCCAGCAGACGGCGCGGCGGGTTTCACGCGGGCTCCAAGCCACCGGCCCCACCAACCAGGGCAAACGAAAGCGGGTCAGATCGCGCGCGGCACCGCGGTCAATGAAGAAACTGGCCTGCGAATGCTCCTGCAGGAAGGAAGCGGAGACCGCATCACTAACCGGGCCTTCCACGGCGCGGGCCACCACGGCGGCCTTGTTGTCTCCCCAGGCCATCAGCACCAGGCGCCGTCCGCGCAGAATGGTGCCCACGCCCATGGTGATGGCAAAGCGCGGCACATTTTCCTCGCCACGGAAATCAGCGGCAGCATCCTGGCGCGTCACCCGGTCGAGGGTGATGCGGCGCGTGAGCGAATCACGGCTGGAGCCAGGCTCATTGAAGCCAATGTGGCCGGTGCGGCCAATGCCGAGAATCTGCAGATCAATGCCGCCTGCCGCCTCAATGCGTTCCTCATAGTCGCGGCAATGCGCAAAGACCTGATCGGCGGACACGGTGCCGCTGGGGATGTGAATCTGCGCGCTCGGGATGTCGAGATGATCAAAGAGCTGATCGGCCATGAAGCGCGCGTAGCTCTCCGGGTGATCCGCGCTGAGCCCGTAGTACTCGTCGAGATTGAAGCTCACCACATTGGCAAAGCTCAAGCCCTGCTCGCGGTGCAGGCGGATCAACTCGCGGTAAAAGGGAACCGGCGTGGAACCCGTGGCCAAGCCCAGCACGAGCTTGCGGCCCTCGGCGGCGCGCTGCGCGATGAGGGCGCCCACCTCCTGCGCCAAATGCCTTGCCGCCTGCGCCGAGGATTCAAACACCTGGGTGGGGATCTTCTCAAAAACTTCGGCGGCAGAACGGGGAGTCGAGGACATGAGGCGCAAAGAGAACCATGGCCCAACAAGGGGCGCAATACAACAACGCCGCATCTCGCCCCGAGGTATCAACGCGCAAGACTCTTGTCTTGAGAAGATTGCGGGCGCCCCCAGGCCCCGCCGCCCGGAGTTTCCAAGCGCAGGCGCTCGCCGGCATGAACCTGCAGACTCAAAGCCCCGGGCAGGGCCTGCCAGCGCCTGCGGCGCCACAGCCACTGCGCGCCGCACTGCCCGGGCTGGCCGCCCCTCATGCCGTAGGGCGCCACGCGTCGGTGCTCGGCCAGCAGACTGATGGTCAGCGGAGCCAGAAACTCAAATTCCCGGCGCAGCCCATCGCCACCGGCAAAGCGCCCTGCCCCACCGGAGCCCACCCGCCTCTCAAAGGCCAACAAGCGCACGGGATAGCGGCGCTCCAAGACCTCCACATCAGTGATGGCCGTGTTGGTCATGTGGGTGTGCAGGCCACTGGCTCCGGCGCGGCCAGGCACCGCGCCCGCGCCACCGGCAATGGTTTCATAATAACCAAAGCGCTCATCGCCAAAGAGAAAGTTGTTCATCGTGCCCTGCGAGCAGGCCGCCAGGCCCAGAGCCCGCAACAGCGCATCCACCAAACGCTGACTGATCTCCACATTGCCGCCGACCACCGCCGGATCCAGGGCCGCATCACCCACAAAGGCCGGCGCCAAGAGACAAGGCGGAAGGCGCAGTTCCACGGCTTCCATCAAACCCTCGTTGAGCGTGACCTCCTGCCCCAACAACAGGCGCATGGTGTAAAGCACCGCACTGCGCACGATGGCCTGCGTGGCATTGAGGTTGCGCGGATGCACCGCCGAGGTGCCGGTGAAATCCAACCGCAGCCCAAAGCTCGTGGGCTCAAGACGCACCACAATGCGGTGACCATCATCGAGCTTCTCCACCGCGCGGCCACAGGGACGGCATTGCCGCAGACGCTGACGCATGAGCTGTGCGCTGTGTCCCAGCATCTCCTGCATGGCGCGGCGCAGATCTGCGGCGGGCAGCTCCAACAACCGCCGTGCACCCTGCACATTGGCGGCAAGCTGCGCGTGCAGATCAGCCAGATTGTCCGCCACCTGCCTGCTGGGGTGGGCAGCGCTTGAAAAATGCCGCTGCCAATGCGCAAAACAGGAACGCCCACGGCGCACCAGATAACCCGGCGCAATGACCACACCCTCCTGCTGCAGGCATGTCGCCTGAGCCGGCATTGAGCCTGGCGTCATGCCGCCGATCTCGGCGTGATGCGCTCGATTGGCCACATAACCCAGAAGCCCATGGCGATCGAAGACCGGCGTGATCAAGGTGATGTCGGGCAGGTGCGAGCCGCCATGCGCGGGATGATTGGTGATCACCGTGTCACCGCGCCTCAGCGGCAGGGCTGCGGCCACCGCACGCACACAAACCCCCAAGGCCCCAAGGTGCACGGGGATATGCGGCGCGCTGGTCAACAGGCGGCCTTGGGCATCAAGCAGCGCGCAGGAAAAATCCAAGCGCTCGCGGATGTTGGTGGAGATGGCCGTGCGCTGCAATAGCGCCCCCATCTCCGCCACAATGCCCTGCAACTTGGCCGTCACATGCTCACGCCGCAACCCAGGCAGACGCTGTCCTCTGGTCGCGCGGCGAAGCGGCGCACGCAGAACCAACCCCAACTCTCCCTTGCGGCCCACCGACTGCAAGCGCCAGCCCTTGGGACAAACCAAGGTGCTGAAGGCATCCTGCAGCAACTCGCGCCGCAGCAGCAGGCGCCCCGCACCACGCGGCACGCGGCCCATTGGCAACGGCTGTCCCTGATGCGCCAGGCGCAGACTCACCAACTCCACCTCGCGCCCTCGCGGCGGTGGATAACCAAACAGCCGCTGATGCGCCTGCACGAACAAGCGCGGCAACTGCTTCGCCTTTTCAAACTCAACCTGCAGCGCCTGCTCCTGACCACGCAGCCTCAACTCGGCAATGGCCAGCAGGCGCATGCCGCGCTCCGCTTTGGGCAGTTGCCTTGCCGCGGCACTGGCCAACCAATCCTTGAGCGGCAGCGCCACATCCTGCTGCTCAAAGCGTTCGGCCAGGGCCTGCTGCACGCCCACCGCGCTGAGCAGGCCTGCCTGCCTCGGCACCAACACCGTGCGCATGCCCAGAGCCTGCGCCACCGCACAGGCATGCTGCGGCCCCGCACCGCCAAAGGCCAGCAAGGCAAAGTCCGCAGGCTGCACCCCCTGAGCCGTCGCCACCCGACGAATCGCCGCCGCCATGGTCTCGATGGCCAGCGCCAACAGAGCCTCACACAGGGCCCGCGGGCTCAAGCGCCCATCGCTTTGGCGATGGAGGGCCGCCAGAGCCTCCTTGGCCGCAGCAACATTCAACGGCAGTGGCGCGCGCTTCACCTCCAAGCGCCCCAACAGCAAATTGACATCGGTAATCGTCAAGGGCCCGCCCTTGCCATAACAGGCCGGACCAGGATCAGCACCCGCACTCTGCGGCCCCACCGCCAAACCATCCGGCCCCCAGGAACAAATCGAGCCGCCACCTGCGGCCACCGTCTCAATGGCCAGCGAGGGCACCAACAACTGCCAATCTCCCACCTGCTGCACAAAACGGTAGCCCGGCCGCTGATCAATGCAGGCCACATCCGTGCTGGTGCCGCCCATGTCCAAGGTGATCACCCGCGCAAAACCCATCTGCCGCGCCGCATTCCACGCCCCAATCACCCCGCCGGCAGGACCACTGAGGACCATCTCCTTGGGCGTGATCTCGGCCGCCGGCCGCAATCCGCCACTGCTGCTCATCACCTCCACCTCGCGCGAGGCCACCGCCACTGAGTGCAAAAACTGCTGCACCGGCTGCCGCAGACAGGCATCGGCCAGCGTGCTGTACAAACGCCGCAGATAATGCGCAAAGGCCGCCGATTCATGCGAGCAGACCACGGCCTTGAACCCCGCCTGCAACAACCAACGGGCCAGCAAACGCTCGTGCTGCGGATGCCGCGCCGCATGGACCAAACAAAGCGCCGCCGTATCCACCCCACGCGCCAAACAACGCCGCGCCGCGCGCATCACCTCAGCCTTTCTCGGCGCCGCCAACACCCGCCCATCCACCGCCACGCGTTGCGCCACTTCCACCACCTCGCGCTGCAGGCAGACCCGCGGCTCCTGCCACAGCGCAAACAAATCGCGGCGCCGCTGGTCACCAATCCAGACCAAATCACCAAAGCCCTGCGTGACCCACAGCGCCACCGCGCCCACCTTGCCCTCCAGCAACGCATTGGTGGCCCGCGTCGTCGCCACCCGCAAACGCATTGGCGGCAGGGGCAAGAGCGCCGCCGTTCCCGTCAACACCCGCGCCGCCAACACGGCAGCTTCCTCGCCGGTGAACAACTCCAACAAACTGCCCACCGGCCAATCCACCGCCTGATCCAGTTCAAGCCAGGATGAGCCCGGCTTATGCCCCTGCACCAGACGCAGCGAGGCCCGCCCAGCCGGGGCCGCCGAAGCCGGCAAGACCTTGGAAGCCCGGCGCTGCGGTGCTGAAGCCGAAGCGGCCTCCAGCGCCTGCACCTGAAAGCCCAACCAATGCGCCTGCGGCAAGGCCGCCGCACCCTCGACACGCAGACGCCTGCCGCCATCGGCCAACTCCAGCAAGCGCGTGCGCCACTGCCCGCTGGAGAGCACCTTGCAGCGATGCTGCCCGCCCTGCGGATCCCGCGCATGCCCATCGGTAAAAGTCCCACCCGTATCCACCGCCACCTCCCAGCGTCCCGCAACCCTTCCCCGTCGCACGGGCTTGAGAGTCGCCGCCTTGGACTTCGCCGGTTTGGACTTCGCCCCTCGGCTCGAGCTGCGCTTGATCGGGCCCGCTGCAGAAGCCACGGCAACTGCGGCCACAAGACCCGCAGCACCAGCCGTGGATGGGGCTGGCGGCTTCAGGGATCGGCGGGATGAGGACACAAGGGCCAAGCCCTCAACCAAGCCCAAACCACCGCCGCTGCAACCCGAGCCTTGCGTGCGATTGGCAGGGATTCAGCGGCAGCAACCCCTGCCTGCTTGGCCCATGAGCAACTCGCCGAACTCCGCGTGGATGTTCAACCCTCATCGCTCCGGGATTGAGCCATGCCAAGGCCTGAGTGGCTGGCATGGTTTGCTCGAAGCAACCTGGGCATGCCCAAGGCGATGCCAACCAAGGCTTGCGCCCGCTGACAAGGCAGGGCAGCATGGGGGCTTATGCTTTCCATCGGTTTCTTGGGCTGTGGCAAAATGGGCAGTGCTCTGGCGCGGGGCATTGAAGCCTCGTTCGGCGCGGGCAAGGTGCGTTTCTTTCTGCACGACGCCCTGCCTGCCGCGGCACAGGCTCTGGCCACCAGTCTCAAGCAGGCGGAGGTTTGCAAGAATGGCGCTGCCGTGGCAGCGGCCAGCGAGGTGGTGATTTTGGCCGTGAAGCCAGGCGACATGGCAGCCTTGGCCGGGAGTCTTTCCAAGCTGCGCGGGCAGCGGCTTTATGTGAGCATTGCCGCGGGCATCAAGCTGCAGAGCCTGCAGCAGATGCTGGGAACCAGGCAGCGGGTGATTCGTTGCATGCCCAACACACCAGCCTTGGTGGGGGCAGGAGCCAGTGCCTTTGCCTGCGGCAAGAACGCCACCAAGGCCGATGCCCAACTGGCGCAGCAGTTGCTCGGCGCCGTGGGCCTGGTCGAGGAAGTGCCGGAGAAGTTGCTGGATGCCGTCACAGGACTCAGCGGCAGCGGGCCGGCCTATGGATTCACGGTGATTGAAGCCATGGCTGATGGCGGAGTGCTCATGGGTCTGCCGCGCGCCACGGCGCTGCGCCTGGCCGCACAAACCCTGTTGGGTGCGGCGAAGTTGGTGCTGGACAGCGGCCGTCACCCGGCCGTGCTGCGCGATGAAGTCGCCAGCCCTGGCGGCACCACCATCGCTGGCATCAACGCGCTGGAGGAGGGCGGCCTGCGCAAGGCGGTGATTGCTGCCGTGCGCCGCGCCACCGAGCGCAGTCAGGAGTTGGGTTGACCGTGTGGATGCAGGGCTCCCGCCAGCCTTGGTGTTTGAGTCTCGACTCTCGTTGTTTTGTTCACGCGCTGGCTACGATTGCTGCCCCTTGCGCAACACATGAACCCCCAGGAGGTTCATGGTGATCAGGGCAGGCAGGACGAGGAAGTGCAGCGACAGCAGAAGGGTGGATTCCTGTTGCAGGCCGCTGAAATCTTTCTGGATCCAGTGCCAGACCAGCCAGCCGATGACGGCAGTCATGCCGGCGAGAAGAAGCAGAAGCAGGCCAAAGAGGCTGCCTTCGTCCATTTCAATGAGGCTGCGGGTCAGACGGCGTGGGGATTCGCTGCGCTGCAAAAACATGGCGGCGCTCAGGCCGTAAATCTGGGCGCCAACCAGGCCGCCCAAAAAGAGGAGGACTTGGCTGTGCAGGCCGAGCAGGCTGGCGCCGGCGAGTTGCACTTCGCCGCGTAGGCCGGCCATGGCTTGGAGTAGCGAGCTGAGCACGATCAGCAGCAGGCCACTGACCTCGAAGAGGCGCGGGCGCTCGGAGAGGATGAAGAGCAGGTGGCGCATGCCGTCGCGCCAGGTGCGCAGGTGCGGGGTGCGTTCCACCGGCGCGGGGCGCAGGCCGGAGACAATCTCGACGGTGCGGGCCTGATGCTTGAGGGCCTTGATCAACAACTCCGATGCGAACTCCATGCCGGAGGCACGGATGCCCCATTGTTGGTAGGCGGATTTGCGCAGGCAGCGAAAGCCGGAGTTGCAGTCGCTCAAGGCTCCGGCAAAGAGCCAGTTGATGAGAGTGGTGAGCACTGGCGTGCCGAGGCGACGATGCAGCATGGGCATGGCGCCGGGTTCGATGCGGCCGCGCATGCGCGAGGCAATGCCCATGTCGGCATCGGCCTTGGCGGTGGCTCGGTAGAGCTCGAGGGCGTGCTCGTAGAGGTAGGTGCCATCCGCGTCGGCAAACATGACCAGGCGGCCCTCGGCGGCTTCAATGCCTGCGCGCAGGGCGGCGCCGTAGCCGCGCTGGGCCACAGGGACCACGCGCGCGCCACAGGCCAGGGCAATGCTGCGACTCTCGTCGCTGCTGCCGTTGTCGGCGACGACGATTTCAAACTGCAGGTTGGGCTCCTGCTGCAGGGCGGCCTTCACGGCTCCGATGCAGGCGGCGAGTGTGCGCGCCTCATTGAGGCAGGGAAAGACGAAGCTCAGTTCCATGAGCGCGGAGGCGTTTAAGCCTTGGCCGCGAGCAGGGCGCGTGCGGCTTGTTCAATGGCCGGATGCAAGGCTGCGGGAAGGGCATCGAGCAGCGGCAGCACCGGCCCGGTCTGCGCCACGCCGGCAAGGGCCACGGCATGATGCAGCACGAGAATGGGGCTATGGGCGTTGCGCAGGTCCTCCAGGGGCTTGAAGATTTCGCGCAGGCTTTCGGCGCGGGCTTCATCGCCGGCTTGAATGGCCTTGAGCATGGCGGTGCTCAGGTCCGGGCGAATGCAGACGCAGCCTGCGGTGAAGCCGGTGATTTTGAAATCGCGCAGATGCACCAGGGCGGGTTGTTCCCCAATGCCCGAGACAATGCTCTTGGGGTCCACGAGTTGCACCAACTGCGAGAGGTAGGGGTCCTGCGCCGGGTCTTCGCGGACGACGGCGTACTTGATCCAGGAGATGAGGCCGTCGCGCACGAGTTCGGCGGCCAGCGCCGGGGTGATGTAGTTTTCGTCCTTGATGTAGAGCACGGCCTGGATGCCGGAGCGCTCGACAAAATGGCGGATGGCCGTGGCCACGCCCGCGGGTTTGGCCGGGAAGAGCGTGGGCAGCATCATCGCGGCGGGGAATTGGAAGTCGCGCAGCACCGCGGCCTGATCCATGGCGGTGCCGTACATCGGACCCACACTGGGAACCATCCAGAGGTCGTCGCCGGCCAGGTCGCGCAGCATGGCCAACAGGGCGGCGTACTCCGAGAGGGCGATGTGGTAGAGGTTGGCGTTGCCGCCGTAGAGCAGGGTGCGGATGCCCCCGGCACGCAGATGGGCGATGAGGCGGGCGTTTTCTTCGCGGTCCAGGGACAAGTCCGCACGGCGACACAGCGGCGGCACGGCAATGACGCTGGCGCTCAAATCATCAGGGGCAACTACAGGCGTGGTCTTCATGAAGGCCTTCACACTGGCCGCTTGGCCCTGCCACAGCAACCAGAAATCCGGAGACAACCCAGCGCCTATCAGCGGCGGCCCAGCACCCTTGCGGAGCGCAGCCAAGAGGGCAGTTGCATGCCTTCCTCGGGTTCATCCTGAGCCGTCTCTGGCTCTGCGCCATCGCCATCCCCATTGCTGGAGGTCACGGCAGGCTTCAAGGGCTCGTCCAATGGACTGGCCATGGCCTCAGCGGCGGTGTCGGTTGAAAGGCTCTCTGACCGCTCCAAAGGGGATGACGACGGCGCGGGCGAGAGAAAGTCTTCGAGTGTCAGGCGCTTGGGCTTGATGACAGCCTCTGGCGAAGTTGGCTCCGCGATAGATTCGGGCTCCTGTGGCAATGCCGATGAGGAGACAGGCGGCGCAGGGCTGGCTGGCATTTCCTCCATTTGTGCAGTCAGCAGGCCGAGCAGGGTGGGTTCCTCCGTGGGCGTTTCCGCGGCAACTGGCGCAGGAGTTGGGCTCGGGGGTGCTTCGCCAAAGGTTTGTGCAAAGAGATTGCCCATGACCTCGTCAAGAGGATCGGGGCGCGTGGCAGCAGGCTCGGCGGGGCTATGGCGTTTGGAGCGTGGCGGCAACGGCGCAGCGGAGCTGACCTCAGGCTCTGGGGCTGCCTGGCCCTCGCCGGCCTTCACCGGTGGCAAGGCAGGCTCTTCTTCCGCAGCATGAAGCTGCTGCAGGCCAAGGGCACTGAGCAACATCACCGAGACGCTGTCCCCCATGCCAGTCTGCACTGAGACTCCAAAGAGCACCTTGGTTTCATCAGGCACATGGCGACCGACCAACTTCATGATCGAGTCCACCTCGGAGAGCGTGAGGGACTCGCCGCCGCACACATGAACCAACAGGCTCTGCGTCTGACGCAGCAGGCGTCCTTGATCCATGAGGGGCGATTTCAAGGCGCGTTTGACGGCGTCGGCACCGCGATTCTGACCACGGGCCTCGCCCAATCCAAACAGACAGCGACCCTCATCGGCGCTGCGCAGCGCAGCGACGATGTCGTCAACGCCCAGTTTGACCAAGCCATCCATGCTCAACAACCCAGCAACCGAACGCAGGGCCTGGGCCATGAGTTGATCGGCCTGAGCAAAGGCCTTGTGAATGCCGTCCTTGGGCAGCACCAACTCGCCCATGCGGTCATTGTCAAAGATGAGCAGTGCCTCCACTTGCGCCCTCAGCGCGCCAAGGGCCTGCTGCGCTTGCTGTCGCCGCCGTGCACCCTCAAAGGCAAAGGGCATGGAAACTGCGGCAATCACCAGGGCGCCAACTGCACGGGCCTCCTGAGCCACCACGGAGGCAGCGCCGCCGCCAGTGCCACCCCCCAAGCCCGCACAGACAAACACCAACGCAAATTCCTCAAGCGATTCACGCAACGCCGCGCGGCTTTGCTCAGCGGCTTCCAGGCCAAGTTGCGGATCACCGCCAGTGCCCACACCGCGCAGCAAGGCCTGCCCCAGCGCGAGCTTCTCTCCGGCCATGCTACGGGCCAACAGCCGCGCATCGCTTTGCACGCTCAACAACGAAAAGTCGGTATTGCGCTCTAAGGCCAGACGCTCAATCACCGCGTTGCCAGCGGCACCGACACCGACTACGGCACACTTCGGGGCGACTCCCTGCGGGGTGGACTTCAAGGCGCTGGGAGTGGGTGTGGAGGACATGGCGGAACTGGGGCAACGGCAGGATGCCCGCAACATCGGAAGGGCCAGGCACCGCGAGCCAGACACTGCCTCAGACCCGTGACCCTGCGCAACCCAAAATCGCATCCGCGAATTGTGGGTTTCCCGCCGCCAAGGCTCAGGGATTGGGCCGCTGCGGAGGCTGGGCAAATCGCACCGGCGGCCGGATGCTGGCCAGATCGAGGCTTTCCATTTTCCAGTGCCGCTGCCGCGCCTCGGCCCAAATGCGCTCCAATCGCTGGCGCTGCGCCTCAAAATCCTGAACAGCGGCCAAAAGCAGGGTGCCGTCCTCCAATTGCAACTCCAGCCTCCAGGGTTTGGGCAGGCGCAGCTCGCGCAGGGCGGGCAGGGCCTGGTCGCGGTGCAAACGCTGGCAAAGTTCAATCCAGCGCAATGCAGCATCGAGACCAGGGACTGGCAGCGGCCGCCCAGGCGCAGGCTGCGTTGGGAGACTCGCCGCGCGAATCCAGGGCAAAGCCTTGAGGGAAAGGCCGCTTGGCGCCGAGAAGGGTACGGCCGTGGCATCAATGAGCAACGGCGATGCCCCCGGACTGCCCTCTGCTGAAGGCGGCCCCGCCAGCACAGCGAGGGCCTCGCGCTGCTCGACGCGCAGGGTCAGACGACCGCTGAAATCCCGCACCACCTCGGCCTGCCGCACCGCGGGCAAGGTCTCGAGGCGCTGCGCCACCTCGCCGAGATTCACGGTGAGTAAGTTCATGCCCTCGCTCAAGGCGCTGGCCTCCACCAATGCCGCCGGGCTCAAGGGTCCGTGAGTACGGACCACGATCTCGCGCAGGGCAAAGCGCTCTTGATTGACGAAGACCTCGCGCCACAAAAGCCTGCCCAAGGCCAGCGACGCAAACAGCCCCAGCAACACCAAGGCGCGCCGATAACCGCGCCTGGCCGCAGGCGGGCTCGGCAGCGCCGCCCCCCGACGCTGAGGCCCAGCAGAGGCACTGCGTCGCCGCGGCGGTTGAGAGGAGTCGGAAGACATGAGCTGCGCCAAGGCAGGGCGCGCGCAAGCAAAGCCATCATCCCCTCGTCGCGCCACTGACAATTGCGGCTTTTTCAGCGCCGTGACCAAGCCCAAAGCCTCTCTCTGCGAAGAATAAAGCCTTGGGCTGATCGCCAGGGAGCGTTATGCATGGCGGGCACCCCAAACTCTTTGCGCCGTGTCGCTCAAGCCCCACCCCCTGCTGCTCATGCTGGCCCTGCTTGGCCTGGCGGCTGCCGCTGCGTTCTGGCTGCAGCCCGGCAGGGCACGGGACGAAGGCCAGCCCCTGAGCCAAACCCGCCTGCTTGAGGGCCAAGTCGAATACCTTCAGGGCCAGCTTGAAGCCCTTCAAGAGGAAAACCAGAGGCTGAGCCAACTGCTCGCCAAACTTGAGAATCGCCCGCCAGCTGATCCACCGAACAGCCCTCCCTTCGACGCCGTGGGCCTGAGCCTGAAATTCATGCAACTTCGACAACTGCCAGCCGTGCCCATGCCCTGCCGCAGCGTGCCGATGGCCAAGCTTGAATCGCTGATCCTCGCCTGGCTGCAGGCTCGCCTGCCCGCCGCCACGGCGCAAGCCCGCATGCAGGCTTGGCAGGCCATGGGCTGGGTGGAACAGGCAGCCAATCCCCTGCCCCTGCAGGCCGCCCTGCTGGCACGAAGTCTCGGCGGTTGGTACCAACCCCAAGAGCAAAGCCTGTGGATCGCCCAAGACTCAAGCGGCAGCATTGACCCCAGCCTCGCCTGTGCCTTGGCGCCACAACTGCGGCAACTGGCCACTCCCAGCGCAGCGCAACCCGCCAGCAGCGACCTGCTGATGGCACAACTCGGCACCTTGCTGGGCGATGCCGCCTACTGCCGCAACCGCCTTGAGCTCGAACAGCCGCAGGCCTTGCCACAAACTGCACTGCCCTTGGAAGACCCTGATCACCCCTTCAACAGCGTTGAGGCCCCGCACCTGCTGCGCGAGTTCACCCTACAACCCATGCTCTGGGGCCTGCGCCGCGCTCAACGGATTCAAGAACAAGGCGGCTGGCCTGCCCTCAACGCCTCAAGCCTGCACGCCCCAGGATCATGCGCTCGACTGCGTGACTGGCCACTGAGCAGCGCTCCCTCCTTGGTTGCAAGCCCACCGCCCGCAGGACTGCGCTCGACAAGCCAGGATCAACTCGGCGCCCTGACCCTGAACTGCCTGCTGCGCACCGAAATCAGCGATGCCGATGCCGATGCCCTGAGCCGAGGCTGGATTGATGACCGCCTGAGCCTCCACCCCTCCGATCAGGACCTGCCGCAGGCCTGCTGGCGCGTGCAACTGCAAAGCCCCGCACAGGCCGCCGCCTGCGCCAAGGCCGCCGCCAGAATCATCCTGCGCCGCCCCCAGGGCCACCTGCTTCGCGAAGCCGACAAGCGGCAGGAATTTCAAATCGGCACCCGCCATGCCGCCGTGTGCTGGCAGGAGTCGCCGCCGCTGCTCATCTGGGCCGAGGGAGCGCAAGCCGCCTTCGTCAATCAGGCCCTGCCCGCAACGGGCACAGGCCAACGCTGAACACTTTGCCCCCGGCGCCGCGTTGTATGGCCTCATGACTCAGGCCCTCACCCGCCGTCCCCTGCTCAAACTCCTCATTGGCACCGGCCTGCTTGGCCGTCGCGCCCATGCTGGCAATCAGGCCATTTGGGCCACGGGCAACCCCAGCATTGACAAGCCGCGCGAAATTGCCCTGAAGCTCCTCAAGCCAACCGCCGCCCAACTGGAACGCGCCTGGGAGCTGCACTTCGGCAGCACCATCTTCGAGAGCTACGGCTTTGCGCCGCGCTGTGCGCCGGATGCCGAGGCGCTCAATGCCGCGATTGAGGAAGGCGCAAGCGCTGCCGAACTCAGCGATCTGCGCGAGACCATGTCCATGAGTCGCCATGTCGACAACCCCCGCGAGCGCGAGGAGTTCTTTGCCGCCTTCCGCGCTGCGGGCGTCACCTGCATCTTCCAAAACACCGGAGAGGAAGGCAGCGACCCGATGCGCCTGATCAAGCGCCTAGCCCACTTCACCCGCGCCACCGACGGCCTGCAACCTGCCCTGCGCAAAATCACCGGCGCCAAAGCCATTGAGGCCCTCAAGGCACGCGGCGAAGTGGGTCTGTGCTTCACCACCAATGGTGTGCCACTCATGCAACGCTGGGAGAGCGTGCGCGATGAACTGCGCTTCATCCGCATCTTCCACGAGCTGGGCACGCGCATGATGCATGTCACCTACAACCGCCGCAATCCCCTGGGCGACGGCGCCGGCGAACCCCACGACGGCGGGCTCAGCGACTTTGGCCGCGCCGCCATCGGCGAAATGAATCGCGTCGGCGTGATTGTTGACACCGCCCACAGCGGTTGGAAAACCGCGCACGACGCCGCCAAGGCCTCACAACGGCCGATGGTGGCCAGCCACACCACCTGCGCCTCACTCTACAAGCACTTTCGGGGCAAGCCCGATGAAACCATCAAGGCCATCTGCGACACCGACGGCGTAGTCGGCATCTGCTGCATCCCGCGCTTTCTGGGCGGCAAGGGCGACATCACCGCCCTGCTCGACCACCTCGACCACCTCATCAAACGCTTTGGCGCCCGCCACGCCGCCATTGGCTGCGATGTCTCCTACACCTCTCGCTTTGAAAAGGAAGAGCGCCTCAAGCTGCGCAAAGGCCCCGCCGGCTCCAGTGACCGCTGGGAACACCTCTGGCCGCGCGACGACTATGTCACCACCCTCGAGGCCGAACAAAGCGTGGCCTGGACGAATTGGCCAATGTTCACTCTGGGCATGATCCAACGCGGCCACAGCGATGAAACCATCCGGCAGGTGCTTGGCGGCAACATGCTGCGCGTGCTCGCCGCCAACGGCTCGCCCTAGTCACGCGGCACCACCCCGCCGTGAAGCCGCTCAGGGCGCCTCATCGGAAGGCGGCGCCTCCTCCAGCGGCAGGGTCAGTTGGCGACGGGCCTGGGAGCGACGCACCACAAAACCCCAGCCAAAGAAAAAAGCCATGTAGATCAACGGCGCCAGCAGGGCACCGAGCACCACTCCGCCAAAAAGCATCACCGGCGCATGCTCACGCAGCGCCATCCAAAGCTCAACCGCATCATGCGGCAGGCGCGCGGGGAATGGCGTGGTGGGCACCGTGGTCAACAGCGACAGAGCCCACTTGCCCACCGCATACTCCAAGGGCACCAAGGCCGCCAGCGTGAAGGGATTGCTGACCCAGCACAGCACCAGCGCGATGGGAATATTGAGGCGCAGCACCGCACCGAGCAACACGGCGGAAGGCATTTGCACCGGCAGCAACTGCAGCGTGATGAAGGTGCCCAAGGCAGCGCCACCGGCGAGGGAATGCTGCGTTGGCCGCCAGACCTGCTTGTCGAGAAAGTGACGCGCCAGATAGCCGTGAAGCGCACTGCGCTTGAGTTTGCGCGGGTGCTTGAGGAAACGGATGGTCCGGAAAAGCGTTTTGCGAAACAGGCCGCGCGACCACTCAATCATGCTCAAGTCCTCGATGAAAAAACGGATTGGCCTCAACGCGAGGCCTGCCAAAGCAACAACAGGCCCAGAACAATCCGGTACCAGGCAAACCCACGGAAATCATGGCGCTGCACAAAGCCCACCAGCCAGCGCACCACCACAAAGGCACTGAGCGCAGAGACCAGGCTGCCCAGCAACAACTGACCCCAATGAAGATGGGAAAAGCCCTCCTGCATCCCCGCAGAGACCAATTCAAGGCCGCCGGCGGCAAGCAGCGTTGGCACGCCAAGCAGAAAGGAAAACTCCGTGGCTGCAGGCCGCTGCACGCCCATCAGCATCGCCGCCAGAATGCAGGCCCCACTGCGCGAAGTGCCGGGAAACACCGCGGCCAACACCTGCGCCAGAGCCACCACAACCACCACCGCCCAGGAAATTTCCTGCCGCGTAGGCCAACCGCCGCTCAGACGCCTCTCCGCCCACAAAATGACCACACCGCCAATCAGGGTGGCCCAGGCCACCGGTGCCACCGCCTCTGGCAGTTTCCACTGCAGTTTCTTGGCCAAAAGACCTCCAATGGCTGTCAGCACAAAGGCCGCAGCCAACTGCGACAGATAACGCTGCGTTGCCGGCTCCCGCAACGAAGCCAACATGGCGCGCAGACGCTTGGCGAAGACCACCAGCACGGCAGACACCGCGCCGCCCTGAATGACCACATCAAAGACCTCACCTTGCTTGGGCAGCCAACCCAGGTTCTGTGGGATGAGCAGATGCCCCGTCGAGGAAATCGGCAGGAACTCAGTGAGCCCCTCGATGATTCCAAGGATGATGACGGCAAGCCAATCGGGCATGATGCACAAGTTGCGCCGCGAACCGCTTCGGCCCACGGCAGGATGTCAGCATGGTGCCAGTGCGCTTGCAATGCAAGAGCCTCTGAAGCCTCCTTTGATCCGCACAAGACTTGTCAGAGCCGCGGCGGTGGGCGTATGCTCTGCCGCCATGCCCGCCTCAAGCCACCTGCCTCATCTGCTGACTGCCGCCTGCCTCTGGCTTGCCCTCGCCCTGAGCCTGCCGGCTCAAACCGCCAGCCAGGCCATTGATGTTGGCTCCGGAGAATGGGACGGCGTCGTCAACATCGATGTCTCGGTCCTGGTGCCCAACTTCCGC
>JAURHS010000118.1 GCA_030833205.1 Prosthecobacter sp.
CGACTCGATCATGCCGCCCAAGGGCAAGTCGCTGAGTGCCGCCGAAGTGGCCCTGTTGGAGCAGTGGATTGAGCAGGGCGCGCGTTGGCCCCAGAGCGCCCCGGAATCCCTGGCCCTGCTGCCTCCCAGCGATGACCTGACCTTCCTGCGCCGCAGCATGCTCGACGTGCTTGGGGTGGTGCCCAGCCTCGAGGAGATCGCTGCCTTTCGCGCCAAGCCCGATCGCGCGGCCTGGATTGAGCGACTCTTGACTGACCCACGCTGGGCCGACCACTGGATGGGATACTGGCAGGATGTGCTGGCCGAAAACCCGAACATCCTCAATCCCACGCTCAACAACACCGGCCCCTTTCGCTGGTGGTTGTACGAATCGCTGCAGGACAACAAGCCCATGGACCTGATGGTCACTGAACTCCTGCGCATGGGGGGCAGCGAACGATTGGGAGGTCCCGCGGGATTTGCCACTGCCTCACAAAACGATGTGCCCATGGCAGCCAAGGGCACCATCATCAGCGCTGCCTTTTTGGGAGTGGAAATGAAGTGCGCCCGCTGCCACGACGCGCCAACGCATCAAAGCCTGCAACGCGACTTGTTCGAGCTGGCCGCCATGCTCAGCGCCAAGGAAGTGGAGGTGCCCAAGACCAGCAGCGTGCCGATGGACAAACTGCATGCTGGAGGCCGCAAGCCACTCATCTCCGTGACCCTGCAACCTGGCACCAAGGTCAAGCCGCGCTGGCCCTTTGCGCAATTCTGCGATGAATCCCAAAGTGCGCTGGCCGAGTTTCCAGACCAACCTCGCGACGCCCTCGCCGCCCTCATCACCGCGCCGCAGAATCAGCGCTTCGCGCAGGTCATGGCCAATCGCATCTGGGCGCGCATCATGGGCCGTGGCATAGTGGAACCGGTCGAGGATTGGGAAAAGGGCGAACCAAGCCACCCCCAACTGTTGGCCTGGCTGGGGCGCGAGTGGGTGGCCTCAGGCTACGATCTCAAACATCTGGTGCGCCTCATCCTCAACAGCGCCGCCTATCAGCGTCAAAGCGATCCGGCCCTGAAGAAAGCCAGCCCGCTGTTTGTCAATCCCGCCCCCAAGCGCCTTGAGGCCGAGCAAATCGTGGACAGCCTCTTTGCCGCCACAGGCAAGCCCCTGGTCACGGAAGAACTCTGCCTCGACATTGACAACACACGCGACCTGAAAAACTCGATCAACCTTGGCCGCGCCCGCCGCAGTTGGATGCTTAGCAGCACCAGCAATGAGCGAGACCGCCCAAGCCTTGCCCTGCCGCGGATCCAAGCCTTGAGCGATCTGCTCTCCGCCTTTGGCTGGCGAGGCTCCAGACAAGATCCGATCAGCCGCCGCGATGAAGATCCCAATGTGCTGCAGCCCGCCATCCTCTCCAACGGCACCGTGGGCGTTTGGCTCACTGGCCTCAGTGAGGATCATGGTCTCTTGCCCACGCTGCTGCGCGAGCAACCCCTGGACGCCATGCTTGATGAAGTCTTCCTTCGTCTGTTGACCCGCAAGCCGACTGCCCAGGAGCGCGACGCACTCAGCGCCTATCTGAAGCCCGGCTTCGAGGGGCGCGTCATTGCCAATCCGCCCAACCCGACGAGCAGCACCCGCGTGCGGGAGAAGTATGTGAGTTGGTCCAATCACCTCGATGGCGAAGCCACCTTGGTGCGCCAACGCCAGGAGGAGGCAGCGCGTCGGGGAGACCCTCCCACCAATCGCCTGAATGCCGAATGGCGGCAGCGGATGGAAGATGTGCTCTGGTCCCTCCTCAACTCCCCGGAATGGGTTTACGCCCGCTGAGTGGCGCAGTAACCTCGCGCCAAGCAGCGCAGTGTCACCGGGGGGCACGCATCTTCGGCGCTGCCAATCGCGACGGGCCAGTGGGCCGCCGCGTGCGGCACAGGTCTTTTCAGGTCTGCAACAAAGATGGTTGTGGCGAGGCCTGGTCGCGCTCGTGGGATCATGGTTTTTTGCGCCCACTCGGAGGCTGGCCTTGGTCTGGCGTTGCCGTTTTCTGGATGGATCCAAGGAATTCCCAAGTGGAAAGGCTACGCCCATTTTCCGCCTCCCATGGTTCGCTGTATTCGAGAAGATCCCCCCGCATGCCCTCCGCTGGAGGCGCAACCCATCTTCAATCCCCTTGTGGTGATCGCTTGACGCGAAAACCAAGGCCCTCTGAAGAGAGCCTTCACTCACAGCGCAGGGTTCGGCCTCATCAGATTTTCCAAGTTTGTGAGTCTGTTTCACGCACACTCTCGGTCTGGCTGACCGATCAGGGTTGCGGGCTGGCGCGCTTGTTGCCAGTGCCTCGCAATCGGTTTGTGGCCCGCGTCGAGTTGCTGCGTGGCGCGGGTTGTCGTTCTCAAGCTGTCTTGAATGAAACGCATGTTCCGCTGGTCACTTCAATGGTCGAGGGGTTGGCGCAGGGGTGTCCCCGCCCTGGCGGAGGGCGCGCAGCGGTTGGTCAGCGCAACTGGATCCGGCGGTCGAGTAGGACCAGAACCAGGTCGGTGAGGAGATTGAAGAAGATCAGCAGGCTGCAGTAAACCAGAACCGCCGCGCAGAGAGGGAAGACATCGCGGTTTTGGATGCTGTTGACAAAGACGCTGCCCGTTCCTGAAATGGAAAAGATGCTCTCGATGACCATGCTGCCGGTGAGCAGATTGGCGGCCAGCGGGCCGAGATAGGAAACCACGGGCAACAACGCGGGGCGAAGCGCATGGTGCAGCAGCACGGCCTGCGGACTTAGGCCCTTGGCGCGCGCACTGCGAATGTAGGGCTGGCAAAGGGTCTCATGCAGGCTGCCGCGGGTCAGGCGGGCCAACTGCGCCGCAAAGGGAGCGGCGAGACAGAGGGTGGGTAGGATGATTTGTGCCGGTTGCCCCCAGCCACCCACCGGCAGCCAGGAAAGCAGGAGTGCGAACACCACGATGAGCAGAGGTCCACTGACAAAGGTTGGAATGGCATTGGGCAGCATGGTGGCCGCCATGAGCCAGCGGTCGCGGCGACTGCCGGGGCGCAGCGCGCATGCAGCGCCCAGGCCGACCCCTGCCGTGGTGGCCAGCAGCAGTGCGCAGCCTCCCAGCACCAGGGAGACAGGGAGTTTCTGGGCGAGAATCTCACTGGCGCTCCATTGGCGGTACTTGGTGGAACGGCGCAGGTCGCCGTGGAGAAGATCACGCAGATAGGCTTGATACTGCTGCCAAAGACTGCCGTCGAGTTGGTATTGTTTGGCCAAGGCTTCCGCCACTTTTGCGCCGCCCTTTTCGCGGTCAAAGGGGCTTCCGGGAAGCAGACGGGTGAGGAAAAAGGTCAGTGAGACGACCAGCCAAAGCACCAGCAGGCTACTGGCAATGCGTCGTAGGGCGTAGGCAACCATGATTTTGCCCGAGGATGCAGGCGCTCAGAACTTGGCGCGAGATTTCTTTTTGGCCACTGGCTTCGCGGGCTTGATCATCTGCACGGGGACCGCATTTTCCTGTGTTGGGCCCGGCGTGCTGCGTCCTGCATCAATCAGGCCTTGGAGAAGCTTGGTGAGGCGAGTCACCTCAGCGGGTTGTTGTGGCGCAAGGTTGTTGGTTTCACCTGGGTCTTGATTCAGATCGAAGAGTTGTACAGCGGGCGAGCCCAAGGGTTCCTCACCTGGTCGTGGTTTGCTCCATCCGCCGCTTCCTGGACACAGGGCAAGTTTCCAAGCGCCCTCGCGAATGGCAAAATGTCCACCGATACTATGGCTGACCAAGTGACTGCGCTGAGGGCCCTTGGGCGGGGCACCTGTGAGTGCGGGCAGAAAGCTGTAGCTGTCTTCAGCCGCGTTGGCCGGCAGAGAATGGTTGAGGACTTCTGCGGTGGTGGCCAAGATGTCGGTGAGGCAGACGAGTTGGCTGCTGCGCTGTCCAGCCTTGATCCTCGCTGGCCAACGCACCAAAAAAGGAACGCGGTGACCGCCCTCATAGATGTCGGCCTTGTGCCCGCGCCAGGGGCCGCTGGGGTTGTGGCCCTTGGCCAGCAACTCGTCGTAGTTGGCCTGCGGGGAGCAACCATTGTCACTGGTGAAGATGATCAGGGTGTTGTCCGCCAGTTGGGTCTCATCGAGGTGCTTGAGCAGGCGGCCAACGCCTGCATCCGTGGCCATCACAAAATCGGCGTAGGCGTTGAGTCCGCTTTTGCCCTGCCACTGCGCTTTGGGCAGAATCGGGGTGTGTGGTGAGGCCAGAGGGAGGTAGAGGAAAAAGGGTTTGGGGTTGTCCTTGTTGATCAAGGCGATGGCCTCATTGACGAATCGGTCGAGCACCTCCTCGCCTCGAAAGCCCGGTGATGCCGGACCCTTGCGGCTGCGAGCCTGAGGCTTGTCCATGTTCATGGCCAGATCGCGGTCCTCGCTTGGGAGATCCACCACCCGCTCATTGCGAATGAAGCAGTAGGGCACCATGTCCAGTGAGGCGGCGATGCCGAAGTAGTGGTCAAAGCCGACGCTGCGCGGCCCGTTGGACAGTGGTTGGGTGAAGTCGGCACTGAAGGCCTGCTCGCGGCTTTCGATGTTGAGTTCAGCGACCGTCTTGCCTGAGTGCAACTTCCAATCCATGCCCAGATGCCACTTGCCCACTGCGGCGGTGCGGTAGCCCTTGGCCTGCAGCAGCGAGGCAAGCGTCAGGCGGCCAGGTTCAATGAGCCTTGGGCTCAGGCCGCCAAGAACGCCCTGCTGCAGTTTGCTGCGCCAGTTGTAGCGGCCGGTCATGGCACCGTAGCGCGTTGGCGTGCAGACGCTGGAGGGCGTGTGGGCGTCCGTGAAGGTCATGCCCTCGCGGCCGATTCGGTCGAAGTTTGGCGTGGCAATTTTGCCTTCTGGATTGAGCAACTTCACATCGCCGTACCCCAGATCATCGCAGAGGATGAAGATCAGGTTGGGGTTGCTGCTGGCTGCCGCAGCCGCCGTGATGAGGCCCAGCAGCAGGGTTGCGCTGGCGGAAATCAGGTGCCTTCTCATCAGGGTTGAGCGCTTTGAGGTTGAGTGTTTCTGCCCTTGCCTTTGCTCTTTCCCTTGGCCTTGGGTTTTGGGCGAGTGGCCTCTGGTTCGTTGTCAAAGGGTTGGTTGCCGTGTGTGAAACGCGGCGGCGGCACACTTTCGCCGAGCTCCTTTTGCAGGCGGGCCAACTCGGTTTTCAATTCCGCCACAGTGTCTTGATGAGAGGCTTCGGTGTAGAAGTTGCGCGTCTCCTGCGGGTTCTGCGCGCGGTCCAACAGCTCCCAGTCGTTGAGGTCGGGGCCGTAGTAATGGATCAGCTTGTAGCGCTCGGTGATGACGCCGTAGTGCGGACGCACGCGGTGGGGAACGGGAAATTCGTAGTAGTGGTAGTAGAAGGATTTGCGCCAGTCTGCGGGTGGCTGGCCCTTGAGCAGGGGCAGCAGGCTGCGGCCTTGCATGTCGGCGGGTTGGGGGACTTCGGCGATGTCCAAAAAGGTCTGCGCCAGATCCAGCAAGGAAACGATACGCCCCTCGCTGCTGCCTGCTGGTGTGACCTTGGGCCAGCGTACCATCATCGGAGTGCGCAGCGACTCCTCAAAGATCCAACGCTTGTCGAACCAGCCGTGTTCGCCGAGATAAAAGCCCTGATCGCTGCTGAGGATCACCACGGTGTTTTCGGCCAGACCGCTTTCATCGAGGTAAGCCAGGACTCGTTGCACGCTCTCGTCCACGGCCTTCACGCAGGCGGTGTAGTCGTGCATATAGCGTTGATAGCGCCAGCGCACCAGATCACGGCCACTGAGGCCCTGCTTGAGATAGGCCTCATTGCGGGGTTGATAATAGCGGTTCCACTGTTGCAACTGCGCGGGCGTCAGGCTGCGGGGAGCGGTGAGCTTGAGGTCGCTTGCCGTCATGGTGCGATCAATGCCCATGTCGTGGTCGCGCAGCGCGAGGCTGCGCCCTTCAAACTCGTCAAACAGGGTGTCAGGTTCGGGATAGACTCGGTCCTTGTCATGGCCCAGCAGATGCAATGGAGGCTCCCATTCACGGTGCGGTGCCTTGTGCTGAAGCATCAGCATGAAGGGCTTGTCCTTGGGGCGATCGCGCAGCCATTGCACGCCCAATTCAGTGATGATGTCCGTGGTGTATCCCTCGTGCTTGATCGGCTTGCCGTTGGCAATCATCGGCGGGTTGTAATAGGCGCCCTGGCCAGGCAGGATGTGCCAGTGATCAAAGCCGACGGGGTCGGAGATCAGGTGCCACTTGCCAATCACCGCGTTGTGGTAGCCTGCCTGCTTGAGCAATTTGGGGAAGGTGACCTGCGAGGAGTCAAAGGTGCTGTTGCTGTTGTTGTAGAAGCCGTTGCGGTGCGAGTACTTGCCGGTCTGAATCACAGCGCGCATTGGCCCACAGATCGAGTTGGTAACCAGGCAGCGGTCAAAGCGCATGCCTTCGCGCGCAATGCGGTCCATGCCTGGCGTGTTGAGCAGCTTGCGGCTGTCGCCATAGGCGCTGATGGCCTGGGTGGTCAGATCATCGCAGAAGATGAAGAGGATGTTGGGTTTGGCTGCCCGCGCATCGCGGGCGCACAGGACAAGGCTTGCAAGGATGAGGGCAATGAGGGCGGTGGCGTTTCGCATGGCAATTGGGCAGGGGGTTCAACGCGTGCTCCGGAGTCGGCCTTGCCGGCAAAAAAAACCGCGGACCCATTTTGGGGTCCGCGGTGCTTTCAGTGCCTCTGATGGCGCTTACTTCTCAATCTTCAGCAGTTCGACCTCAAACACGAGCGTCTCGCCCGGGCCAATGTCTGGACCAGCGCCATTGTCGCCGTAGGCCAGATCCGAGGGGATGAAGAACTTGTACTTCGATCCGACGGTCATGAGTTGCAGGCCTTCCGTCCAGCCCTTGATGACTTCCTGCACGCCAAAGGTGATCGGCTCGCCGCGCTGCACGCTGCTGTCGAACACCTTGCCGTTGATCAGGGTGCCATGGTAATGGACATTGACCTTGTCGGTGGTGGCGGGCTTGGCGCCATCACCCTGCTTGATGACCTCATACTGCAGACCGCTGGCGGTGGTCTTCACGCCCTCGCGCTTGGCGTTGGTGGCCAGGAACACCTTGCCTTCCTCCTTGGCCTTGCCGGCCTTGGCGCTGGCTTCCTTCTGCATTTCGGCCTGCAGTTCAGCCATGCGGCTCTGCATGTACTTTTCAAACACCTGCATTTCGGCCTGCAGTTCCTCGGTTTTGAACTTGGGTTGCTTGTCGGCGAGAGTGTCGCTCATGGCAGCAGCCAATTGCTCGACATTGATCTCGATCTTCTGCTTCTTCATGTTGGTGGCGATCTGGGTGCCAATGAAGTAGCTGACCTTGTCCATGTTGGGCTTGGCGGCAGGGGCTTCCTTGGCGGCGGCGCCGCCGGTGGCCTGGGCGCGCAGTTGAGGGGCGAGGGCCAGCAGTGCGGCCATGGCAAAAGGCAGGGTCAATTTCATAAGGGCGGCCAGACTGAGGGGGGTTGCGGCCTGGGTCAATCAAAGAAAGTGTCAGTTTGTGGCTTTGAGTTCGCGCTTGTGATTCCGGCTCTCTTGGTCAAGGCTGGATCCATGTCCAGTATCCCCCCCTCATTTGAGCAGGTCAGCGTCACCGCCAAGGCCAATGTCTATTTTGAAGGTCGCGTGGTGAGTCACAGCCTGCGCCTTGCCGACGGCAGTCGTAAATCACTGGGTCTTATCTTTCCAGGCAAATACCATTTCGGAACCCAGGAAGCCGAGCGCATGGAAATCGTCGCTGGCGCCTGCGAGGTCAAGCGCGACGGCGAAGATCAGTCCACGGTCTACTCTGCTGGGCAGGCGTTTGAGGTGGCCGCCAATTCGGGTTTCGACATCAGCGTCAGCGAGGGCATCTGCGAGTACATCTGCTCCTGGCTTCCCTGAGGTCCTTGCTCAGGGTGCTGAAGCCTTGGCCCATTCCTCGCGCAACACCGGTTCGAGAATCGCCTTCCAGCGCCGGTAGCCCTCGTCGTTGAGATGAAGGCGGTCTTTGCGGTAGAAACCGGCAATGGGTTGGCCTTGGTCGTCGGCAAGGTAGGCGGTGGTGTCAATGTAGCGCGCCCACTCGCGGTTCTTGGCCCAGGCTTGCAGGCGGGCATTGAGTTCGTGGACTTGAGGAATCTGATTGGCGCGCGACGCGGCGATTTTCACCGAGTTGATCAGCACCCGGGTCTGCGGCAGTTCGCGGTGAACGCGTTCCAAAAAGCCGATGTAATCGGCAAAGGCTTCGTCCACGCTGAGTTTGGCATTGAGGTCATTGCCGCCGGTGTAGGTCACCACCAGACGCGGCTTGGTGCGTGCAATCAGGGTGTTGAAGTGGGCGCTGAGGTCGTTGGCAATGCTGCCTCCAAAGCCCAGATTGAGCACGGGAAGGTCAGGGAAATCCTGCGGCAGGCTGGTCCAGAGGCGGATGCTGCTGCTGCCGGTAAACACAATGCCTCCCTGTCGCACCTGTTGTTGCTCAAATCGCGCAATGTCGCGGCTGTAGCGCGCAGGATCCGGGCGCGCGGTCAAGTTTTGGGCAACCAGGGCGGTGCCCCCCAGAAGGAAAAGAGCGAGCAGGCAGGGCAGGGAATTCATGTTCAGCACCCGAATGAAAGGCAGATTCTCAGTGGATTGGCAAGCGTCGCTTGGCCTCCGGCTTCCTTGAACGGCCGCATCAGGGCTCGATGCGGTGCTCTCCCTGATTGATGGCGATGGGTTTCATGGAGCAGCCCGTGATGCGATTGCGGCGCAGTTGATGATGGTCTCCATTCAGGGAGATGCCATTGCGCCTGCAATCGGCAATGCGGTTGTCCTCAATCATCAACTCCAGGGTGCCCTCAGCGATTTGAATGCCGTTGCCCGAGCAGTCGCTGATGCGATTGCCCAGGAGGCGGTGCCTGCGATTGAAATCGGCCTGCCGGCAGAAGCGCCAGGCGTTGATGCCGATGCCACAGTGCTCCAATTCGTTGTCCTGCAGCAGGCAGGACTCGGCGTCGTTGAGTTCCAGGCCAATGCGGCAGCGAATGATGCGGTTGCCCAAGGCCACGGCGCCGGGCGTGAAGTGATCAAAATCAATCGCCTCATCGTTGCAATCGCGAATGCTGCAGCGCTCGACGCGGGGAGACTTGCAGCTGTAAAATGCCGCGCCTCGCCCAAAGCAGTTTTCAATGATGCAGTCGCGCAGCACGATGCCTGCAGGCTGCGGGCCGGTGGGGCCCCTGCGGTAGTCATAGTCGCCTTGGGCCAGCAGAGCGCAGAGTTGGGCATGGCCCTGAATGGCGGGGTCTCCTTCGCGGCGGCCGCCATCGAGCACCAGGTTGGCAATCTCCACGCCTTCGCATTTGCCGCGCACCTCGATGAGGTTGGGGGCATTGGGGTCGCGCATGAGGCAACCTTCAGGGATGGGGTGAGTCAACGCCTCCTGCAGCATCAGGCGCCCTTCCTCGACGCTGGCGATTCGCCCCAAGACATGGGGCTTGGGCTTGCCGGTGAAGGAGTCCAGTTCGCCTGAGGTCTCGAATTGCACCTGCATGCCGGCCTGCCAGCCACGGGCAGCCAGGACCTCCACGCTCCTGCCGCCGGCAGGAACGGGCTTGGCCACCTTGCCCACGGTCACGGGCGGCAGCCTTAGAATGCAGGTTTCCCGCTCGACGCCGCGCACGGAGATCTTTTTTGCATCCTTGATGATCAGGCCTTTGCGAAGGATGTGCTCACCCGGTGGCACGGTCACCACGCCTCCGCCAGCGGCAATGGCCTCGTCAATCCAGGCCTGCAGGGGCAGTTCCTCTGCCGCCTCGATGCAGGGAAGCGAGAATAGCAGGGCCAAGGCGATGGCAGTGAGACGGCGCATGGGACGATGCTCCCCGGAGCGTCGGGGGGGCGCAAGCTCTTTGCGCGGATGCTGTGCATTGACAGGAGCCGCCATTGTCGGCAATAGTAGCCATTCCGCCACATGACCGCCCCAAGCTGTTTTCTTCTGCGCCTGATGGCCCTGGGCTTGGTCTCGATGATCTTCTGCTCCTGCTCGTCCCTACCGGAGTCCTCGGCAACGATTTCGCGCGTCAAATACTACCACCTGGTGGCTGACAAACCCTTCGTCGTCAACGACCCGGCGATCATGGCCGAGCGCGCCTACCACCTTCATGGCGCGGTGACCAAGGCAGAGACCCTTGCCCGGGGCGGCCATTATTATTCGGTATTCTGGAAGGCACGCCACCCTGGCCCGTTGAGCCTGCGCTTCGAGTATCGCCAGGCCAACACAGGGCTCAAGTCGAGGGTCAAGGAGATTCAGGTAGCCCAGCCCAGGCGCTCCCAGGTCAGCAAGTTTGAAGTCATTGGTGAGGAGCACGCCACCCATGGCCGGGTCACCTCGTGGAAAATCAGCATCGTTGATGCTGCGGGGCGCGAACTGGCCGCCGAGCGCTCCTACCTTTGGAACTGAGCCAGCGCCCCTGAAGCAAGCCGTGAATACGCCTTCGCAGTTGTTGGTTGGGAGAGTCGGTGAGGTGTTCTGGTTGCGCGTGGAGGGCCGTGGCAGTTTTGAAAACAGCATGCAGGCCAAGCGCGCCTTCGCCTCCGTCATTGATCAGGGCATGAGCCATCTGGTGGTGGATTTGCAGGCTTGCAGCACCATGGACTCCACTTTTTTGGGCATGCTCACCGGCACGGCCATCACGCTCATGGAACTGGGCCGCGAGACGCTCTGCGTTGTCAATGTCAGTGGCCGCAACCAGCAATTGCTCTCCGACTTGGGCCTGGATCAGATCCTCGAAGTGGACCTCGATGGCAGTCGCTGGCCCCGCGAACGCCAGTGCGTCTGCAGGGAACTGGCCAACTGTGATCCGGCGCCCAAGCCGCTGGATCACGACCAACAGGCCAGACATGTGCTTCAGTCCCACGAGCAGCTCGCTGGCCTCTGCGCGGAGAACGAACGCCGTTTCCACGATGTGATTGATTTTCTCAAACGCCAGATTGGCCCCGGCGACGGCACGGCCCAGCAGGCTTGATTTCAGGGCAGCCAACGGCACTCATGTACGAATCCATTCTCGCCGTTCTTCTCCTGCTTGCGCTCACGGCCTTGGGAATCGAGCACTGGCGCGTGGTGCGAGAGCGGCGCGCCAAATCGCAGGCCATCGCCGAGATTCTGCACG
>JAURHS010000105.1 GCA_030833205.1 Prosthecobacter sp.
AAAGCAGCGACCTGGCCACGACCAGCCTGTCCTGCCGAGCGCAGGCTTGCGCTGAGTTCCGTCACGCCCATGGCGTCGCCTTGAAGCATGTCCGCCATCATGCTCCATGGTGTCTCGGGCACGGATTCCAGGCGCAGGCTCTCGAAATTCTCGATGGTTTGGGGTTCGCCGTTCTGGTACTGGATTTGCTTGCCCCGCAGCATTTTCCACCCCTCCGAGGGACTCCAAGTGGCCGCCTCAGCCTGCCAGACTTTCTCCCAGGTTCCGTTGCTTCCTCGCTGATGGAGGTGGACGCCTCGCAGGGTGTCGCGCTTGAGAGAGAAGGGGATTGAGGCAATGTACCAGAGGCGCTCACCTGAGGGGTTGCGATACAGAAGAGATCCCACGCGAATGCTCTCCTTTTGGTGTTGGCTCATGCCACTGAGGATGGCCTGCTTGTTGCCCTCGCCACGGGGCGCCCAATGGAAGTTGGCAGCCATGCTCGCCAATGACAGTAAGGCGCTGAGCACGAAGACGGGCCGCAGAATGTTCAGCAGGCTGCGGCCTGTGCCCAACATCGCTGTGATCTCGTTGGCTTGCGAAAGCCGACTCAGTCCATAGAGAACGGCCAGAAGTTGGGAGGCCGGCATGATGGTGACAAAGATGAAGGGCAGGATACTGGCGTAAAATTCGAGGACTTGAGGGAGTGAGGCCGAGGCTTCCTGAAAGTCCTTGAGGTTGTCGAGCAGATCCATGATCAGCCACAGGGCGGTAAAGGCGCAGAAGCAAAAAGCCAGCGGGCCAAGAATGCTGCGCAGGGTGTAGCGCTTGAGCAGGTCGCAGCGGCTGTAGTAGTGCAGAAGCAGGGCCGGCGAAAGAATGCCCAGGGCAAGCATGAGCAGCTTGGTGGCGTAGGCTGGTGGTGAGAAGGGCTCTCCTGCCTCGGTCTGGGCAATCGTTGACCAATGATCGGCCAGGTCTGCAACCAAGGCCAGTGCTGTGGCGCTCAGGCTGGCAGCCCAGAGTAGGCGGCTGAGCATTCGCAGGTTGCCCCAATGTCGAAGTGTCAGCGACGCGAGCGCCCCTCCGCCGAGGCAGAGCCACAGGCTCAGGTAGGCCTCGATGGTCGCCAGCCACTGAAGTGGCAATGGAGTCGGTGTTGCGGAGGCGCCTGGGCCTGCGGACATCCATGCTCCGTTGATCCATTCGTGGCCATTGATGGCCGCCGGGTGGCGGAGGTGGTGGCCGCTCCACCAGAACAGGACCATGGCCAGCGAGACCAATGCCATCACCGCGGCATCGAAATGAGGCAGTGCAGCCAGCCTCAGTCTGAGGCGGTGCAGGGCTTCGATGAGGGGTTTGAGGACGGGCACGCGCGGATGGTTGTACGGGGTGGGGCGGGCTTGCAACCAGCCAAATCAATTCCAAGCATAAATCCCCGGGCTGTGCAGGGCAATCGCAGTGTCCGTGGGTTGCCCCAAGCAGCATGAGGCGGCAAGACTCTGGGGCGAGTTTGTCGAACAGACTTGAATCAAGGCGGCGCTTCAGGCGTATGGCTACCCTGTCATGATGTTTCGCTTCCTTTTTTTGGCTTTGGTTTCGGCGTGCTGTCGTTTGAGTGCCGGAGAGGCTGATTACCTCAGCGAAGTCAGGCAGTTGACCTTTGAGGGGCAGAGGGCGGGGGAGGGGTATTTCAGCGCTGACGGCAGCAAGATGGTGTTTCAGTCGGAGCGGCAGCAGGACAACCCATTCTACCAGATCTATCTGCTCGACCTGACCACTGGGGACGAGCGGCGTCTTTCGCCTGGAATGGGAAAGACCACCTGTGCTTGGATCCATCCTGCTGGAGATCGTGTGCTGTTTGCCAGCACTCATCATGATCCTCAGTCCCAGAAGCTCCAAGAGCAGGAGTTTTCGCAGAGGCGGCTTGGAACGGTGCGCAAGTATTCCTGGGATTACGATGAGAACTACGATCTCTGGCAAAGTGACCTTCAGGGCGGCTCACTCCGGCGCTTGACCCAACAGCGTGGCTATGATGCCGAGGCAAGTTGGTCGCCGGACGGCAAGTGGTTGGTCTTCTCGAGCAATCGGCACGCCTACGAGGAACCCCTGAGCGAGGCGGATGCCCAGCGGATCAAGCTGGACAAAAGCTACTTCCTCGATCTCTACCTTGCCCGAGCTGATGGCAGCGAAGTCAAGCGACTGACGCGCAGCCCAGGTTACGATGGAGGGCCGTTTTTCAGCGCCGATAGTCGGCGAATTTGCTGGCGCCGGTTTACCCCCAAGGGCGATCAGGCTGAGGTCTGGAGCATGAGCGTGGACGGCAGCGATCAGCGCCAGTTGACTCGTTTGGGGGCAATGAGCTGGGCGCCGTATTATCATCCCAGTGGTCGGTATTTGATCTTCACCACCAATCTCAACGGGTTCGCCAATTTTGAGCTCTACATGGTTGACGCCGATGGCCTCAGGCCCCCGGTACGAGTCACGCACACCGATGGGTTCGACGGCTTGCCGGTGTTCACACCCGACGGCGCCAATCTCTCATGGACCTCCGGCCGCACCCCAGGCGGGCAGAGCCAGATCTTCATGGCGAAATGGAACCACGCGCAGGCCCTCAAGGCTTTGGGGCTTGCACCCGCAGAGGTCTCGAAGGCTGCGGCGACGGCGGCGGGACCAGACTCGAGGCAGCTCGCAGCGGAGATCAGTGCTCGTGACATCAAGGCCCATGTCGAGTGGCTTGCCAGTGACAATCTCGATGGTCGCTTGGCGGGTACCGAGGGCGAGAGACGCGCTGCCAAGTACATCAGCGAGGTGTTCGCTTCGGTGGGCTTGCAGCCTTACGGAGACAACGAGTGGCTTTCTGCCTTCCCCTTCACAGCCGGGGTGGAGTTGGCTGAGGGCAATCAGTTGCGTTGGAGGGGGGAGGAGTTGAAGCTGGAGGTGGACTGGCGACCGCTGACCTTCTCCAGCTCGTTGGATTTTGCCGCGGCCCCCGTGGTGTTTGCAGGCTATGGCATCGAGACCCCCGAGGGGGCATTGGGCGACTCGGGCAAGGCCATTGAGCCTTACAGCAGTTACGCGCATCTTGAGGTTAAGGACCGCTGGGTGATGGTGCTGCGGTACTTGCCTGAGGGCATTACGCCGGCCCGGCGCACCGAGCTTTCTCCTTATGCCAGCCTGCGCAACAAGGCGATGGTGGCAAGGCAGCGGGGAGCGCGCGGTTTGGTGGTGGTCAGTGGTCCGGCCAGCAAGGTGGTTTCGCAGTTGGTGCCATTGGACTTCGATGCCTCGCTCGCCGGCTCCGGCCTGGGGGCCGTCAGTGTTACCGATGCGGTGGCTGAGAAAATGCTCCAGGGCACGGGCAAGTCGTTGGCCGCGTTGCAGGGTGAATTGGACAAGGGCGGCAGCATGATGGGCTTCGAGTGCGGCGACGGCCAACTGCAGGCCTCGGTGCGCATTCGTCAGGAGAAACGCACGGCGCATAATGTGTTGGGCATCCTGCCTGCTGGGGCGAGCCCTGACCCCCATCGGCCCGCGGTCATCATCGGCGCGCACTACGATCACCTGGGCAGTCGAGCGGGCGGGAGTTCAAGAGCAAGCGGCGAACAACGAAACAAAATCCACCACGGCGCCGATGACAATGCCAGCGGCGTTGCTGGCATGCTCGAGATTGCGCATTGGTTGGTTGAGCAAAAAAGCACTGGGGCGCTCAAGCTGCAAAGGGATGTCATTTTTGCTGCCTGGTCAGCAGAGGAATTGGGCTTGCTGGGCAGTCACCACTTCACTCAGCAGATGGCCAAGGCGATTGGAGGCGATGAGTCCACCAAGCTGACTCCTCTGTTTGCGGCCTGCCTCAATCTGGACATGATTGGCAGGCTGCGCGATTCGCTGGTGCTGCAGGGTGTCGGTTCCAGTCCCTGGTGGTCAAAAGCCATCGAGCGACGCAATGTGGTTGTCGGTTTGCCGGTAGTCATCCAAAAGGACGCGCATCTTCCGACGGACAGCACCTCTTTCTTCCTGCGCTCGGTGCCTGTGCTCAACGCCTTCACCGGCAACCATGCGGATTATCACCTGCCGACTGACACGGCGGACAAGATCAATGTCGAGGGTGCTGCAAGGGTCAGTTCGCTGATGGGGATGATTCTGCGTGATCTCGCTCAAAGCGTTGAAGTTCCCGCCTTTGTGGCCATGGAGGCACCGCGCAATCAGGGCACACGCGGCGGCCTGCGCGCCTACTTGGGGACCATCCCAGATTACGCGCAGGGGGATGTCAAGGGCGTCAAGCTCAGTGGGGTTTCTGCCTTGGGCCCAGCGGCCAAGGCGGGGGTCAAGGGTGGGGATGTCATCGTGGGTCTTGGGGGCAAAGAGGTGCTCAACATCTATGACTACACGGCCATCATGGGTGCCTTGAAGGTCGGACAGCCCACCACACTGAAGGTCCTGCGGTCGGGCAAGGTGCTTGAGCTCAAGGTCACGCCTGGTTCGCGGGACTAATTCTCTGGGTTCAAGGTCCCAGCAGTTGGTTTCCCCCAAGGGGTGATTTGAGGTCTTGCCAAAGCAGGGGAATGGGGCCACCTCTACCGCTCGTTGTTGCTCTTGCTTGGCGTCCATGAAAGGCCTGTTGCAGTTTCTCAGGGCCCTGTTGCCCCTGTCCGTCCTTGGTGCCCTCGGCACTTGGGGATGGTGGCTTGTTCAGCACCCGCCGAAGCGGCCTCAAATGCCAGTTGAGCCCGTCGTGTTGAAAGTGGAGGCCACCCGCCTCGTGCAGCGCTCTCACCGAGTCGCGGTTCGCTCTCAGGGCGTGGTCTCGCCGCGAACCCGTAGCGTGCTGTTGCCAGAGGTTGCGGGCCGGGTGATCGAGTTGGCTCCATCGTTTCGACCCGGAGGTTTTTTTGCCAAGGGCGCCCTGCTGCTGCGCATTGATCCCACGGATTACGAGGCGGCTCTGGTGATGGCCAAGGCCGAAGTGGCTGCCTGCGAGGTGGTGGTGGCCGAGGAGGAGGCCAAGGCACAGCAGGCGAGGGAGAGTTGGATTGCCTTGGGTAAGCAGGGTGAGCCTTCAGCCCTTTTGCTGCGGACGCCCCAATTGGCCAAGGCCAGGGCCGATCTCGCATCATCACAGGCGAGGGTGGCGCGGGCCCAGCGCGATGTGCAGCGCACTTCACTTTTGGCACCCTATGACGGTCAGGTGCTGCGGCAAAATGTTGATGTTGGACAGTTTGTGAATTCAGCAACGGTTCTTGGGGAGGTGTTTGCCGCGGATCGGGTCGAAATTCGCTTGCCGTTGCCCGAGCGCGAGAGTCGCTTCCTGCGCCTACCTCAACCCTTCCGCGATGGTCAATCTGAGTTCTCACCTGCCGTCCAGATCAGTGGAGTGTTTGCGGGGCGGCAGGCCTCTTGGCAAGGCCGCATCATCCGGGTGGAGGGCAGCCTCGATGAGCAGACCCGCCAAATCACGGCCGTGGCACAGGTCGAAGATCCCTATGGCCGCAAGGCAGACGGTCAGCCGCCCCTTGTGGTGGGCTCTTTTGTTGAGGCGAAGATCGAGGGTGAACTCATCGAGCCGGTGTTTCAAATTCCGCGGCGCGCGGTGCGCGCTGGCAACGAGGTGATTCTGATCCTCGAACCAGATTGTCGCCTCAAGAGGCAGGCGCTTGAACCGCTGGTGGTCGAAGAGGATTTCATCATCGTGTCTGCCAATGGCCCCAAGGCGCCGTCGGCTGGAGCGCTGCTTTGCCTCACGCCCATTGCATTCCCCGCTGATGGTGCGGTGGTGGAGCCTCATCTCGAAGGGGGGCGCGTGATCGCTCCGCAGGCCCAGGGGCAATCCCCTGCACAGGGCGCCCCGACACCCAGGGATCAGCGCAAACGCAAGTCATGAGCTCGGGACCGGTGGACCGCAGGATCAACCTCCGCTCGGCCATTGCGGTGGTGGTGGCCAACATGGTGGGCACCGGCGTCTTCACGAGCCTTGGTTTCCAATTGATGGGACTCGACTCGGGGTTCTCCATTCTGGCCCTTTGGGCCGTGGGTGGGCTTTGCGCGTTCTGCGGCGCTCTCGCCTACGGCGAACTCGCAGCCAGTCTGCCGCGTTCCGGGGGAGAATACCACTTCCTGTCCGAGGCCTTTCATCCCGCGGTGGGCTTTGTCGCTGGGTGGCTTTCCAGCACGGTTGGCTTCGCGGCTCCCGTGGCTCTCGCGGCCATGGCCCTTGGCGATTACTCCCACTCGCTGCTGCCTGCGGTTCCCAAGTTGTTGGTTTCCCTTGTTGCTGTCTCTGTGGTCACCTGGATTCACGGGCGTGGAGTCAGGCTTGGGGCCCGCTTTCAGGATTGGGCAACCCTCGTGAAGGTTTTGCTCATTGTCGTTTTCCTTGTGGCTGGCCTGTGCATTGAAAATCCGCAACCAGTTTCCTTTCTTCCAGTCGCTGGGGATTGGCAGCGGATTCTCAGCCCTGAGTTCGCCACCAGCCTTGTCTTTGTGATGTACGCCTACGCTGGATGGAACGCGGCGACATACATCGTGGAGGAGGTTGCCGAGCCCACTCGAAATGTCCCCCGTGCCATCGGTTGGGGCACCTTGTTGGTGGCCTTATTGTACATGGCGCTAAACGCGGTGTTTTTGATGGCTGCGCCGATGGCCCAGCTCAAGGGCAAGGTGGATGTCGGTCATGTGGCTGCCGATGGTATCTTTGGTCATACCGGCGGCGCCATCATGTCGGGCTTGATCTGTCTGGGCCTGGTGTCGAGCATCAGCGCAATGACCTGGGTTGGACCGAGGGTGACCATGGTGCTTGGGCAAGATGTGAGATTGCTGGGATGGTTTGCCCGCTGCAATGCCCATGCGGTTCCCGGTCGTGCGCTCTGGACTCAGTTCCTTGTGGTGGTGGCGCTGTTGTTGACCTCGAGTTTCGAGAAGGTCCTCGGTTTTGTGCAGTTCAGTATCCAACTCTGCTCCTTCCTCACCGTCGTTGGGCTGTTTTGGCTTCGGCGCAAGCGGCCTGACCTGCCGCGGCCAGTTCGGGCTTGGGGGCACCCTTGGACAGCGCTGATCTTTCTGGCGGTCAGTGCTTGGATGATGGCCTTTCAGTGCCTGAGGACTCCGTGGGAGTCCGTCGCCGGTCTGCTGACCGCCTGCGCAGGTCTGTTGCTGTGGTGGCTCTCAGGGCTGATCAAGGGTGGTCGTGGCACAAGGGGGCAGGGTACCTGAATCCGAAAGGCCAAGAACCCTGAGGCCGTCGGGTGGACCGCGACCGAGCCCCCTCCTCAGCGCGGTGGTGTTGCGCCAACCAGTAGCCTCCGTTGCAGCGCGCGAAAGCCTCAGGGCTGAACCTTCGGAGTCTCCGCCGGCGGTGAGAATTCCAAGACCTTCTGATGGGTGGTCAGAGCCTCACGAATCTTTTTCAGGGCGGAGTCAAGCTCGGCTGTGGAGGCCTTCTGACGGTCATCGGCGAGGGCCTGAAGTTTTCCCTGCAGTGAGGCGACATCGAGATCAATGGACTTCATGGACTTCTGCGCGACCTGATACACCTCTTCGAACCGACTACTGGCCTCGGTGAAGGCACGCTTGGCGCCTTCTTCCCGCAGCGCCTCGCGCTCAGCCTCGCGGAACTCGCGGCTAAACATCCGTTTGAAGAACCCGAAATTGGTTTCTGGTTTTTGACTGGAGCTCGCAGCGCGGCGGGTTGCCTCTTCAAAGTAATTTTGCAGGGCCGTGAAATCCTGCAGAGGCTTGCGATATTGGCTGCGAAGGAAGCCGATGCCGCCCACGATCGCATTGAGGCGCTGCAACTCCTCAGCGCTGAGTGCCTTTCCCTTGGAGAGGGCTGCCTCGACCTCATCGAGGTGCTCGAGGCTGCGCTTGTTGCCAGCAAAAATACTTTCGAACTCCTTGATTGCCAGGTTCATTTGCTGGTTTTGCTGATTGCGCATATCGCTGAGGCGCTTCTCCTGTTCTGCCTGCAGGCTCGCCAAGGCGCGCTGATGTTGCTGGTTTTGGGCAGCCAAGGCGTCCTGCATCTCCTGATGGCTGCGCTGAATCTCTTGTTGGTGCTGCAACTTGTTGGCCTGCAACTCTTGCCGAAGACGCCCAGCGTCGGAGTGGTAGTGCCAGATTCCGTAGCAAAGGGCTCCGATGATCAGGGCCAGGGGTACAGCGGCACGCAGTGGATTGGACATTTCGCAAGGTGACCCATGAATTGGGAACTGCAAGGGCAAGGAGGAAGGCGGCGTCGGGAAGTGGACCCCCAGCGAAAAATGTATTGTCCTTCGATCTGGAATTGGTTAAAAGAAGTTTCGGTTATTTCATCTCCCCCAACATGCTCTGGAAAATCATTTCTGTTTTGTGTGCAGCAAGCCTGATCGGCTCGTGCTTCTACGCTTGGACCAACAAGCAGGACCTTGAGGCCGAGAAGGCCCGTGAGGCCTTCGCTCAGGCCAACCTCAAGAAGGTGCAGGAGAACAAGACGCAGCAAGAGGCGGCGCTTTCAGCCAAGAAGAACGAGCAAGAGAAAATTCAGAAGGACCTGGTTGCTGCCAAGGAAGAGACAGTCAAGCTTGCCGCTCAGGTCCAAGAGAAGGAAATCTCTTACGGAATCGTCAAGAACAACCTCGATCAGGTCAAGCAGCAGGTGTCTGCCGTTGAGAAGGAAATCGCGGAGGCTGGCGACATTGAAAAGCTCATCGCCCAGATCGAAAAGCTGAAGAAAGACCAAGAGGACTTGAAGACCGAGTTGGCCAAGCAGGACCAGTTGGTGGCTGACGCCCGCAAGACCTACCAGGACCTCGTGGCTGAGACAGCGAGGTTGCGCGATGTCGAGGCCAAGGGGCGCCGCGGAATCGTGGCCGCCGATTTCAGCGCGAAGATTGCGCAGTTCCTTCCAGAGTGGAACCTGGCCATCATCAATAAGGGGAATTTGGGCGGCGTTTTCTCTGAAGCCGACCTTGATGTGCGCCGCGGTGAGCGAGTCATTGCCAAACTGAAGGTGAAGAATGTGGAGCAGAATGGTTCGGTGGCTGAGTTGGTTCGCGGCAGTCTTGCCCAGGGTGAGAGAATCCTCAGCGGTGACACTGTTGTGGCCTCTCCCGAGGCCACCGCCAAGGCTGAGGCCGCGGCGAAGGCAGCGGAAACTGCGAAGGCAGCCAAGGCGGCAGCAGCCCCTGCTGCTGCGTCCGCCCCAGCGGCGGCTCCTGCCGCCGCCCCGATGGCAGCCGATCCCTTCGGCGCGCCAGCCGCTGCGCCTGCTGCCGCCGCCCCGATGGCCGCAGATCCCTTTGGAGCCGCTCCTGCTGCACCGGCACCTGCCGCCGCTGATCCCTTTGGTGCTGCCCCGGCCAAGCCCGCAGGCACCGTGGACAAGCCGAACACTGACGATCCCTTCGCCCCTGCTCCGAAGAAGCCCTGATTTGAGATGCTGCAGTTTATCGTCTGTTGATTTCCTACCCCCTTTACCTCCATGCCAAAAGTGTTCTTCCTCCTCAGCGCCGTAATGATCGGCGTGACGATTTTTTTCTTTGCGATTCCCAATCAGCGTGAATTCACAAGGGTTCGCACCTCGGTCATCGGGATCAACACCGAGTCCAGCAAGCTGCTCGGTGAGGCAAACAAGGTGGCTGGAGAGGTTACTGCCGTTCAAGGCGAGATTGCCAAGGTGCAGGGCGACCTTGACATCGAAGGAGAGAAGACCAAATCCCAGAAGCTCAAGCTTGCGCAGGTAGACAATGACCTGAAGCGCGACAACGCCCTCTACGACGAGTTCAACAAGAAGCTCGGCGTACTGCGCGCAAATCTCAGCAAGTTGCCCAAAGGAATGAAGCCTGAGACTGTTGTCGGCGAGATCAACGGCATGAGGAAGTCCAAGGCAGAGACCGAAAGCCAGATTGAACTCAAGAAGAAGGAACTCGCCGCGGAGCAGGAGAAGATTGCTCCCGCCCGTCGCGAACACGAGGATGTCGTGCGCAAGATTGAGGAGCGCAAGAAGTCCTTCGAGCGCAACAGCCTTGAGGCTCGTGTGGTGGCGGTGAATCGGGCTTGGGGCTTTGTGATTGTGGATGTTGGAGGAGACAACGGCATTACTGAGACCACAAAGTTCTTGGTGACCCGTGGGTCCCAAACCGTTGGCAAACTCAGCATCGTATCCATCCAGCCCAAGCAGACCGTCGCCAATGTTCTTGGATCTTCCGGTGAGCCGATGTCGGTCAACCCTGGTGATCGGGTGATCCTGGAGTCATTGTTCCAGTAATCACGGGCCCCCAGACACAACCGTTCCCATGATGCTTCGCTTGGGTCTTCCTCGTTTGATTCTCGCCTGCCTCGCTGGCTTGTTGCTCATCCAGTGCACCTCTGGCGAACCTCGCAAACGGGAACGAGTCCCTCCTCCTGTGGCGGATAGTACCATGCCTTGGAATCGTCCGACGAAGTGGGAAGGTGCTGGGCGCTATGGGCAGATGATGCAGGGCAGCCGTTGACTCGATCCGGTAGGAAGTGTGTGTCCTTGTCCTGAAAGCGTTGCCGTTTAGGGGCGGGAAGGGGCGCGCAGTTTCTGGGTTGGTTGCGCATTGGGATCTGGACTCTCAGCCAAGCGCTTTGGGCGAGTGCAGCGTCGCCTTGCTTCCTGCCCGCGGTGACCATTGAGGGATAGTCCAGCGATGGGAGGCTTGGTGGCCTGCCCATCGGGTGCTGCGGCTGCAGCGGCCAGTCTTCTGGATTTTTGTGGTGCAGGGATCGTGGATGATGCCTGTGTTTCACCGCATGCCGACGAGCACTGAAGATGCGGGCGGCCGCTTTCCGACACGCTCGTGGCGACAATGGCCGCCAAACCACAAGCGCTTCACTGTCTCGGGGTTGCTGTGCATGCCTTCGGTGGCTTGGGCTGAACCTCAAACGGCCTGGTCCCGGCCCAAGCGCCCGAGGACGCATTTGCTGCCCCTGGGCCATCCTGGGCCAATGCCTGGATCGGGCCCCTGAATCCCTGGTGCCGGCCTTGGAGGGCCCGCACAACCGCGTCGCGCAACGACCGCGAAGGCAGAGTCTCAGAACCAAGGCTGATCCGCAACCTGAGAGGGTCCGCAGGCTGAGAGGGTCCGCAGGCTGAGAGGGTCCGCAGGCTGAGAGGGTCCGCAGGCTGAGAGGGTCCGCAGGCTGAGCCAAGGCAGGCTGCGAAAAGACAACGCTGTCTCCCCTTGCAGAACAGAAACCCCAGGCTCCGCCACCCCACGCAAGGGCGGGGCGGCAATGCTGCATTGCCTGAGCGAGGGAAATTACTTCTTCGCAGCCTTGTCACTCACATCCTTGAGCAGTGAGGCGAATGCCGCTGGTGTCACGCCCCCAACCTGTTTTCCGAGGCTTTTGCCGCTGGCGTCGAGGAACTCAACATGAGGAATGCCACTAACTGAGAACTTTTCTGCGGCCCTGGAGTTGTCGCCCTCATCCACATCGAGATAGGCCCACACGAACTTGTCGTGCATTGGGGTGACCTCTGCACTGGGGTACACATTCTTCTTCATCTGCTGGCATGGCGGGCACCAAGCGGCAGAGAAAACCAAGACCACGGGCTTGCCCTCCTTCTCCGCCTTGCTGAGCGCCTGACGGTAGCTGGTCACAAACTTGGGGCTTCCCTTGGGGAAGTCCGCAGCAACAACGGACAAGGCCAGAGTCAAGAACGCAGCGGTGAGGGTAAGAAGAGCCTTCATCCCCTTAATTCAGCAGCTCCGGGAGAATCTGGCAAGTCCCAATCTGCACCACTCAAGGCTGTGGTTGCCAAAGGCCTTGACCCTACTCAAGTTGCAGTCGCGCCAAGGTACCATAAAGACTGCCTTCCCTCGCAAGCAGCTCTTCGTGGCGGCCCCGTTCAATGACAGTGCCCCCAGAGAGGACGAGAATTTGGTCGCATCGGCGCACGGTCGAGAGGCGGTGTGCGATGATGATGCTGGTGCGACCTGCCATCAGACGATCAAGGGCGTCCTGAACGAGACGCTCACTCTCCGCATCCAGACTGCTGGTGGCCTCATCGAGAATGAGAATCGCCGGGTCCGCCAAGATGGCTCGTGCGATGGCAATGCGCTGGCGCTGCCCACCGGAGAGTTGGGTGCCGCGCTCGCCGACGAGGGTGTCGTAGCCCTCGGGCAAGGCCTCGATGAACGCATGGGCGTTTGCCTGAGCGGCGGCGGTCTCAATCTCAGCATCGGTGGCGCCAGGGCGTCCATAGGCAATGTTGTCGCGGATGCTACCACCAAACAGGAGAACCTCTTGTGGGACCAGTGCCAGATTTCGCCTCAGTGCCGCCAAATCGTAGGTCTCAGCAGGTTCGCCGTCGTAAAGAATTCGACCTGAACAAGGTGGGTAGAATCGGTATGCCAGCGCGATGGCTGTGGATTTGCCGGACCCGCTTGGCCCCACGAGTGCGATTCGCTGGCCGGCCGCAGCCTCCAAGTTGAACTCCCGCAACACCTTGACCTCGGGCCTT
>JAURHS010000069.1 GCA_030833205.1 Prosthecobacter sp.
CCCCCCCGGCTCCATCCCCGAAGGGTGGGTCGGCCCTCATAAGCCGGATTCTGTCTCCCTGCCGAAGCGGGGTCGTGACCATTTGTCTGACGGTGGCTTGCGCCTCCGCCCTCCCGCGAGCGGGAATGCGACTATTACCCGAGGGTTTCACCGCCAGAGACCCGAAGGGCCCTGACGGATCAGGCCAGGCGGGCCGTCTCCTCTGTTCTGTCTTGCACCGCGTGGGGTTTGTCTGGCCTCCTTCATTGCTGTTGGAGCGGTGGGCTCTTACCCCGCCTTTTCACCCTTACCCCCCAAGGCACGAGGCCAAGAGGGGCGGTTTGTTTCTGTGACACTTTCCATGACATCAGGTTACCCTGAGGCCTCCGACGCTTGCGCGCGGCACGCTGCCTTGTGGTGTCCGGACTTTCCTCTTGGCGGGCAAGCCCACCAAGCGGCCACTCCAGCCGACCCAGTGCAGCACTACTCCCATCGTTGCCCAGCGGCAACTGCAAATCACCACAGAAGAAGGGTTGCCGGCAAGCTGTCCTTGACGCCTCCCTTGGCCTGTTTGGCCACGACTTCAGCAATCTGCCCACCCCATTCACGGCAAAGCTTCCGGAAGTAACTGTAGTTGGTGTAATCGTGATAGTGGAGAATAATCCCGGAGCGCACTTGTTCAGCGTCGCTGAATTCCAGCAGGATGGGGCCTTGCTCTCCCAGTCGAAGCCGCCCCTCAATGGCCATGCTGCCCTTGAGTTTATGGGAGACTGCAGTTTCTGCTCCCGGCCAAAGGAGAATGTTGATGCCCTTGCGTGCCAAGCCCCCAAGTACGGCGTTGGGATTGAACTCGACCATTGCCACCTCGAGCCACAGGTCGGTGGGCGCAGGTGCGTCCTTCTGGTGGAGTTGCCACGACGGCTCCAGGTTCTTGAAAGCCTCTCCGAGATCGTCGCGGAGGCGCTTGGCCAGTTGTCTCGCCTCGAGGCGGCGCTTGGAATCGCTGTCAGCCAGTTTGGACAGTGCCCGGGTGATTGGCCGCAGGTGCCCAAGTTCGATGGGGGCAATGGAAATGGATCGAGCCTCGGTCGCCTGCTGCCAAAGTGCCTCATCAGGATTGCGCCACTGCCGAAGGAACGGGCTCTGGGCCGCATCCGTCGCCCTGAGATCCTCGGCATGGACAAGAAACGGTGATGGCGGGGCGGGGAAGGCCTTGGCTAGCCTGCTGCCGCTACGGCAGGAAGGCACAACAAGGCAGAGACCCAAGAGCAGGGCCAGATAGGTTGGGGATGGCATGGTTGGGGGGCGGGCGATCCCAGCAAAGACCGCCCCATTGCAAACGAAAGGAATAGGCTTGCCGATGCTCATAGTTGATGTAAATTCTTCATCTTGACGCGTGGGATTGGCAAGAAGTCCTGCCGTGCCCCCGTTACCGATTTGGTATTTTTCCCATGCGATCATCCCCTCGCGACCCCCGCGGCCTGCACGAACAGGCTTCCGGGGCTGTTTGTCTCAAGGGTTTCGCTGGTCAGGCGTGATATGTTTTGCCCGTTGCCCTTGACCGCATCTCACCATTTTTGGTCTTGTCGCGTTTCGCGTTGAGTCCATCGCAAAGAACCATCCAGGAGGCCCACCATTAGCAATCCATTCCAAAATCTTAGTAGCTCCCAGTTCAGCGGCCGCGGCCCCTCGGGACCGTCGTCACCGCCTTCGGCCGCCGGTCCCAGACCAGCAACGCCAGGGGCCGCTCAGCCACCGCGCCCAGCAGGGCCAGGAGCCGTTGGAGTGAATCGTCCAGCATCACCGCCCAGTGGAGGCTATCCTCGCCCGGCGGGTGCTTATCGTCCCGGCCAAGGTCCCAATCGTGGCCCCAATCGTGGCAATCAAGGCCGTCATGTGGACCAGACCCGCATCAACGAGCGCATCCGCGCCCCCAAGGTACGCGTGGTGGATGGTCAGACCGCCGCACAGTTGGGAGTCCTGCCCACCGCTCAGGCCCTGCGTATGGCCAGGGAACGGGGTCTGGATCTTGTTGAGGTCGCGGCCAATGTTGATCCCCCAGTCTGCAAGATCATTGATTACGGCAAATACAAGTATCAGCAAGAAAAGCACAAGAAGGAGGCGCATCGCCACCACAAAGCCGGCAAGGTGAAGGAACTGAAGTTCCGCATTGGCATTGATCCGCACGACTACCACATCAAGATCCTCCACGCCGAGGACTTCCTCGCTGAGGGCCACAAGGTGCGTGTGCAGCTGCAATTCCGCGGGCGCCAAATCGCGCACCAAGAGTTGGGGCATGCCTTGGCTGCCCGCATCAAGGAAGACCTGCACACCATGGGTCACTGCGATCAGGAGCCCAAAATGGCAGGTCGAAATATCAACCTGCAGATCAGCCCACTGCCTGGGCAGCAGCGCCACCGCAAGTTCAAGACGCATCTCAAGGGCATCACCGAGCCCAAGGATCCTCACTACCAGCACGGGCATGACCCGCGCGAGGATCGTCATGATGAGTCCCATGCCGACTCTCACGCAGACTCCCATGGCGAGGCCCACGCGGACTCCCATGCCGAATCTCATTCTGGGGAATCTGCCGCTTCGGCGAATCCTCCTGCGCAGTCGGCAGGTCCTGGTGAGGCCTGATCTGCCTTCTCAACTCAAGACCGTAAGTGTCGTCGGCTTGACCCGTCGTGCTTTCTCGCCATTGGGTGCCCATGGCCCATCCTTTTTACGATGACCGCGTCCTAAATCAGGCAAGCCTCTACGGCATCCTTGATTTGGGTTATGTTCAGTCGGCGCAGGTGCTCAAGGTGACTCAGGATTTGATTCGTGGGGGCGTGGATCTGTTGCAGCTGCGGGCCAAGGGAAAGGCACAGGTTGAGGTCGAGGCCATCGCCGCGCAGATGTTGCCCCTGTGTCGTGCTGCCAGGGTGCCGCTGATCATCAATGATCATGCTGCAGTGGCGGTGGGCCTGCGGGCCGACGGCCTTCATATCGGGCAAGACGACATGACAGTGGCCCAAGCGCGGGCACTGGTTGGGCCCGACCTTTGGGTGGGGCTCTCCACGCACAGTCCGCAACAGGCGGATGCAGCAAACGCCGCTGGAGCCGATTACCTTGGCTTCGGCCCGCTCTACGCCACGGGAACCAAACCAGATTACAGGCCCATCGGACTGCAGGACATCGCGGCCGTTCACCGCCGCATCGCTCGTCCGATTTTTTGCATTGGCGGAGTCAACGACCAGCGTCTGCCAGAGGTGCTCGCCGCAGGGGCGCGCGCGGTGGTGATGGTTTCAGCCCTCCTGCAAAGCACTGACATCGCTGCTGCCGTGCAGCGCGCAAAGGAAAGGGTCCTGGCCCACAGGCACAGCCAGAGAGCTGGTTAAGGCTTGCCGGAGGCCCAGCGCAGGCCTTGAACAAGCAACTGCTTGAAGGGCAAAAGATCGTGCACCCGTTGGTCGTGGCCCAACGCTATGCCCAGGATGCGGCTTTTGGGATGGCGGGTGATCCAGACGCTAGGATGGCTTTTTTGGTAGCGATCACTGGGGCTGGTTTCGGCGAGGACCTCGATTGCCGCGGTGCCTGGGGCAGGAGGCTCCGCATTGACATGGTACAGCTCGTCCTCAACGACAAACATCGCAGGCAGGCCCTTCATGACGGGGTGATTGGCGGCGAGATTGCGCACCTCAAAGGGATGAATGCGATCATGGCTGCGCGCACCGCCGCCGACAATCTGAGCGTTGAGCTCTGGCCAGCCGGTGAAGCCGTACCAAGTGCCGGGGTGCAGCATCACAATGCCCTTGCCGGCCTGAGCAAAGTTCAACAAGGCCTCACGGTAGGCGGCAGTGTCAAAAAAGCGGCGGTTCACACTGATGAGTGCCACATCGGCATTGGCCAGCTCACTGGCTGCCTGATCGCGGTCCTCGGTGTAATGCACGCCAAGCCCTGCCTCCCTGAGAGTGGCAACATCCGTGCCGCCAAAGAACTTCGCGAAGTTGTGAGAGGAGCCACCTCCGATGACCAGCACCCGAGTCTTGCCAGCTTCCCAGCGCACCGGGGCAGTGGGCTGCAAGGGGCCATCCCCCTTGCCGCCTTCCTTGGGGCCTGATTGCGGCTGGGTCGCTGCGTTTTTTTTGGGCTGGCGCTTTGGCGCAGAGGGTGAACTGAGCTCTGATGCTGAGAGGGCCTTGGGTCCGCGGCCCTCAATGTCGGCGGTGATGGCGACGACGACAGGTGCGGTGCGGTTGCCCTTTGGACTGATCAGTTGCAGCCTTTCAATGGGCGTGGAGTCTCGCAACTCCAAGGTGATGAGCCGCAGCTGTTGGCCATCACTGAAGTCCTCAACCATCTTGGAGCCAGGAACATCAACGGGGCGGATGTAATCGGAGAAGTGAACGCCGTTGATCAGGTCGAAGCTCTCCACCTTGCCGCCCTGGTGATGCACGCGGACTTGAAGCGCCACGCTGGCCTCGCTGACTGCCGGCCAGCCCCAGCCAGAAATGCCGCTGAGCAAATGCAGGCGCCTTGCCGCTACCTTCGCGGGAAATTCAACGCTTGCTGGAAACTGCTGCGAGTACTGCGTCGGACTTGGTCCGCCTTTGAGCACCACCAAGTTGGTGCCGATGGCGCTTTTGGCTGGGTCGGCAATCAGAAAGGGGACCCCCTCCACTTTGACCGTGCCGAACTTTGCCAGTCGCACCTGCCCCTGGCGCGGTTCTGGACCAGCGAAGACTCCAGAGCGGCTGTCCGCGGTGAAGGCTTCATTGAGATTGAGGATGCGGAATTGGCGAAGGGCATCGCCGCAGATGAAGGCGAGAATGTCGCGCAGGGCTTCCGCGCCAAGGGCATCAAGTCCCTCGGGCATGAGACTGCGGTGGGTGTTCTCCCGCTTGTCAATCTCCGCCTTGGGAACCTCGCGTTTGCCAGCCTGTGTGGCCAGGGTCAGTGTGCTGTTGTTTTCACTGGTGACCACGCCTTGAACCAGTTCACCTTTGCGGGTGGTCACCTGGATTGCCCAGAAACTCGGGTCCACCTCGCGATTGGGGTCCACGATGTGCACCAGGAGTTCCGCGGGCCCGTGCGCGCCCATGCCATCAAGGGGCGGGCCAACGGCAGCACCCATGTCACCGAGTTTGTGGCAGACCGCGCAGGCGGCACCAAAGAGCATTTTGCCTTTGGCTGCATCTCCGGGTTTCTCAACCTCGGGAGCAAGTTTGGCGATGATGGCGTCCTTGGCCCTGTTGTCGATGCTGAATAGGGCAAGGGCCCGTTTGGCGAGTGCCTTGTTGGGGTGAGCGCGCAGACGGGCTTGGTCGCCGGGTGAGAATGAGGTCTTGGCCACCTTGCCGTTCTCCACAGCGCCAAGAAGAGCCCGAGTGGCCTCTGGTCGCTTCAGAAGCGCTTCAAAGGCAGCGTTGCGCGGCTCCCCATCCAGCACGGCAATGGCATCCACCAGGGCGGCCATGGTCGAGTCGCGGCCCTCGCTGACCATCTCAATGATGCCGCGCTTGAGTTCGGCGCTGCTGTCCTTGGCTCGCAGGCCCTCTTGAATGAAGACCGCGACTTCCGGTTGTTCGCTGAGGGTTCGACAGATTTCCAAGCGCCTGGCTACCGGCTCATTCGGATTGCGTAGGGAGGTCATGAACTCCTGTTTCAGCGGCGCCATGGCGGACTCGAGGGCAGCATGCCCCTTGATCTGGCTTGCCAAGCGGTAGGCGCCGATTTGGCTGCCAGGCTGAGCCAATAGTTTGATCAGGGCATCCATGGTAGACTGGCCCAGTGCCTGCAATGCCTCAGGTTGTTGCGCAAGGTGGTTGAGAACCGCAGTCTTGGTTTCACCTGAAGAGTCAGGGGCCGTTGCGCAGGCCTGAATCAGCCCCGCGGTCTCAGTGGCTTGGATCAGGGGCAACAATGCCTGGACAAGTAGGGATGGTCCCTGATGAGCGATGGCATCGGCAATGCAGGCGCCAGCGTGATCGCGACAGGCGGCAATCAGTGCGCTGCGAGTCCAGTCGTCAGTGGCGGCGGCGAATTGAGCAAAGATCTTCCCTCGTCCCTCAGGGCTGGCTGCGTTGCTGAGCGCGGCCTCGTAGGTGCGTTGCGCCTTGCTGCCAACCGAGCCCGATGCCTGCATCGGAGCGTGGCGGTAGGCGTTGGGAGCGGCGGGTTTGGCCTGCTTGTGTTGCACACGCCAGATGCGGCCGTAGTAATGATCGCGGTCGGGTCGCACGGCGGCATTGGCAGGCCCATGCACCGGTCCGCGGGTGTCATTGTGAATCACCGCCTGATTGCAGAAGTCCACGACATACAGGGCGCCATCGGGACCAACGCGGACCTCAATGGGTCTGAACCAAAGATTCTTGCTGCGGATGAACTCGGTTTGCTCACGACCGGCCTCTCGTTTCGCGCGGTAGGTCACACCATCGGGCTCCACCTGAAAGTGGCTGACGATGTTCAGCGTGGGTTCGGTGGTGAAGTAGCCATGGTTCCATGATGCTGGCCAGGCGCCGCCCTCGTAGATGGCGCATCCCGCGGCAGCAGTGTAACTGCCAACCTGATCAATCTGCACATAGGCCTGCTGTTCCCAATGCATGGCAGGGTGGGTTGGCTCGCGGGGAAGAAGGCCCTGCGTGCCGGAGACCCCAGGCAACTTGCCGCGGGCCAGCAACCACTCTGGCAGAATGACATGGATGAAATGATTGCCGCTGGTGGGCTGAGTATAAAACACCTCTCCAGACTTGGTGATGTCCAGTCCCCATGTGTTGCCACCGCGCGAGGCGTATTGCTCGAAGGCACTGCCATCAGGCTTGAAGCGCACCACGCCGCTGCCGATTGGGCCAAAGTGTTTGCTGCCGTCGCCTGAGCGTGCATCGTCCGTACTGGAGTAGCCGTGAGTGGCGTAGATCCAACCGTCCGGCCCCCAGCGCAGATTGTTGATCACGGCGTGAGTGTCGCGGTTGCCGAGGTTGGTGTAGAGTCTGCTGCGTTTCTCGGCGCGCTCGTCACCGTCCAAATCTTCCAGCAACCAGATGTCCGGTGCCGCAGCCACGATTACGCCGGTTTTGTAAAACACGCTGCTGGTGGCCAACTCCAGTTCATCGGCGAAGACCTGTTTTTGGTCCATGACACCATCTCCGTTTTGATCGCTGAGAATGCTGATGCGGTCCTGTGGCTTGCGCTGGTACCTGCCGGGATTCAAGGCGCCGCTGTCCATCCAATCTGCAACATTGGATTGGCGAAGGCCATTGGGGTACTCTGGAGTTTCCACCACCCACAGGCGACCCTTGCTGTCCCAATCCACATTCATTGGTTTTTCAATGAGCGGTTCGCTGGCGACGAGGCTGAGATCAAATTGCGGATGCACTTCAAGGAGTGTTGGCAATGCCTTGGGGCTTGGGCAGCCGCCCTCGACATAGCGGAGGGCGTCGCCCTTTTCCTCAGGGCGCAGGAACTCATCGGTGTTGCTGCGCTTGCCCGCCCAGGCAATGCCACGAAGAATGCAGGCGCGCAGTCCGTTGTGGCCGAAGTTGCGGTAGTAGTGGCCTGGAATGCAGGTGAAGGCCCGATACTTGTCCTTCTGGTAAGTCCACATCTGCGGTTGGATGTCGTAGATGTTCACCGCTTTTTTCTTGGCCACAGCCTCCGCAGCTCGTTGTTGGGCCTCCTTGTTGCCTCCCTTCACGGACGGAGTGTTGGGCGTGTAGGCGGCGGCAAGGATGCGGGCCTCGGGCAGGAGGTCCATGTCGTAATAAATCTCGTCGTCGATGTCGAAGTTGGAGATTTCGCGCGTGATGGGGTTGTCGCGGTCGGTGAAATAGAGGCTCATCGGCGCCTCCAGCCAGCGGGTGGTGCCGTTTTTCCAAGACCCACCAATGATGCGCTTGAACCACTCGTGGTCATTGGAGACTGCCGCTGCGTGGATGACCACCAAGCCGCCGCCACGGGCGATGAAGGCCTCGAGATTCTTGCGCATTGGACCGATGGGAATATTGCCCGCGGCCTGTGAGTGCAGAATGAGCACATCAGTGCGCGCGAGTTGCTCCGCGCTGGGGAACTCCAGGCCCCCCTCCACCTTGGCGCCCCGCTGCTCAAGCATGGGCACCCAGTCCTTGAGAAATTGCGGGTAGTCATGAGCGCCAGGGCCGTGGGACTTCGCCCCCGCTCGGATGAAGATCCGCAGTGGGGAGTCCTCGGCAGCCAGACTGCTGCAAAGGCAGGTGGCAGCGACGGCAATCAGGAAAGGGATGAGCTTCATGGGAGTCGTGGAGTCTAAAGGAGTCTGGCATGGATTGAAAAGCTCCCAGTTGCCCGCTTTGTTGCACAGGCCGCTATCGGGGATGCACATGGGGTGGGGCTGGATTTCGGCTTTGCAAATGCTCGGCCTGCGGCAGAATGCTCTGGTGCTTCGTTGCTGCTCATCGCGCTTGCAGAGAGGAGGGATTGTTGTCCTGGCCCTGGGGGTCTGCCTGCAGATTGCCCCGGCTCAACAGAGCTCAGGCGAGTCGGCTCCGGTTCCCCCGCCGGCCAAGGGGGGGATGCTGCCCGTGGGCAAGGCCGACCCTCTGCCTGATCAGACGCAGATTCTGGGGCGCAGGGCTGCCGAGGCCTACGCGAAGGGGGATTGGGACAAGGCCCGCGCTGCGTACCGCGAAATGTTGGAACTCGACCGCAACAACGCGCTGGCTTGGGCCAACCTTGGCGCCGTCGAGCAGCGCGCTGGGCGCCTGCGCGAGGCCATTGAGGCTTTCGACCAGTCCGTGCGCCACAATTCCTCTCTCGGTCAGTCCTGGGCAGCACTGGGGTTGTTGCATCTTGAGCAGGGGGACAAGTACCTGGCGCTGAGTTGCTTTAGCCGTGCCTCACACGAGTCGCCGCTGGATCCCAAGCCTCACAATTACCTTGGGATGGCCTGCAAGTCTCTGGGCTGGCTTGCCGCCGCAGAGACCGAGCTGCAGCGTGCCGTTGAGCTTGATGCGGCTTATGAGACTGCGCACTTCAATCTGGCCGTTCTCTATGCAGAACAAAGTCCACCTGCCTTGGAGCTGGCCAGGCGTCATTATCAAAAGGCCCGCGCGCTGGGCGCTGCACGCGATGAGGTGCTGGAGGGCAGACTCAAGCCATGAGCTGGGATGAGTTGCCTCGCCAAGCCAGTGAATGGCGCGCCAAGGGTCTGTGGCGGGAGTTGCGTGAGGTCAAGGGACGCTCCGGTGTCGTTCTCACCGCCACCGATCGCAGGGGAGTGGTCAGCTTCGCGTCCAATGACTACCTTGGACTTGCCGCCTCGCCCTGGCTTGCGCAACAACTCTCGCAAGCCGCACTGGAGTGCGGCGCAGGGGCTGGGGCCTCTCGTTTGATTTGCGGCAGTCACCAGCCGCATCATGAGCTTGAGGAGCGACTGGCTCTATTCAAACACAGTCAGGCCGCGCTGAGTTTCTCCAGTGGTTACGCCACTGCCATGGGGGTGATTCCCGCCCTGGTTGGGCGCGGTGACACCGTGATTCTTGATCGTCTCGCGCATGCCTGCCTGATTGACGCGACCCGACTCAGTGGAGCCAGTTTGCGCGTGTTCGCCCACCAGGATCTCGACAAGCTCGAGTCCTGTTTGCGCCGTGCTCAAGGCCGGGTGCTCATTGTTACCGAGTCTGTGTTCAGCATGGACGGCGATCTGGCTCCTTTGCGGGAGATTGTGGAGCTGAAAAACCGATACGGAGCTTGGTTGCTCCTCGACGAAGCCCATGCCGTCGGGGTGCTGGGACCGGAGGGCAGGGGGCTTGCCGCCCGCGAGAGCTTGTCCGATCAGGTCGAGTTGCAGATGGGAACCATGGGCAAAGCCCTGGGTCTGAGTGGTGGCTATGTCGCGGCCAGCCGACAGGTGATCGATTGGTTGGTCAATCGCGCGCGCTCCGCGGTGTTTTCCACTGCGCCGCCGCCGGCCTTGGCTCGGGCCGCTTGCGCGGTGTTGGGCGTGGTGCAGAGCAGTGAAGGTCAGCGGCTTCGGCAGCGGTTGTTCGAGCGCATGGCGCAGTGGTCGGCGCTCAGTGGCATCGAGCCACACAGCGCGATTGTGCCCTGGGGCATTGGCGCGGAAGAACGCGCGGTGAGTCTCGCACAGAGTCTCCAGCAGGATGGGCTGTGGGTACCCGCCATTCGTTATCCCACGGTGGGGCGTGGAGAGGCAAGGTTGCGCATCTCCCTGAGTGCGGCCCACGAACCCTCGCATCTTCAGGATCTTTGGTCTGCCCTGAAAAGGCTGACCCCATGATGGCGTGATCAAAGCGGCGGCACGGCCGGTCGCTGCCGAGGAATCAGTTGCTGCCGAAGAAACCGCCGAGTTTGCGGATGCGAGTAGGGTGACGCAGCTTGCGCAGCGCCTTGGCCTCGATTTGGCGGATGCGTTCGCGGGTGACGCTAAACTTGCGCCCGACCTCTTCGAGAGTTCGACCGGCTCCGTCAACCAAACCAAATCGCTGCTCAAGCACCTCGCGCTCACGGGCACTGAGGGTGTCGAGCACATCCTTGAGTTTGTCGCGGAGCAGGTTCATCGCGGTGAGCTCCATCGGGTCTGCAGCTTCCTTGTCTTCGATGAAGTCGCCAAACTCGGTGTCGCCTTCTCCATCGCCGACCTTGGCCTGCATCGAAACGGGTTGCTGGGCCATGCGCAACACGGCGTTGACTCGATCCACGGGCAGATGGATTTCCTCGGCGATTTCCTCCGGGGTGGGGTCGCGCCCGAGTTCCTGCACCAACTGCTTGTGCACGCGCATGAGCTTGTTGATGGTTTCGATCATGTGCACTGGAATGCGGATCGTGCGTGCCTGATCGGCAATGCTGCGGGTGATGGCCTGACGAATCCACCAGGTGGCGTAGGTCGAGAACTTGTAGCCGCGGCGATATTCAAATTTTTCGACCGCTCGCATCAGGCCCATGTTGCCTTCCTGAATGAGATCAAGGAAGGAGAGGCCGCGATTGGTGTACTTTTTCGCAATCGAGATGACCAAACGCAGGTTGGCCTCGATCATCTCGGTCTTCGCGCGGGTGGACTCCGCAACGCAGCGCCGAGCCTGCGCTGCAGTTTGAAGGAACTCCGATGCGCTTTGCCAGGCCTCCTGCTCGAACTGCCGCAGCCGTTGCCTCGGCGTCTGGGAGCGGGGCGAGGCCTTGATCTCTGCAAGCAGCTCCTCGGCTTCGATCTGGCGGCGGTTGATCAGGGCGACGAAGTCTTCGCTGAGGCGTTGTTTGAAGTAGAGCTTGGCGCAGGTCTTGAAGAGTTGTGTTCGCGCCGCTTCGAACTGTGCCCGGACCTGCTCGCGCTTGCGAGCTGCAGACTTTTGGTCCTGAGTGGCCAGGTAAAACTTCGTGCACTGAGCCATGCCTTGCTCGATTTGTGCAAGGAGGGCCGGCAGTCGTTTCTCGTACTGCGGGCGCTCCTCGGTTTTGCGGTCAATCACCAAGCGGTCAAAGCGGAAGCGCGCCTCGCTGTTTCCCTGGGCCAGACCCCGGCCAAATTCAAGGTAGCTGGCGGCGACAAAGCCAACGGTTTGAAGGCATTGCAGAAGGCTGCTTTCAGAACGCTCGATGCGCTTGGAGATCTCGATTTCCTGCTCCCGCGTGAGCAGGGGCACCTGCCCCATCTGCCGCAGGTACATGCGCACAGGGTCGTCAAAGTGATCTGCCTTCGAGGACTCCGCCTTGGCAGTTGTCGCTGCAGTGCTCTTTGGAGTTGTTGGTTCAGGCGCTGCCGGCTCGCCTTCGTCCTGAATCCGAATCTCCAGGGAGCGCAAACGGGTGATGATTTCGTCGAGGAGGTTGGCGCTGATCACGCCCCCAGGAATGGCCTCGTTGAGATCGTCCCAGGTGAGGAAATCCTGCTCCTTGGCGAGTCGGATCAGGCTGCGAATGCGTCCCTGAATCTCGGGGGCGTTGATGTCGTCGAACTCCAGTGGTGGCCCCGAGGTCTTGGCTTGGGGCGCGGGCCCTTTCTTGGCAGGGAGCTTCGTGGCCTTGGTCGGCAGTGGCTTGACTTTGGCTGGGGGCTGTTTGGCCTTTGCGGCTGGTGGTTTGACCTTGGCCTGAGGCGGTTTGCTCTTGTCTGTCTTGACGCTGGCGCCGGTCTGGACGCCGCCCACAGCCTTGCCCTTGGGCTTCGGCCTCACTGAAACCGGTTTTGGGGCAGACTTTTCCGCCGCCTTCGCCTGCTTGGTTGGCTTGAGAGAGCGCTTGGCGCGGGGCTTTGAATTGGAGGGCTTGGCGGCCATACCCAGAGGGGTGCGTAAATAAGGACGACAGCGCTCCGGGTCAAGAGCGATCTGCAGCAGCTTTGAAAGAGGGGAAAGCGGTTGCCTCGGGGCGCTGGTCATGATACGGGCTGCGGCCTGCCCTCATGACCCCTCAAGCCCTTTTCGCCGCCCTGAGCCCCTCCACCCGTGGGGAAATCCTGCGTTACTTTCAGGCGGAGGAGCGTCCCGCCTACCGGGCCATGGTTCAAGCGCTCACTGGTGCGCGAAAGCTACGGCCGCAGTTCATTCTCGACAAGCCCCGTGAGACCCAGCTCGAGTGGGTCCTTTCGCAACTTGGCCTTCGGGTCAATCACGCGCTCTTGGAGCAGACCCTGCAAATTTGGCTCATCAAATCCCAGACCCCAATGCTGGTGACCTTTCTCGATGCGCTGGGCATTGCTCACGATGGCAAGGGGCAGGTTGACGAGTTGCCAGAGCAGATCGAGGCGGGCAAGGCCAAGGAGGCAATCGCCAAGCTGCTGGGGCAATACCCGTCGGAGCATGTGTTGATTTATCTCCACCTCTTTGCCACCCAGCGCCCCGGGGGTTGGCCTGGGCTGGACGAGGCGATTGCCTCGACTCCAGAACTCAAAACGGCCTGATCGCGCATCGCTTTGTGCGATCCCATTCGCAGTTGGCGTTCGTAGGAGACGACCATGGAGGCTTTTCGTGAGCAGGCAGTCTTGTTGGTCAGCGCCCCGCTGATTTTGTTGGCCATTCTTTTGGAGTTGGGGCTCACCCATTTTCGTGGCATCAAGGCCTATTCCTGGCGTGAAACCCTGACCAACGGATACCTTGCCCTCCTCAATGGAAGCCTGGATCTTTTGTTGCGGGCTGCGGTAGTGTTGCCTGTCTTGCTGTTTTGTTGGAAGCAGCGCTGGTTCGACTGGGAGAAGGGCTGGGTCTATTGGTTGGCCCTGTTTCTGATTGAGGACCTTGCCTACTACCTGCTGCACTTCGTGGACCACCACTGCCGGGTGTTTTGGGCCGTGCATGTCACTCATCACTCATCACCGGAGTTCAACCTCAGCACCGGGTTTCGGTCCTCTGTGTTTCAGCCGGTGTACCGCACGCTGTACTTTGCCCCCATTGCGTTGCTCGGCTTTGAGCCGCTCGACATCCTTTTGATGTACGCGGTCACGCAGATCTATGGCAGCCTGATCCACACACAGCAGATTGGGCGGTTGGGTTGGTTGGAGCATGTGCTCGTGACGCCGTCGCACCACCGCGTGCACCATGCAAGCAATCCGAAATACCTCGATAAAAACATGGGCATGTGCCTCATTTTCTGGGACAAGCTGTTTGGCACTTTTGAGGCGGAGGACCCCGCCGAGCCAGTCCGCTTTGGATTGACCAAGGAGTTGCCTTGCCGCGGCCCCATGGAAATCGTGTTTCATGAGTGGCGGGATTTGTGGCGGGATTTCCGATCCAGTAAGCTGCCGCTCAGGCAGAGGTTGGGGTACTGGTACCGTGGCCCTGGCTGGAAGCCGGAGCCGAACCCCAAGGATTCGTTGTAGTTGGCTTGTGTGGGGAGTGGAACTGCACTGCCTTGAGGCCCGCAGACTTTTTCGCAGGGGCTCACGGGTTTTGAGCAGGAATTCACAGGTTATTCACAATGGGGTAGAGTTCATCCCTGGGGGCTAGGCCGGGCAGGGGAAGCTTCATTCCAGGGCCTGTGGAACGCTCATGTCTTCAAGGTGGAACAGCGTTTCGCTCAGTGGCTCGTGCGGCCAAAAAATGGATTGGTTTGGGTGCCTTAATGGAACCTTCAAAACGCTGGAGATCAGTGTTTTATGAAGTTTTCTGAATTCGGGGCCAGCTGCGGATTTCAGATGCTGCCGCGGCAGGGGTGAGCGGGCCCTTGGCGGCGGCAGACCGGCCCTGCCTTCGCTGCGAGGGTTCGGGGCCTTGGGCTTGGGCTTGGGGTTTGAAATGCCAAGGATGCCGCCTTATCACTGGGGATTCTTCACACATCCTAATGGCTAGGCAGCCTTTGAGTTTTGGAGTTCAAGGCAGGCGGCCATGGACGCAAGCTTGCACGGGAGTCACCCCTGAAATCTCGGCAATCACCACCTCAGAATCAAAGTGTTGACCGTTTTCCCAAACGATATTGTAACGATCACTTCGTGATTCTCATGGCGCACAGAGACCCTTGGACTCGGCCAGCAGAAGGGCAATGACGCTGGGTGAGTCTTGGATTCGTCCGTCCTTGGCCATGGCGACGGCTTCGCTCAAGGGTAGGCGCCAAACTCTCAATTCCTCGCAATCTTCGGGGTCGGCAGGCCCCTGACTGAGACCCCGTGCCAGATAAAGATCACAGACCTCTGTGCTAATGCTGTTGGAGAGCTCGAGCCCGAGCCTCAGAGGTTCGATCCTGGTGGCAAGCAGCCCAGTCTCCTCGCGCAGCTCTCGGTGGGCGGTTTGCAGGCTGCTCTCGCCCTCGGGGCAGCCGCCCTCAGGAATCTCCCACTCGTAGCGCCCATGGCAGTATCTCCACTGGCCCACCAGATAAGTGTGACCCTCGTCGTCCACGGGCACGACGCCCACGGCTCGATTGCGATAGCTGACGACGCCATAGATGCCGGGTTTGCCCTTGGCATTGAGGATCTGGTCCTCGCGGACCACAATCCATGGGTTGGCGTACACTTGGCGGCTGCTGAGGGTCACCCAGGGGTTGCGCGGCTCACTCATGGCTTTCGACTCAAAGGGTGTTGATCAGAGCGCCGCCGTCCACCACCAGTGCCTCGCCAGTGATGTAGCTGCCTGCCTCGCTGGCCAACAGGAGTGCAGGACCTGACAATTCAGTGGGGCTGGCCCAGCGCCCAAGGGCGGTGCGCTGCGCAAAGTATTCCTTCTCGGCGGGGCTTAGCAGTTTGCCGGGCATATCGGTGAGAAAGGGCCCGGGGCAGAGGCAGTTGACCGTGATGCCAAAGGGGCCCAGATCCAGGGCGCTGGACCGGGCCAATCCCAGAAGGGCTGCCTTGCAGGCGCAGTAAGCGCCGCGTTTGGCCCTGCCGCCAACCCCCAGAACGCTCGAGACATGAATGATGCGGCCCCAGCGCCGCTGTTTCATGGCTGGAACCAAGGCGCGGGTCAGGCGCATCACGGAAGTCAAATCCACCTCAACGATCCGATCCCAGGCCTCGTCCTCAATCTCATCAATGGCTTGAGGGCTGTTGATGCCCGCGTTGTTGACGAGAATGTCCACCTTGCCCATGGTCTGTTGTGCCTCATGGGCGAGTTGATCAGCGGCGCAGCGTTCGCCCAGATCGGCAACTCTCCAGTGCACGGTTGTGGACAGGCCAACCGCGACTTCTTCGGCAGCAGCACGGAGTTCCTCTGCGCTGCGGCTGGAGATCATGACCTGCGCTCCAGCCTGCGCAAATGCTCGCGCCATGGCCTTGCCCAGGCCCTTGCTGCCACCGGTAATCAATGCGGACTTGCCGGTCAAATCGAAGAGGGAGTGGCTCATGGCAGGGGTTGGGTATGCAGTTGCTGGCCTAAGCCTTTGGGAGTTGGCGCCCGGGTGCAATTTTAATCTTTGCCTGCGCCCCCTTTTTCGATGAAATAGACGCCCTATGTTCAAGCCCCTACTTTGCGCCCTTTCACTGCTGGCGGCCGCCTCGATGCAGGCCCAGTCCCCGGAAAATTTTGTATCCTTGTTTGACGGCAAGACCCTTTCGGGTTGGCACAATGCCTATGACTGGGGGCAGATCGAGATCCGCGATGGCGAGATCCACTTGCGTGGTGAGAAAAAGTTCTTTGTCTGCACTGACAAAAAGTACGCCAACTTCATTTTTGAAGGCGAGATTCTGCTTCCGGAAGGCAAGGCCAACAGCGGCTTCATGTTTCGCGCCCATGAGCAGAAGAACAAGGTCTTTGGTTATCAGGCCGAGGTGGATGGCGACGCAAACCGCCGCTGGAGCGGTGGCCTGTATGACGAGGGGCGCCGCATGTGGTTCATCAGCCCGATCAAGGGCAACAAGGAGAGCGAGGACGCCTTTCGCGCCCGAGCCGGCGACGCCTTCAAGCGCAATGACTGGAACCGCTACCGCATCACCTGCAAGGGCAAGAGCCTGAAGATCGAGGTCAACGGCGTGGTCACTACCGATGTGGAAGACGCCATGGATGCCGAGGGCGTGATTGCCATTCAGCATCATGGCGAGAAGGGCGCGGTTTACCGCTTCCGCAATCTGCGCATTGCCGAGTTGAAGTAGTCGAACCGGGCTTTGAGCTGGAGTTTTGGAGCGGGCAGCACCGCCCATGGTCATGATCTCCTTTGCCCAGTTCATGCAGGCGGCTCTTTATGATCCGCAGCGAGGCTATTACGCCAGGAACATCCAGGGCATTGGGCTGGGGCAGCGTGGCGACTTCACCACGGTGCCTGTCTCAAGCGGCAGTCTTGGGCGCGCCATTGCCGCATGGTTGACCGCACAGCGACGCCTAATGCCTGAGGTTCGTCACATCATCGAGGTGGGCGCGGGAAGCGGGATTCTCATGCAGCAGGTGCGCGCTGCCATGGGCTGGTGGGGGCGTCGCGGATTGGATTGGCACATCGTTGATGTCTCAACACCCCTGATGGCCCTGCAACGAAAGCGACTGGGAAGCGCGGTGCAGTGGCATGAGTCCCTGCCAGTAGCCCTGGATCGCTGTCAGGGTTGCGCCCTGATTTATCACAACGAGGTTCTCGATGCCTTTGCCCCTCGTTTGCTGCAGTGGGATGGCCGAGTGTGGCAAGAGGTCTATGTGCGGCGCGATTTGCAGGGCTCTTGGAGCGAGTGTTTCGTGGCCGCTGAGGTCTTGGATGAGGAATGGCACTCAGCGCTGAATCCGCAAAACTCATGGGCGGCGGGGCAGCGCATCGAGGTCCATGAAGCCCTGCAGCAATGGTTGCAGGGCTGGATCAGCCACTGGAAGCAGGGCGCCATGCTCAGCCTTGATTATGGAGACCTGCTGCCGAGGCTTTACCACCGGCGGCCACGCGGCACTCTGCGCGGCTACCGAATGCAACAGCGCGTCGAGGGCGCCGAGCTCTATGAGTGGGTGGGTCGGCAAGACCTCACTGTGGATGTGAATTTCACCGATTACCGTCGCTGGTGTGAGCGGCTTGGCCTTGAGGAGCAGTGCTGGTTGAGCCAAGGGCAGTTCCTCCAGCAGTGGGACCGCCAGCCCGATGCCGCCATGCTTGATGAGGATGGGGCAGGGGGCGCCTTCAAGGTGGTTGCCCACCTGCGCAGGCCTTAGTGGCAGGCGCAGCCCGTGCCGCAACCGCCGCGTGATGCTGCCGCAGATGCGGGGTTGGAGGATGAGGCTGAGCCCATGATTCCTGTGCCGCCCACCGGCACGCGCCGCACGGGCTGGCCGGTGCTGGGATGCTGTTGTAGGGCGGGCTCGCTCATGCTCTGGCGTAGCTCAAAGCGTTGTGGCGCCTCGCCTTCGCGCTGCGGGATGGTTTCGTAAACATAGGTTGGCATGACCCCGAAGATCATTGGCAAGCCTTTGCGCAGGGCAAGCAAAAGTCTTAGCCGCTGGGCCTTGTGATGCAGAAGCAAAAAAAACGCCCCGCCGAAGCGGGGCGTTTAAGCAGAGGCCAATGAGCCTCAATTCAAATCAGGCCTCATCCATGCGCAGGGCACGATAGCCGCCGATGCCCTTGAAGTAGAGCAGCAGTAGCAGGTAGATCGCGGCCATCGCAGCCGGGATGTAGGCATCAGCCTTGAGGGTGGCGCGGTCGCCAGCCTGGTCAGCAGCCACAACGGCCTTCTGCTTGTCGTCGCGCTTGTCCTTCGCGTCCTTGGCAGCGGCCAGCTTGGTGCCGTCGAGGCCGTTGACGGCGGTGGAGGCCAGATTGAGGAAGGTGGAGGGCTTTTCAGCCTTGTACTCGGCGTAGAGGGCCGCGTCGGCCTTTTGCAGGGCTTCGCCGGCAAAGCGATCCTTGCAGTAACCAAGGCCAGGGCCACCGATGAGACCTGCGGAGAGCATGCCGATGCCGCCCATGATGGACATGGCCACCGCACCGGTCTGCGGGAAGCGGTCGCCGATGACGGCCAGCATCGTGGGCCAGAAGAAGGTCTTGCCCACGGCGTAGATGCCGAGAGCAACCAGGGCCATGCCAAAGGTCTGCATGCCGCTGGCAAGATTCAGGCCAATGTAGGCGATCACCGCGCAGACCAGCAGTAGGCCTACCGGGGAGAGCTTGA
>JAURHS010000133.1 GCA_030833205.1 Prosthecobacter sp.
CAGCGCATGGGGACGGCAAGCTCGCGCTGCTGATTGCTGAGAATCAGTGAAATGGCTGGGGCGCGGTCCTTGTTCATGCCGAATGCGCTGAACTCAGGCTGCCGAGGCAGGTGGCTGAAGATTCTCAGCCTTGGGTTTGCGCTGGCGTCGGGGGCTGCGCGGGCTGTTTGGGTTGTTGCGGTCGCCTCCAGGCAGAGCCGCCATTGCAATCGTGCGCCCCTCTTGGGGATGAGGCGATCCGGTGGTCACCCGCTCGCCCCCGCCCAGATTGCGGTACTTGACCCGGCTGTGCATCATGCTCAACAGGGTTTTGACGAAACTGGCCTTGTTCCGCGCCAATTCGCCAAGGGTCAGATCGCATTCATCGAGTTGCCCGTCGCTCATTCTTTGCCCCACGATGTCGTCCACCAGAGCCTCCACGCGGGCGGAGGTGGGGTGATCCAGTGAGCGCGAGGAACTCTCAATGGCATCCGCCAACGAGATGATGGCTGCCTCCTTGAATTGGGGTTTGGGGCCGGGATAGCGGAAGGTGGTTTCGCTGACCTGCGGGATGTCGTCCTCGGTGGATCTGCCCTCATGAAAGAGCGCCAGAGCCTCGGCTTTTTGGTCCAGGGCGCGTTGGTAAAAAAACCAGGCCAGCGAGGTGCCGTGATGCTGCTCAATGACATCAATGATGCGGCGGTTGAGCAGATGCTTGACGCCCAAATCCACGCCGTCCTTGACATGAGCAATCAGAATCAGGGCGCTCATGCGCGCCGTCAGCCCCTCATGCGGGTTGTCCGCAGGGTCCATGTTCTCGATGAAGTATTCCGGTTTGGTGAGCTTGCCAATGTCATGGAAGTAGGCACAGACGCGGGTCATGGCGGCGTTGGCAGCGATGGCCTCGGCAGCGGCCTCGGCGATGCTGGCTACCATCAGGCTGTGATGGTAGGTGCCTGGAGCCTCAAGGCTCAGGCGGCGCATCAGGGGGTGATTGAGGTCAGCCAGCTCCAACCAAGTGACCTGAGTGGTCACCCCGAAGAGAAATTCAAGAACCGGCAGCACGGCTCCCACCGCCACACCAGTGGCCACGCCAATGCCCATCGGCCAGAGAATCACGCGGCTGAAAAAGTCCGTGAAGATACCACCGTCGGCCAAGCCCATGACCAAGGCAAAGGCCGAGGCACTCAGGCCAGTGTGTAGCCCCGCTGCCAACAGATGAGCACGGCGGCGGACTCGTCGCGTGGCCAATACACTGAAAAAACCCACTACGGCGGAGCCTGCCAGAAAGGGAGCTGGTTGCTCGGGTTGAAAGAGCATGGCGCCAAGCAGTCCGCCGTGCAGTGCCGCGAAAAGACCCGCGCGCCGCCCCAGTGTGACCCCCAGCAGAATTGGCGCAAAGGCATGGGGCAGCACCATCAGGGTCAGGGCGGCCTCCCAGCCCCGGGAACTGAGCCACTCCAACAACGCCCAACTGGCCGCAAACTGGGTCAGGAGACTCAAGGCCATCAGTAGCATGGCGCCATTGTCGGCGGCTTCCTGACGCAGAGTCACGCGCCAGTGCAGAATCGCGATTGCACCCAGCACCACAGTGCACAGCATGTCCATCGCCGAGATTTCGTTCGGCCTGAGGCCTGCGAGAAGCTGCAGGGTAACGACGAACCCAACGCCAAGAAGTGCGGCGGCGACGCCGTGGGTTCTCAGTCCCAGCTCCAACTCGCCCTCTTGATGCTTGCGCCGCACCTTGCCACAGGAAAGGCCCTCGCGTTGGAGGCGGGCACGCCGAAGGGAGTCGAACATGGGCAGGACAGGGAATTTAGCCCTGAACTGCCGCCAACTCAAGGGCTGGCTTCCAACAGCGACGCGCCAATAAGATCTTATCGCATTGAATTTCAATGAATCGTGGATTTTTTTAAAATGCAGTCAGCCCTGTCTGCTTGAACATGGAATGTCCCCCCATGGGGTCTGCAGGCATGGGGCTGAGTGAGGGCCTTGGAGCGCGCCCGGGGCCGTAGCCCGCAGGCTGGAGCTTGCAGGTCGGGTCGGCAAGGGCTTAAGGCAGGGCGTGTCCGCGAAAGTCCCCCGTCAATTTGTCGCCCAGCCCTATGCTTATCATCAGGAGCTGGAATTGCGCATCGATAGCCTGACCAATGAGGGCAGGGGGCTGGCCAGGCACGAGGGCTGGGTCATCTTTGTTGGCTTTGCCCTGCCGGGTGAGCTGGTGCGCGTGCGCATCTACCGCAACCACCGCAATTACAGTGAGGCGGATCTGCTCGAGGTTCTCGAGCCCTCGCCCAGCCGCGTTGCACCGCGCTGTGCCTTGTTTGGGCAGTGTGGCGGTTGTCAGTATCAGCACCTTGATTACGCCGAGCAGTTGCTCTGGAAGCAGCGCCAGGTCCAGGAGTTGCTGCGGCATCTGGCGCGCATTGAGCATCCTGTGGAGCCGGTGATTGCCTCGCCGATTCAGTACGGCTACCGCTCCAAGATCACACCGCACTTTCAGCGTCCCAAACAGGGCGAGGTGGGGGCCATCGGTTTTCTGCGTGCCGGCAGTCGCCATGCCCTGGTGGATGTCACGCATTGCGATCTGGCGATGCCGGCGCTCAATGAGGCGCTGGGCGCCGCGCGGGATCAAGCCCGTGCCGGGCAACTCAAGCGCGGCGCGACTCTTCTTTTGCGTGCTGCGGACAACGGCGTGTTGACCCGCAGTGATGCCCTGGCCTGTGAGCGGGTGGGCGAGCTGCGCTTTGAGTTTCTGGCCGGCGACTTCTTCCAGAACAACCCCTTCATCCTGCCGCACTTTGTGGACTACGCCGTGCGTGAGGCCCAGGCCGCCGAGGTGCCCCTCATGATTGACGCCTATTGTGGCAGCGGCCTATTTGCGATTGCCGCCGCAGCTCACTTCAAGCAGGTCATTGGTGTGGAGGTGGCCGCCAGCGCCGTGGAGCGCGCGGCGCACAATGCCGCTCTCAATGGCCTGGACAATTGCAGTTTCCTGGCGGCGGATGCCAGTGCCATCTTCGCCCGCATTGATCAACCCGGCGCGCAGAGTGTGGTGCTGATGGATCCACCGCGCGCCGGAAGCAGCCCGGAGTTCCTCGATCAGCTCATCGCCTTTGGCCCCAAGCGGGTGATTTATGTCTCCTGCAACCCGGCCACGCAGATGCGCGATCTGGCCCATCTCAGTGCCCAGGGATACGCCTTGCGGCGCGTGCAGCCCTTCGATCTCTTCCCTCAGACCCGGCACTTGGAGTGCGTGATGACCCTGGACCGGGCGGGCTGAGGCGTTGGGCCTGGTTTAGCGCCATGTCCGATTTCGCCTAAAACATGTCTGATGACTGCGCTGGGTTTCAGTCGTTGTCTGCGTTAGTTTTCCCCACCATGAACCGCTCCCTCTTCGCCGTCCTCATGTCGGTGGCCTGTTCCGCTTTGGCCGTCCCCACGCAGGGGCCAATTCGCATCCTCTGCCTGGATGGCAAGGGCGAGGCGCAGCGCCGCGCCGGTGCCCTGCATCAGGCCATGCAGGATCTTGGCCGCGATGCCATCTGGTTGGACTATGCCTTGAGCATGCCCAAGGCCGAATACGATCTGGTGCTCAGCGAGGCTGAATTGTCCGCTTCAGGAGAGGCGCTGCGCGAGCAGTTGCTGGCCAAATTGCCACCACAGCGCGTGGCCGCATGGCGCGAGTTTCTGGCGGCACGCGAGCCTGAAAAGCGCCGTCCGCATCCGCAGGTGGCCAATTACGAGAAGCGCCCGCAGCCGGTGACCTTTCAGGAGCCTCTGTCGGTGAAGGGCAGCATGGAGCGCACCCAGGTGCCTGCGGATTGCGAGCTGAAGCTCTTCGCCGCCGAACCCGACATCGCCAAGCCCATCGCCTTTGCCTGGGATGAGCGCGGTCGCTGCTGGGTGGTTGAGACCCGCGATTACCCCCATGCCCTGACTGAGGCCGGTCGCGGTGGCGACAGCATCAAAATCTGCGAGGACAGCGATGGCGATGGTCGCGCCGACAAGTTCACCGTGTTTGCTGATGGGTTGAACATGGCCACGGGCATTGTCTTTGCCAACGGCGGCGTGGTGGTGGCCGCGCCGCCCAAGTTTTGGTTGCTCAAGGACAGCGACGGCGATGATCGCGCGGATGTGCGCCAGGTCATTTTTGATGGCTGGGGCGTGCGCGACACCCATGCCCAAGCCAGCAATCTGCATTACGGCTTTGACAACTGGCTTTACGGCTGTGTCGGTTACTCGGGTTTTGATGGCAAGGTCAATGACCAGGCGCGTCAGTTTGCGATGGGCACCTATCGTTTCCGGCCCGATGGCGCCTCGTTGGAGTTTCTGCATCAGTTCAGCAACAACTCCTGGGGGCACAGCACCAATGCGGCAGGCGATCAGTTCGGTGGCACAGCCAACAATGCGCCGCTGTTCTTCGGCGGCATTGCGCAAACGGGCTATGCCCCCGGCAAGCGCGGCAGCACGGCGCAGCGCATCAATGTGGTGGATCGGGCTCACCCCATTACCGGCAACTTCAGGCAGGTTGATGTCTTCGGCGGGTACACGGCGGCAGCAGGCAGCAATTTCATTGTCAGCGATCAGTTGCCCAAGCGCTTTGCCGGCATGGCCATGGTCTGCGAGCCGACGATGAAGCTGGTCGCCCTCTTTGATGTGCGCTCCAAGGGGGCGGGCTGGGAGGCTCTTGACTACATGAACCTCTACGCCAGCAGCGATGAGTGGAACTCTCCGGTGCACGCCGAGGTCGGGCCGGACGGTGCGGTCTGGGTGGCTGATTTCCAGAACTTCATCATTCAGCACAACCCCACTCCCAGCAAGGAGCGCGGTGGTTTCGTCGCGGTCACCGGCGTTGGTGGCGCTCATGAAAACGAGTTGCGTGATCACAGCCGCGGTCGCATTTACCGCATCGTGGCCAAGGGCAGCAACCCCAAGCCTGCCAAGCCTGCCCTGGATGCTGGCAACCTCACCGCCAGACTCACGGCTCAGCGCCTGATGGTGGAGGGCACTTTGCCTGCTGATGTGGTCACGCTCAAAAGCCAGGCCGTCAGCAATCTACATGCGCTCTGGGTGCTGCGGGGGTTGGCCAAGCTCGATGATGAAACTCACCGTCAGGCCCTGTTGAGCCCCGACCCCGTGTTGCGTCGCAACGCCATTCGTGCCCTGGGAAGCGGCGACACCGCGCAGGGGCTGTTCTTTGGCAGTGGGGTTGTCGCCGATCCCGATCCTCACACCCGTCTGGCCGCGCTCAACAAGCTGGCGGAGTTCCATACCACCGCACAGATCCAGACCTTGGTGCGCAAGCTATCCAGTGACCCCCTCAATGCTCAAGACGAGTGGCTCAAGGAGGCGGTGCGCATGCTTGGCCAACGCCACAACGCCCTCAATTACCGCGAGGGCCCCAACCTACTTCCCAATCCCGGTTTTGAAACGCTGGCCAAGCAGGATCGCAAAATGCCCGAGGGTTGGACCGTGAGGCACTATGGCAAGCGGCCCGGCAACGCTGGAGCGCAATGGGGTATTGTGATTGACCCCAAGATGGTGCACAGCGGCAAGCACGCCATGCGCGTGATCACCCGCGACGATGCGGACACAAGCAGCTTTGCCGATGTGCCCCTGAAGCCCAACACGGATTATCTCATCAAGGCTTGGATCAAGACGCACGCCTTCCGCGGCAAGGCCAGCCTCAATGATCATATCGGCCGCGCGGAGACCAGTTCGCTCAAGCGCGATGGCGATTGGACTGAGGTCGAGGTCATCTTCAACAGCCGCGACAAGCCCAAGGCCAGCATCAACCTGCTGCATGTCGGCAAGGGGGACACCTACTACGACGATGTGAAGCTCTGTGAACTCATCCCCGCCGATGAACCCGATGAGGCCAGTCTGGTGGGCGACGCGAAGCGCGGCGAGGACATCTTCTGGAACCACCCGGTTGCCGCTTGCAAGACCTGTCACATGCTCGCCGGCAAGGGCAGCGCCGTTGGACCAGCCCTGGATGGCATTGCCTCGCGAAAGGATCAGTCCTACCTGATCGAAAGCCTGATGCAACCCAATGCCAAGCTCGCCGAGGGCTACACAGCCACCCCGATCTCACCGATGCCGCCCATGGGCCTGGTGCTCAAGCCTCAGGAGCTGGCCGATGTGAAGGCCTTCCTCTTTGGCTTGAAGTAAGGGCGGTGCGCTCTGCGGCAGAAGATTGCGCAGGTCTTAAAAGTCAGGGAATGCAAATCGTGCTGGAAATCCCCTGAGCCCGCGCTAAGGACAGGGAACTGAGCGGGTCTTGGTCCAAGGCCAGGGCCGCGCAGGTTCTTTCCAACTCCTTTGTCCTCATGCCCAAAGCCCGTGCCTCCAAGCCCAAGTCCGCCCCCAAGGACCCGGTGGAATGCGCCATCGCCGACATCCGGGCAGGCAAAATGGTGATCGTCACCGACGATGAGGGGCGGGAAAACGAGGGCGACCTGATCTGTGCGGCAGAGAAGATCACGGCCCAGATGGTGACCTTCATGGTCCGCGAGGGCGGTGGCATGCTTTGTGTGCCCATCAGTCTGCCGATTGCCCAGCAACTCAACCTGCCCAGCATGGTGCCGGAAAACCGCGAGGCCTTCCGCACGGACTTCACGGTGACCGTGGACGCCGCGCAGGGCATCAGCACGGGGATCAGCGCCGCTGATCGTGCGCGCACCATTCGCCTGCTGGCCAACCCGCGCAGCCAGCAGTCTGATTTCGTGCAACCCGGTCACATCAATCCCTTGGTGGCCAAGCCCGGTGGCGTGCTGCGCCGCGCCGGGCACACTGAGGCCGCAGTGGATCTCTGCCGGCTGGCCGGCTTGCGTGAGGCGGGAGTGCTCATCGAGATCATGAACCGCGATGGCACCATGGCGCGGATGCCTGATCTCAAGCGCTTTGCCAAGCGTCACGGTCTGCGCCTCTGTTCGATTGCCGACCTCATTGCCTATCGCCGCCGCAGCGAGAAGTTGGTGCACTGCCTGGAGGTGGTGGACATGCCCACGGAGTTTGGGGAGTTCAAGCTGCACCTCTACCGCAGCGAGCTCGATGGCATGCACCATGTGGCGTTGGTCAAGGGCCAGATTGATCCGGCCAAGGCAGCCCTGGTGCGGGTGCACAGCGAGTGTCTCACGGGTGATGTCTTTGCCTCGAGGCGCTGTGATTGTGGCAGTCAGCTGCATGCCGCCATGCGCCAGGTGGCGGAGGCCGGCAGCGGCGTGATTGTCTACATGCGCGGACACGAGGGCCGCGGCATTGGTCTGCACGGCAAGATCGCCGCCTATCGCCTGCAGGAGCAGGGATTGGACACCGTTGAGGCCAACCTGAAATTGGGCTTCCCGATGGACTTGCGGGACTACGGAATCGGTGCCCAGATCATTCACGATCTTGGCGTGCGCCGCATTCGTCTGATGACCAACAACCCGCGCAAGCTGGTGGGCCTGCAGGGGCACCGCCTTGAGATTGTTGAGCAGGTGCCGCTGATCTCACCAGCCAACCCCCACAACAAACGCTACCTGCAGACCAAAAAGAAAAAGCTTGGTCACCGTCTCTGATTCCAATCTTACCCTGTCATGTCCCAGCACTCGCCCGTCCGCCCACGCCCAATTGATGATGAAGTCAGTATTGCGATTGTCGCCAGTCTGTACAACAGCCTCTATGTGCAGGGCTTGCTCGATGCGGCACGCGATGAACTTGCGGACCTTGCCCCGCAGGCCCAGCTTACGGTCTATCGCGTGCCTGGCGCTTTTGAAATTCCGGTCTGTGCCGAGGTGGTGATGCGCGAGCTGGCGCCTGATGTGCTGATTGCCTTTGGGGTGATCATCCGTGGCAGCACCGAGCATGCCGATCTTGTGGGTTCCTCAGTCACTGACGCCCTGCAGCGCATGGCCGTGCGCCACGCCATCCCGGTGATTCACGAAGTGTTGCTGGTCAACAGCGAGGATCAGGCGCAGGAGCGCTGCCTGGGTCTTGAGATGAACCGCGGCGCCGAGGCGGCGCAGGCGGCGGTGAGCATGGTAAGCCTGTTCCGCAAAATGCAGGACAACTTCGCCACGGAGTAAGACAACGATTTTCAACGAGGAATTGATTCATGGGGAAACGACGCGAGGCCAGACAATCCGCAGTTCAGTTCTTATTTGCCCGCGAGTTGCAGGGCTCACTGGACAGCGAGGCCATCGAGGGATTTTGGCAGATTCACAGCGCCAAGGACAGTGTGCGCGCGATGGCGCAGGGCATGATTGACGGGGTGCTGGCTGATCAACAGCGCATTGACGAGGTGCTGGTGGCGGCCGTGGAGAATTTTCGGCTCGAGCGTCTGGCCACCGTGGACCGCAATATTTTGCGCCTGGCCGTGCATGAACTGATGTCCGCCAGTGATGTTCCCGTGCCCGTGATTCTCAATGAGGCCATCGAAATCGCCAAGGCACTCGGGGGTAATGAATCCGGTGCCTTTGTCAACGGGGTGTTGCACCGCCTGGCAAAGCAGCTGCGTCCGAGGCCCTGAGTGCCTCGTCAATGCCAACCGCGAGAACTGCGCTGGCCTGATCCAGTGGTTCGAGTCGCGTTGCAAGGGAGCGCAATTGGCGTCCCAGGGGACTTCCAGCCGCACCCGCGCTGAGGGACTTGATGGAGGACACCACGCCCGAGGTTGCCTGCTTGGCTGCCAGCCTCAGGAGTCTGGAGGTGGCTTCATCTGGGGCATCGGTCCGGAGGGGGGCAAGGCAGATTTCCAGCAGTCGCAGCCAATGGCCGCTCTCCACGAAGAGCGCCAGATCAGAATCGCGTTGTTGGCGCAGCAGGCCCAGCAAGTGGTCACAGCAGGCCCGCAGATCTGGCAGCAGTTGTTCCCAGGCATTCTGTTGCGCCATCTGCGCCTGTGTCATGAGGCGAGGCATGATGGCCTCGCTCAGGCCCAACGCTCGGCAGGCGGCGATCAATTCCTGGGTGATGTTGCGGAACTGCTGGGCGTCCTGAGTTTGAAGAATGAGTTCGGCTTCAGCCAGAAGCAACCCTACGGAGAAGGCTGTGCGCTGGCGGTCCGTACTTGGTGCCGGTGGTTTGGCCAAATAGTGGCTGCGCCAGCGGACCTTGAGGCTGGCGGCCTGCTGATGCAAAAAACCAGGGGCATCAGGGGTCTTGCTGCGTTCACTGGCAACGGCCTGCGCCCCGAGAAACAGGACGCAGAGCAGGCAGGCAAACACGGGCATTCGAGAAGGATGCCACAGGCTAGAGGGCTTGGCAACGGCGGGTGCTGAGGTCAGGCGCTTTGCCGTTGTCCTAACGGCTGCATCGTGCTTGGATGAACGGCGCGGCCCGCGCGGCTGCCTGCCCTCTCATGCGCGTTGATGTGATCACCCTGTTTCCCGAGTTGGTGGCTGTGCCCATGGCCACCAGCATCATGGGCCGTGCCTGCAGGCAGGGATTGGTTGAGTTTGGCGTGCATGATCTGCGGGAGTACGGTTTGGGCCGTCATCGCCAGGTTGACGACACGCCTTGCGGCGGTGGGCCGGGCATGCTCCTTCGCCCAGAGCCCTTGTTTGCGGCCCTTGAGGCTGTTGATCGGCCTGAGGCCAAAGTCATTCTCACCTCACCGGCAGGTCGTCGCTTTGATCAGGCCACGGCAGCGAGGCTGGCTGCGGAGCCGCATCTGATCTTCATCTCCGGCCACTATGAGGGAGTGGATCAGCGCGTGGTTGATCATTGGGTGGATGAGGAACTGAGTCTTGGTGACTTCGTGCTCACCAATGGGGCCATTGCCGCTGCCGTCATGATGGACGCCATTGTGCGCCTGCTGCCCGGTGCCTTGGGCGATGCTCAG
>JAURHS010000134.1 GCA_030833205.1 Prosthecobacter sp.
CGGCGATGGAGCCTGGGTATCGGATCTTTCGGGTGCAGCTCAAGAGTGGAGAGCTGTTGGATGGGTTCCTGGTTTCCGAGGACAAGCAGGCTTGGGTGATTCGTCAGCCAGGCCTCGGTGAGCGCCGGCTGCTGCGCGAGCAGGCGCAGAGCGCAAAGTTCATCCGCCGTTCTTTGATGCCGGAGGGATTGCTTGATGCCCTCAACGAGCAGCAAAGCGCGGATCTGCTGGCTTATCTCCTGAGTCTGAAATGAACGGCACCAAGAGACTGCCCTTTGAGCTGCAGGCGCAGGCCGCAGGCGGTGCGGCGAGGGCCTGCCGCTTTGAGACCCTGCACGGGCCAGTGCAGACGCCACTATTCATGCCGGTGGGCACTCAGGCCACGGTAAAGGCGCAGTGGCCACAGGATCTGCAGCGCGCGGGATCCCAGGTCTTGTTGGCCAATACCTACCATTTGCTCCTGCGTCCGGGCACCGCCGTATTCGAGGCCATGGGCGGCATTCATCGGTTCATGCGCTGGGACAAGCCAGTGCTGACGGACAGTGGTGGCTATCAAATCTTCTCGCTGCCAAAATCAAGGCGGATCAGCGAGGAGGGCGCGCTTTTTTCCAGTTATGTCAATGGCGAGCCCATCTTGCTGAGTCCAGAGCGCAGCATCGCCGTGCAGCGCAGCATTGGTAGCGACATCATGATGGTGCTTGATGAGTGCGTGCCCAGTGACGCGCCCTTCGCGGAGGTGAAACGCGCGGTGGAGTTGACTCAGCGTTGGGCGGCGCGCAGTCTCACGGCGCGCGCGGACAGTCCCCAAGCTCTCTTTGCCATCGTGCAGGGAGCCTTGTTTCTGGAGTTGCGAAAGCGAAGTGCTGCGGGTTTGCTGGAGTTGCCCTTTGACGGATATGCACTCGGTGGTTTGGCGGTTGGCGAGTCCAAGGCCCAACGCGAGGACACCTGCGAGTATGCCGCAGGCTTGTTGCCTGAGGATCGGCCGCGTTATCTCATGGGCGTTGGTACGCCCTTGGATGTGCTTGAGGCGGTTCATCGCGGCATTGACATGATGGATTGCGTCATTCCCACCAAGGTGGCCAGCCGAGGGCTGGCCTACAGCTGGCAGGGGACTTTGGAGATGCGCCGCGGTGTGTACCGCGTGGATCCGCGACCGCTCGATGAGCGCTGCGGCTGCCCGGCCTGCCAGGGCGGCTTCAGTCGCGCCTACCTTCACCATCTCACCAAGACTCAGGAGGTGTTGGGTTGGCAGTTGATTGGTCTGCACAATCTTTGGTTCTATCATGATCTCATGCGCCAGATCCGCGAGTCGGTGTTGCGTGGTGACTTTGCGCAGTGTCACCGGCGTTGGCGCGAAGTGTTGGATGCTCAGGACACCGATTATCCGGTAAGGCCTCCAGTGCGAAAGCGGCCGCTGGCTCCCACTGAAAACGGCCCCTGGGTGCTTCGCCAGGAGAACGGAGGTCTGGCGCGGATTGAGCATTCGCAGCTCGGCTTGTGCTGGTCTGGGCAGCTTGATGCTGCCGAGGCCAAAGAGGTGGCAGTCTGGGTTGGTGAGGTGCTTGCACAATGCGAGGCATTGGGACAAGCGCAGTCTCACTGCGTGGATGCCGGGGAATTGCGTCTTGGTCTCAGGGGGATGGCCCTGGCGCTGGCCTACAAGGAGGCCTTGGTGCAGGGCAGGCGACTCTGCGCGCTTGAAATCCGCAGCCACAGGGGAGACCTGCGCCCCATGAAGCTTGCCTTGGCCCATCTTCGACATTTTGAGGGGCTGCGCCATGGGTCCCTGCAAGCTCTGATGAAGCGGGGGCGCTGGGTCTCCAGGAGAGCGCCTGGATTGAGTTGGGTGCTTGAGGGTTGGCCAGTTGCTGAGGAGGCTTCGCAAGAATAATCCATGGGTTGCCCCCGCAGATTGGGGGTTCAATGGCGTTTCTTGCCTCCTGATGATGCGCGCCCTGATCCTGACTTTGATTCTCTGCCTGCTGCGAACTGCAGTTTGGGCGGAGATCAGTTTTGGCCGACAGATCCTGCCCATCCTTTCAGAACATTGTCTGGCCTGCCACGGGCAGGATGAGTCGCATCGCAAGGCCGAGCTGCGGCTGGACACCCGCGAGGGCGCCTTGGCGGTGATCAGGCCTGGGAAGGCGGCGCAGAGTGAGCTGTGGCAGCGGCTGATCAGTGAGGATGTTGACGAAGTGATGCCGCCTCCAAGCTCGCACAAGCCGAGGCTCAGTCCTGAGCAGCGCGAGTTGATGGCGCAGTGGATCAACGAGGGTGCGCCTTGGGGCAGGCATTGGTCGCTGGAGGCACCAAGGCGCCAGCCGCATCAGGGGCATGTGGTGGATTTTTGGGTGCGTGAAGCTCTGCAGCGCCAAGGCATGGAGCTGGCGCCGCGAGCCAGTGATCAGGCTTTGTTGCGTCGCCTGAGTTTGGACCTGACCGGCCTGCCGCCGCGCGAGGGCGAGGTGTTGGATGCGGGGACGGTGGATCGTCTTTTGGCCTCGCCGCATTTTGGCGAGCGCATGGCCATGTGGTGGTTGGATCTGGCGCGGTATGCCGACACGGATGGGTTCCAGAGTGATGCCACGCGCAGCAATTGGCCTTGGCGCGATTGGGTGGTGGAGGCTTTCAATGCCAATCTGCCCTTCGACCGTTTCACCTTGTTGCAGTTCGCGGGTGATCTGTTGCCAGAGGCTGGGCCAGCCGGGCAGTTGGCCACCTGCTTTCATCGCAACCACATGACCAATGGCGAGGGCGGACGCGACAAGGAAGAGTCGCGGGTGGACTATGTGATTGATCGGGTCAACACCATGGGTATTGCTTGGATGGGATTGACCTTGGGCTGCGCACAGTGCCACACGCACAAGTTCGATCCCATCACGCACCGCGATTACTACGCGCTGAGCGCCTTTTTCAACAGCATTGATGAAGACGGTGCGGCGGGCGGCGGAGCCAAGCCCTACTTGAGTTGGCGCTCGCCTCATGCAGCGCGTGCCGTGCTTGAGGAGCAGGCCCTGGTGCAGCGCCTGGAGAGGCAAGAGGCGCAGGTTCGGGCAGAGGCTAATCGTGGACCCTTCGAGCCTTGGCTGCGCAAGTTGCGAGCGGAGCTGGCTGCTGGCGAGGCCCGTGGTTGGTTGGCCCTGCACGGCGCATTGACCAGCAGCGAGGGCACGGATCTCTCGCAGCAGGCCGATGCCAGGGTGCTGGCCAGTGGCCCGAAGCCGCGTCAGGACGATTACCGCATTCAGGGCCGGAGCCCCTCGCGCCGTGTCGGTGGTTTGCGGCTTGAGGTGTTGCCAGTGGCAGGCAAACTGGGCCGCGGGGTCAGCGGCGATTTTATTTTGACGGACCTCAAGCTTCAGGTGGCAAGGCGCGGCAGTGCGCAGGTGCGGGACATCGTGCTGGCGGATGCGGTGGCTGATGTTGAGGGCGGTGATCAAACCAAGGCCCGCGAGTACGGCCCGGTGAAGGGCACCTTGGACGATGATCCGCGCAACGGCTGGACCACGGCGGGCAAGGCCTTGGATCGCGCGCATGTTGCAGTGTATGCGTTGCGCGAGCCGTTGTGGCTTGAGCCCGATGAGGAGTTGTTGGTGGAACTTCGCCAGCGCAGCACGCAGGGTGAGCGCAATCTTGCGGCCTGGCGTGTCAGTGTTTGTGGCGAGTCGGGCGACGCCGTGCGGCGCTTGGGGCCGACACCGCGTGAGAAGCTTGCCGGTCTTGCGGTTGGCGCTGCGCTTGATGACAAGCTGCGCGGGGAGTTGTTTGAGCAATTCCTTCTTGAGCATGAGCCGCATCGTGTGGCCCAGGAGCAGTTGCGTGTGGCAAGGGCGCAATTGGCGGAGGCCAAGGCCGCCGCTGGCGGGGTGAAGGTGATGGTGTTGGCTCAGCGCAGGGAGCCGCGCGAAACGCATGTGCTGGTGCGGGGAGTCTGGGACAAGAAAGGCGAGAAGGTGGACTTGGGCGTGCCTGAGGCGGTGGCGCCCTGGAGCAGGGATCTGCCGCGCAATCGGGTTGGCCTGGCCAAGTGGTTGACCTCAAGGGATCATCCGCTGACGGCGCGTGTGTTGGTCAATCATCTTTGGCAGTTGCTCTTTGGTCAGGGTTTGGTGCGCACGGCCGATGACTTTGGCATTCAGGGGCAACCGCCCACGCACCCAGAGTTGCTCGATGCCCTTGCCCTGGAGTTCATGGATGGGGGCTGGGACATCAAGCGTCTGTTGCGTCTCATCGTTACCAGCGAGGTCTACGCGCAAAGCAGTTCGGTGCCTGCGGCAACGGTGGCGCGCGATCCACAGAATCGCTGGTTGGGGCGGGCTCCGCGCTTTCGCATGCCGGCCTGGATGCTGCGCGATGCTGCGCTGGCCTCAGCAGGCCTGCTTCATCCTGCCTTGGGCGGGCCGCCGGTGCGCCCTTATCAGCCGCCAGGCGTATGGGAGGAGATTTTTATGGGGCGCCTGACCTATGAGCCAAGTTTGGGTGCGGCACAGTTCCGACGCAGTCTGTATGCCTTCTGGCGTCGCAGCATCGCACCGACCTTTCTCTTTGATAGCGCGCAGCGACGGGTTTGCGAGGCGGTGACGCAGCGCACCAACACGCCGCTGCAGGCGCTGACCAGGCTCAATGACCAGACCATTCAGGAGGCGGCGAGGGCTTTGGCCTCTGGCATGGTGGAACGAGGCCGTCAGGCTGGGTTGGATTGGCTGGGTGCGAGGGTGCTCGGTCGCGGTCTGCAGCCCCGGGAGTTTCAGTTGCTGTCGGATCAGTGGCAACAAGCGCAGCAGCAGTTTGGCAATCGCCCCAGAGAGGCCTTGGCTTATGTCGGGGCAGGGCAGGGGCTGGAGGGCGCCCCGGTTGAGAGGGCGGCGGCCATGGTCGTGGCCACCCTGCTGCTCAACAGCGACGAGGCCATGAGCCGGGAGTAGGGCCAAGGGCATGGGGAGGCTTGATTTCTCTCCGCCCATGGACGAAAGGCGAGGCCAAACTGCAGCGTTGTTCGTATCCCCGTTTTTCCATCCCCAAACCTCCCCCTCCATGACCCCCGAAGAAGCCCAGCAACAACTCGATCAACAAGTCCGCGACATCATCGGGTGGCATTTCTCGCCGGAAACCGGCTGCCCCTTCTGGCTGGACTGGGCCAAGAAGAATTTTGACCCCCGCGGCGTGGTCAACAGTTACGCCGACATCATCGCCAAGTTCCCGCATTTCCAAGACGAGTGGCTGCGCGATCTGCAGCCCGAGGTTTGGGTGCCCAATGCCTTCAAGGGCAAGCCCTTCAACATCTTTGAAACCGGCGGCACCACTGGCATGCCCAAGCAGCGCATCGGGTGGAGCGATTACAAAGTTGATTACGAGGAGTTCAGCCACAAGCTGGCCGACGAGCACTTCCCCAAGGGCGGCTCCTGGATCATGGTGGGGCCCACTGGTCCGCGCCGCCTTCGCTTGGCAGTTGAGCATCTTGCCAACTATCGCGGCAGTTCCTGCTACTTCGTTGACCTCGACCCCCGCTTCGTGAAGAAGGTGATCAGCAACAAGCAGTTCGAGGTGGCCCGAGCCTACATGGATCATGTGGTGGACCAAGCCGTGACGCTGCTGAAGAACCGCAAGATCTCCGCCATCTTTACCACGCCCAAGCTGCTTGAGGCTCTGGCTGAGAAGGTGGATCTCTACTCCGTGGGCATCCGCGGCTGCTTTGTCGGCGGCACCACGATGACCCCGCAGTATGTGCGCTTCATCGTCGAGGAAGTCCTCGAGGGGCGCATTGGCTTCTACCCCACTTACGGCAACACTCTTATGGGCCTGGCTGCCAGCGTGCCGCTCAAGCCCGAGGACCAGTTCTCCATCACCTACTATGCGCCGCAGCCACGCGCCGTGTTGCGCATCGTCAACCCCAACAAGACCGAGGACACCGTGGACTACAACGAGTGGGGTCGCGTGGAGTTGACCACCCTGACCAAGGAATTCTTCATGCCGCGTTTCCTTGAGCGCGATGAGGCCATGCGTCGCGCACCCCGGGCTCCCTACGCCTGGGATGGCGTGGCTGATGTGCGGCCCTTTGGCGCCATGGAAAAGACCATCGTTGAAGGTGTTTATTGATCGGTTGATCATCCCGTGCTCAAGCTTGAGCTCGTGACCAGCCCCCGGCGTCCCGCCTCTGGAGTCGCGAAAGCCTCCCCAGAGGCGAGTCTGTTCGGCCTTGCTTTCTGGCAGAATTGGGTTGTGTTTCTGACTTTACCCGACCCCGCTCATGCCCGACGACCCAAACCCGCAATTTTCGCCAGGGCTGGGTGGATTGATGATCGGTGCCGGTTCTCTGCAACGGCCCACAGAGGGTCCCTTGGCCGACTTCCTCTCGGCCTCGCAATCCTCGCCTGCCCAGGCCCTTGAGGCCCTGCGCCGCCTGCTCAAGGACTACGCCAATGATGCGGCCGGGCTGGCCGCCTTGGTGCAGCCTGAGGATCTCGTCGTTGAGGTGCGGCTCGAAAGCTCGGAACTCAGCGGTCTTGTGCTCGGGCAATGGGTGCGCCTCGGGGAGACCGCCAAGCTCAAGCATCTCGCTGATGCGCTTTTGGCGCAGCCTCCTGGCTTGATTGGCCGCGAAATGGCCCGGCTCATGGTGGTCTTGGCTGGAGTGCTCGGCATCCTGCGCCCCTCCCTGGCCCAGCGGCTGTACGACCAGGCCACACCTGCCTTGGACCAGCGCATGGACCTGAGCCTACAGCGCGACGCGAGGCAATGGGTCGAGGCTGGCAGCCTCCTCGAAGATGTCTCACCGCAGCAGCGAGCCTTCTGGAATCGGCGGCTGCGTGAATCTGGCACCCAATGGGATTGGGAGGGCGCTGAGGCTCGCTTGGCTCTTGGCGATTTGGGCCGTCGTATCGCGCCCGAGGATTTGGACCTTCAGTTGTTTCAACGCGTTCTTCCCCCTTGCTGGTGGGATCTTTGGCGCAGTCGAACCGAGCCTGTGGTTGCCTCGCCCCGACAGCCCGCCGTGCCTGCGAAAACTCTGGTGCAGGTCCAAGGTTGGTCCACGCGCAGTCTGATGCTTGCGGTCGTCGCAACCGCCTCGTTGACCTGGTGGCTCACCGCCTTGGGGCCACTGGGCCTGCCAAGTCCCACCGAGCAGGAGGCGGCCGCTGCCGCAGACGGGCAGGACCCCGCACCGCCGATCCGCGAATCCCTGCGTCAGCTCCAGGAGGCATTGCGCGGCAACGCACAGGCGAATGCCGCCGGACCATCTACGGGCATTGGAGAGAGGGTGGCTCGTTGGTTGCGCGAACCCTCCGCCGAGGGCGCGCTGCCCACTGCAGGCAAGCAAGCCCTGCGTGAGCGGGCTGCCGCAGAGTTTTTCAATGAGCACCCCCAGGTAGTCAAGTTGCACAAACTCGCCAAGGAAGGCTCCTACCGCGAGAACGCCGCCCTCATCGAAGGCTCATTGGCTTCGGTTCAGGCTGGCTCGCCGGAGCACGCCCAACTTCTGCAAGCCCTCATCCTTGACCCCCCCCAACAGGCCGACAGCCGACAAGTCGTGACCAAGCTTGCCCTGCGCGAACTCTCAGCGGATGAACTCGCCCCGCTGTTTGAACTCTGCTGTTACCCAGGGTCCCCCAATGAACTCGAAGTCCAACAGTGCAGCCAACTCTTGATGGATCTGCCCAACGACGGCCTCAGCTCTGAGATCCGAAGCCGCCTCCAGCGCATCGTGGCCCGCCAGCGCTAAGGCTCGCATCGCAGTGGCCATCTGCCCTTGACCTCGCCGCCGCTTGCGGCCATGAACAACCCATGACCGTTGAACCTCTTGGCGACAAAGTCACAGTGTGGGGCGAAGGCCCAATTTGGCATCAGGAAAAGCTCTGGTATGTGGACATCGAAGCCCACGACATCGTCTGCTATGACCCGCAGACTCGGCAACATCAGACCCACGCAGTGGGGCAGCGCGTCGGCACCATTGTCCCCCGGCAAGGCGGAGGACTCGCTTGGGCTGGAGATCAAGGATTTTTCGTGATGGACCACTGGCAGGGGCCGAGTCGCCAGATCATTGACCCCGAGGCCCACCTGCCAGACAACCGGTTCAACGATGGCAAATGCGACCCCGCAGGCCGATTCTGGGCGGGCAGCATTTGTTTGGCCAAACGGCCGGAGGCCGCGCTCTATTGTCTGCACCCCGATGGCCGTTGCGAGCGCAAATTCGCGCCCGTCACCAACTCCAACGGCATCGTCTGGAGCCGTGATGCCGGGACCATGTACTACATTGACACGCCCACCAAGAAGGTTCGCGCCTTTGACTTCGACGCGGCCAGTGGGCAACTCAGCGGCGAAAGGGTGATTTGGGATACCGCCTCGCTTGAGGGCAGCCCCGATGGCATGGCCATTGACGATGCCGACCGCCTCTGGGTCGCATTCTGTCACGGAGGCTGCGTCCTGGCTTACGACCCCGCTTCTGGCAAGGTGCTCGAACGCATTGAAGTGCCCAGCATTGAGACCACGGCATGCGCCTTTGGCGGCGCGGATTTTGGTGATCTTTACATCACCAGCGGCCTCAAGCCTGGCCTCAGTGAACCCCTTGGCGGTCGCCTATTTGTCTGCCGACCAGGGGCCAAAGGCCTCGCGGCCAACGCTTTTGCGGGTTGACTTGCCCCACCTGACTGTCTGGAATTGGCCCTTGCAAATGCCTCGTGCAGGGCCTAATTCGCAGGCTCTCTATGGCCAACACTCCCGTCATCAACCTGCGCAAGGGGCACGCCGTGCGCTACAACAACGAGGTCTGTCTCGTTTCCGCCTTCGAACTCAAGACCCCTCCGCGCATGGCCTCGTATGTGCAGATGTCCGTCCGCACCCTGAGCACAGGCAAAGTGTACAACCTGCGCATGACCTCCAACGAGTCGCTGGAGGCCGTCAACCTCGAGCGCCAGCCCCACGAATTCAGCTACAAGGACGGCGACGGTTACCACTTCATGCACCCGGAAACCTTCGAGGATGTCATCCTCGGAGAGACCGCCGTCAGCGACGCCAAGGATTACCTGATTGAGGGTCAAAAATACACCGTGCAATTCGCGGACGGCCTGGCCATCGGAATCGAGCTACCCGCCAGCGTTGTGATGACAGTCACTGAAGCCCCTGAAGGCGTGAAGGGTGACAGCGCCAACAATGTCTACAAATCGGCCACTCTCGAGACTGGCCTCATTGTCCAAGTGCCCCTTTTCATCGGGCCTGGAGACAAAATCAGCGTCAAGACTGAAGACAACAGCTACCTCGGTCGCTCCAACTAAGTCTCAGCGGCAAACCGAGTTTGCATTCCAGAGGGCGACCCACATGGGTCGCCCTCTTCATTTCAGAGCTCCACCAACAACCACGGGTGAAACGAGAACTGACCCCAGCGCTCTCGCTGGAGGCCAGGCGCGAGACGGACAGCGCGCAGCGCTGGGCGAAGCCCGAGGGCGCATGGGGATGCGCCCGAGTCATCATCACGGTGTCCAATGGACCACCAACCTAGAGGGCTTGGTGGTTCGGGTTGCCGGAGCGTGGGGACGGCGCTGCTGGGCTGGCCACGCCCGAGCGTTGGCAGTCTGAGGTCATCGGCAGATGACCTCAGCTCCTGTGTGCCCCATGCGCAGAGCATGAGACGGAATCAACCATCAAGCGCCCATCAAAGAAGCGGGGTTTGAGGGGGGAAGGCAGTCGCGTTGCAGAGTTGAGAATGGGCGGGGCTTCTCAATCCTGATCCAATGCAGCCCTTGGTCTTGCGGCTCTGCATTTCCTCGAACGCCGCAGCGGAAGCAGGCGCGGCC
>JAURHS010000206.1 GCA_030833205.1 Prosthecobacter sp.
GATGAGTTTCTGGCCTTGGCAGCCCAGGTCACCCCAGCCCAGATCATCGGCCATGATCCAGATCAGATTGGGGCGCATCGCTGCGGCATCGGCCGCGCGATTGGCGGAGGGCAGGAGCAGCAGGAGAACGAGCAGGGCAAGTGGTGGCACGTCGGCTTGTTCAACGTTGCCTGCCGTGACTTTCTTCAGGCCTTGAAGGCTGGATTGCGATGGTGGCTGCCTCTTGCATTTGTTGACTCCTCAGGCCATGGGCATACCGCCATGCATCAGCATTGTTTCCTTGGCTGTTTTTTGATTTTCAATTCGATTGCGACTTTGGGCGCCGAGCCTCTGGCCTTTCCTGGCGCAGAGGGATATGGGCGGCACGCCAGGGGCGGTCGTGGCGGCGATGTGGTCTATGTGACCAACCTCAACGACAGCGGCGAGGGCAGTCTGCGTCAAGCCATTGAAGGCAAGGACCCCAAGCGACCGCGGACGGTGCTCTTCAAGGTGGCCGGCAACATCGTCCTGAAAAAACCGCTGCGTCTGGAGACGATCAGTGCGTTGACGATTGCCGGACAAAGCGCCCCGGGGCAGGGCATTGCGCTGCGCGATCACGGGCTGGAATTGCGCAACTGCTCCGACATCGTGCTGCGCCACCTGCACCTGCGCCTCGGCGATGTGACTAAGACCTCGGAGGATGTGATTGCCTTGGGCAGCGAGAGCGGGCCCTGTCGACGCATTATCTTTGATCATCTCACCGCCACCTGGGGAATCGATGGCATCATGGACACCGACAACCTGAGCGAGTTCACCATGCAGTGGTGCCTGTTTGGCGAGGCACTCAACAACAGCACCCATTACAAAAAGCAGCCGCATGCCATGCTGATGTCCTTTCGCCGCACGCAGGGCAACATCAGCATCCACCACAACCTGCTCCTCAGCAGTCGCGACCGCCATCCCACCCTCGGCGGTGGCGACCCCAAAAGGTCCAATCCCAAGGCCGTCTTCGACTTCCGCAACAACGTGATCTACAACTGGGAGGGCGCCTGCAACCTGGCCTCAGGACAGTTCAATCTGGTGGCCAACGGCTGGTACCCCGGACCGAACACAGACTTCAAACGTGATCCCCATGCCATTGCCCCGAAGGCCGAGGCTCATGGCGTGACCACCGGCTTCATGCAGAACAATGTCTTTGAGGGCAAGCCGCAGTGGACTGCCGACAACCTCAGCGCCGTGCAATGGGGCGTGCGCGGTGGCAAGTACATCGGCAAGGTGGAGCGCAGCGCCTTTGCCGGGAGCAGTGAGCTGGTGCCCGTCGCCGACCGGCCTCTCACCCAAAGCCCGGCACAGGCCTATGAACTCGTGCTGGCCAAGGCTGGGGCCAGCCTGCGCCGCGATGCTGCCGATGAGCGGATCATTGCCGGGGTGCGCCGCCGCAGTCACCGCCGCATTGACAGCCAAGATGAAGTCGGCGGCTGGCCAGAGTTGCAGGGCGCAAGGGCGCCTGAGGATGGAGATGGCGACGGCATGGCCGATGACTGGGAGCGGGCGCAGGGTCTTGATCCTGCCAATGCCGCCGATGGCAACGGGCTTGATGCGCAGGGCTACACGCACCTGGAGCGCTATCTCGATACCTTGACCAAGGCGCAGGGCTGAGATCCTCAGGGCTGGGGTGGCGGCTAAAGTTTGCTGCTGATCAATCTGCGCAGCAGCGGATTGGGGAAGCGCCGCGATTGCGTGATGGCGTAGAAGCGCTCCTGAATCTGTGGCAGCCGGTGGCGCTCCACCAGTAGGCCTGCCTTGAGTTCATCGGTGACCACCACTGGTGGCACCAAGGTCAGGCCCTTGGTCTCGCGGGCCATGAGGCGCAGCATGGCCATGTCATCAGCCTCTGCGGCCACGTTGACGCGGATGCCGTGGCGCTCGATGAGGGTATCAAAGGCCACGCGGATGCTGCTCTCGCGGGTGGGCAGAACGAGTGGGGTCTGCTCCAGGTCTTGCGGGAAGCGAAAGGCCTTGCGGCTCCTGCTGGGGTGTCCAACCAGAGAGACGGGTTGCTCGCTCAGCAAGTGGCAGTGCCATTTCTCTCCGCTTTCGCGCCGCACCTCGGTGTTGCAGAGCACGATGTCCAACAGATGACCATCAAGCTGGCCCAGAAGCTCGCGCAGTGAGCCTGAGGTGATGATCACCTCGACGGTATCATCGCCAATCAGCGGGCCGAGTAGAGAGATTTGAAAGTTGCGCGAAAGGGTGGAGGTGGCTCCAACCCGCAACAGGCGTCGGCTGCGGCGACTTTGATGGCGCAGGACATCGGCGAGCTCCTCGCCGCTGCGGAAGATCCCCTCCGCATATTCCAGGGCGATGTGACCGGCTTCGGTGAGGCTAAGGGTTCGATTGCGCCGCTCAAACAAGGGCTGGCCAAGACTTTCCTCGAGACTGCGTAACTGCACGCTCAGGGCGGACTGAGTGATGTTGAGATGGCGCGCCGCACGGGTCAGGCTTCCCTCCAGGGCAATGGCCCGGAAGTAGCGCAGATGGTTGTAATTGAGCTGGGACACAGCTCAGAAGATTCATTTATAAAAACGAACGATCAAGAGGAAACCATTGATCCCAACGAAGGATCTGCTGTGCCGTTGGAGGTGTCATTCCGTGCTCTGAGCGGACTTGCCGACGCTCTGTTTGTTGCGCCGTTTGTCGCCGCCGGAGGTGGCCGCCGCCTCGATCGCGGGAAAGGCTGCGGCCAGCCTTGTCTTTTCTGTCGCATGGCTGGGGTCCTTGGCCAGATTCTTCCATTCCATGGGATCGGTTTGGTGATCGTAAAGCTCCTCGCTGCCATCAGCATAGCGGATGAAGCGCCAGCGCCCATCGC
>JAURHS010000011.1 GCA_030833205.1 Prosthecobacter sp.
GATGAGTTTCTGGCCTTGGCAGCCCAGGTCACCCCAGCCCAGATCATCGGCCATGATCCAGATCAGATTGGGGCGCATCGCTGCGGCATCGGCCGCGCGATTGGCGGAGGGCAGGAGCAGCAGGAGAACGAGCAGGGCAAGCAGTGGCATGTCGGCTGGTTTAACGCTGGCATCGGCTGCTTTCTACCGCCGATGAGCCTTGAGTTGAGCTTCACGCAGGCCCCTGCGTTGCGCTGTTTCCCTCTCTTGGCTGCGGCCGCGCTCAGTGCTGCACTTCAGAGGTGGTGGAAAAATCAAAGACATGGGGTTTGCCCTCGTCGTCTTGGATCTCGATTCGCCGGATGGCGATGCCGCTGCTGTTCTGGGGTGGGTTGAGGCGCAGGTGCAGGATGTCGGCGCGTTGGGGCAGGGTCAGCTCCACAACCTGCCAAGCCTCGCCTTGCGGCCAGACAAACTCGCGGGCTTGATGGGGCAGGAAGCTCTCCTTGCTGCTGCGCCAGGTCAGTTGGGCGCGGCCCTTGCCGGCGTCCTTGGCGCGCAGGGTCAGACGCAGTTGCAGGGGGCCTTGCAGATCAAGGCCAGCGCGGGCGTAGAAGCCTGGCTTGGCGGGGGATTCGGGGATGAGTTCAAGGCCGCCATCTCTCAGTTTCAGGCTGGCGCTGCGGGCAATCCATCCCTGCATGGGGTCGCTGGTGGCCAGAGGGGGCTTCGCCGGGATTGGCTTGATGAGCCCGTGTTCAGCGAAGAGGTCCTGATGGTGGCGGGTGAAACCGGACTCCTCCGGCTGCAATCCAGCCGGTTTGAGTTGCGCAGCCCAGGTTTGCAGCGAGGTTTTCAATCGTTGCAGGATCTGCGGCTGGCTGGAGGCCAAATTGGCTCGGGCGTTTTCGCCGCCGGCTTGGCTGACATCAAACAGAAGCGGGGGTTGGCTGCCGAGTTGGATCAGTTTGTAGGGCATCTCCAAGACGGCGGCCTGACCACCCCAACGCCAAAACAGTTGGCGCTTGGGCCAGGGGCCCTGTCGGCTGATCTGGGGATGCAGGTTGATGCCATCGAGTCTGGGGTCGGCAGGCAGGCCGGCCAGGGCGTTGATGGTCGCGGCCACATCCAGATTGATGACGGGTTCATCAATGACCTTGCCTGCGGGCCAGTGGCCGGGCCATGCGCCCAGGAAGGGCACGCGAATGCCGCCTTCCGAGAGCATGCCCTTCTGCCCCTTCATGGGTTCGTTGAGCGAGCCATTCCAGGATTTGCCCAAGGGCGCGCCGTTGTCTCCAATGAAGAAAATCAGGGTGTCCTGCTCCTGGCCCATGGACTTGAGGGCAGCGCGCAAGCGTCCGAGTCCCTCGTCCATGCAGGCCATCATGGCCAGGGCCTGACGGCGCGGCAGTGGCAACTGGGACGGAGTGCGGTCAAACCAGGGCTGTGGCGATTCCAAGGGCACATGGGGTGCGTACCAGGCGAGGTACAGCAGCCAGGGTTGCTCAGGCTTGGCCGCGCGGCGTTTGAGGAAGCCAAGGGCGGCCTCGGTCTGCACCTCGACTCGGAAGCGTGGGTCATGGATGAGTTGCGGGGGATGGGGCAGTGGCTGGCCGGCGAGATCGTGCGAGGCATGATAGGATTTGAGCTCACCGCGGAAATACTCATCAAAGCCCTGATGCTGCGGCAGGTGGGTGGGCAGCAGTCGCGTGGCCTTGGGGCCGCCCTCGCCACCGATGTCGAGATGGCTTTTGCCGACAAAGCCACTGAGATAGCCTGCGGGTTTGAGGCGCTCGGCCAGGGTGATTTCAGCCAGGGGCAGGGGGCCGCGGCGGTTGTCCTCCAAACCGAAGCGCTGCGGATAGCGGCCGGTCATCACGCCGGCTCGTGAGGGCATGCATTGGGGGGCGCAGACCAGACCGCGGGAAAAGCGCAACCCGTCTCGGGCCAGTTGGTCGAGATGCGGTGTGTGCAGATGTGGGTCCCCGCCTTGAATGCCCAGATCGGCCCAGCCATGGTCATCGCTGTAGAGCAGGAGTAGGTTGGGCTTGCGTGCCAACTCGGGACCTGAGGATTGCCCCGAGGCAGCAGTCCCGCTGAGGGCAAGCAGCGCAGGCAAAAGGCAGTAAGACAGGAGGCGGCAACAAGGCATGGGCCTGCTAACGCCGGGAAGGCTCCTCATCCATCAGGGAGTTGCGGCCACGGCGCCAGCGCTGTTGCCGCTGCGCGGGCGGTCAAAAAAATCCCTCGGCAACCGATGGGCGGGATCCGCCTTGTCCAAGGGGGCATCCGAACTGGGGGCGCAATCATGATTGACGCCCTCCCAATCGGCCTTGATGAAATCCTGCAGGCCGCGACCGAGGCTGCATCCTTCCTTGGGGCCATGGCCGAACACCACATTGCCACTGATGCGCACGCCCTTGGCGCCGTTGGCAAAGTGCAGGGCATTCTGCTCGGCGGAATAGAGGATGTTGTTGGCCAGCAACATGCCCTCGCGCGCGTTCCAGGAACCTCCGCTCAAGGCATGGCCGCGGTTGATGATGGTGTTGTGAATGAGCTGCAGGTTGAGGGTTTTGCCCTGATGATCCGTGCTGGTAAAGCCACTGCCTTTGGCGCTGATGAGGATGTTGTTGCGCACGATGGCCTCGCCCTGCACCTGCATGCAGTGATCCCCGCTGCGTCGGCAGAGGTTGCGCTCAATGAGGTTCACGGGCCTGCCATTGGTGCCGTAAACGGTGATGCAGGGGTACTGGGTGTCGTGCACATCGTTCTCCGCGATCAGGTTGCCCCAGGAGCCCTGCTTGACTTCAATGCCATCGCCCTGATCGCCCTGGCAGTCGTGGATGTGGTTGAGGGCGATGATGCTCTCTGACATGACATGCTGGGCGTTGTTGGCGCCCAGATACATGCCCTCGCCGTGGCCGCCGCCGTGATGAATGTGATTGCGGGTCAGATGCAGGTGGTGGGTGTCGGCGCTGTTGGCACTCAGGCAGACCGATCCGGTGTGATGAATGTGGCAGCGGTCCACCCAGACTTCATGGCAATGATGCAGGCGCAGGCCATGGCTGCCGCCGGTGATTTCAAGCCCGCGCAGGATCAGGTGATGCACCTCGGTGGCCTGCCCAACATTGAGCACATTTTGTTTGTCGTCAGGGCGGGTGATGATGACTTGGGCACCGGGCGCAGCCACGATGGCAATCGGGGCCTGCTCGCTGCCGCTGACCTGCAGGTCCCAGAAGCTCGGCACGCTGTAGGTGCCGGCGGCCAACTCGAGTTGGTCGCCGGGTTGCAGCGCGGCGACGGCCTTCACCAGGGCGGCTCCATCGCCGCTGCCCAGCGCAATCACGCGTTTGGGGGTGATGTTGCCCCAGGCTGGATCGTAATTGGCGGCCGACAGGGCGGTGCTGATCAGGGCGAGGGTGGCAAGGGCAAGGTGGCGCAACATCGTGGTGGAAGCGGTTGCTGGTTTACGCGCCAGGCTGAGGCCTTCACGCAGAGAAAATGCAGCCTGCCCGCTGCCTAGGCCACGATGTCCTTGAGGACATGGCCATGGACATCGGTGAGGCGGCGCTCAATGCCGTTGTTGTAGAAGCTCAGGCGCTCGTGATTGAGCCCCAGCAGGTGCAGCAGGGTGGCGTGCAGATCGTAGATGGTGCTGACCTTCTCGACGGCCTGATAGCCGAACTCGTCGGTGGCGCCATGGCTGGTGGCTGGCTTGACGCCGGCGCCCATCAGCCAAACGGTGAAGCCCTTGGGATTGTGGTCGCGGCCATTGGCGCCTTTCTGGAAGGTGGGCATGCGGCCGAACTCGGTGACAAAGGCCACCAGGGTGTCGCGCAACATCCCGCGGGCCTTGAGGTCGCGCAGCAGAGCGGCGCAGGGTTGGTCGAGGATGGGCGCGTGGACGGCGTACTGCTGATGAATGGTCTTGTGGCCGTCCCAATTGCCAACGCCCTCGCCCATGGCGTAGGAGCCGTTGAAGAGTTGCACAAAGCGCACGCCCTGCTCAAGCAGGCGGCGGGCCATCAGGCAGTTTTTGGCAAAGCCGGCCTTGTTGCTGTTGCTGTCCTCGGTGCCGTAAAGCGTGCGGGTGGCCGCGGATTCACCGCGCAGGTCGCTGATCTCAGCGGCAGCCAGTTGCATGCGCGCGGCCAGTTCGTAGGCGGAGATGCGTGCGGCCAGATCGCTGTCACCGGGATTGCGCTCGAGGTGGGCGTCGTTGAGGCGGCGCAGCAGGTCGCGTGTGGCCTGCTCGGCGGCGGGGCTGAATTGCGCGGGTGTGGCGAGATTGGGGATGGGTTTTTGGGCGTTGAAGGCCGTGCCTTGAAAGGCGGCGGGCAGGAAGGCACTGCTCCAGTGCCTCGGGCCGATCTGCGGCACTCCACGGGGATCGGGGATGGCCACAAAGGCCGGGAGATTTTGATTCTCGCTGCCCAAGGCGTAGGAGACCCAGGCCCCACAACTTGGAAAGCCATCGAGGATGAAGCCGGTGCCCATTTGGTTCTCCGCTGGACCGTGCGTGTTGGACTTGGCCGTCATCGAGTGGATGAAGCACATGTCATCGGCAAGCTCGGCGAGGTTGGGCAGCAGGTCAGAGATCATCTTGCCGCTCTGGCCGCGGGGTTTGAAATCGCGGATGGGCTTGATGAGGTTGCCTTGCTCGCCTTGGAAGGTGATCAGATTGCCCGCCCCTGGCATGGGCTGATTGTGGCGCTTGAACAACTCCGGCTTGTAGTCCCAGGTGTCCACATGGCTTAAGGCGCCGCTGCAAAAAATCATGAGCACCTGCTTGGCGCGGGGCGCGAAATGCGCGGGGCGCGGGGCGTAGGGGCGGGCGGGATCAATCTGCGGGCGCAGGGGGGCTTCGTTGGCCAACAGGCCATCGTCGCGCAGCAGGGAGGCCAGTGCCAGGCTGCTGAGGCCTGACACACTTTGGCCGAGAAATTGCCGACGATGCAGAAGGTGGTTCATGAAGAGGTCAGTCCAGGCGAATGAATTCGTTGCTGTTGTAAAGCGCGCGGGTCAGCAGCGGCAGGCCGTGTGCCGCAAGCAGGGGCTCGCAGGCCGCCATTTCATCAGCGCGCGCTGCGCGTTGATAAAGCAGCGCAAAGGCGCGCTGAATCTGGGCCTTGGGGGCCTTGCCCACTTCCGTCTCAATGCGCTTGGCCAGGGCCGCGGCTTGATCCAGCGCGAAGCGGCTGTTGAGCAGGTTGAGAGCCTGCAGCGGTGTGGTTGAGGAGGTGCGCTTGGGTTGGGGTTGGCCGGCATCGGGGCAGTCAAAGGCGCCGAAGAAATCGTCGAGCATCGTGCGCGGTTTGCTTTGGTAAACCATGCGGCGGTACTCGGCGGGACCGTATTGCGCCTTGGTCACATAGACCTTCACATAGTTTTCGTTGGGTTCGAAGAGATCAAACCCCGGGCCGCCCATCTTCAGGTCGAGCAGGCCACTGCTGGAGAGCATGCTGTCGCGAAGGGCCTCGGCTTCGAGGCGGCGCGGCGGGAAGCGCCAAAGCAGGCGGCTTTGCGAATCGCGGGTGGCGGCCTCAGCCTTCCATTGGCTGCCTTGGGCAAAGGCGCGTGAGTTGAGGATGAGACGGTGAATGTGCTTCAGGCTCCAGCCGTTTTGCATCAACTCCGAGGCCAAAAAGTCGAGCAGTTGGGGGTGGCTGGGTCTTCCGCCGTTGAAGCCAAAATCACTGGGGGTGTCCACCAGGCCGCAGCCGAAGTAATGATGCCAAAGCCGATTGACGATGACGCGCGCCGTCAGCGGGTTGTCGCTGCTGACAATCCAATCCGCCAGGGCAAGGCGGCGTTGTTGCTCGCTGCTGTTGGCCGCAAGGGTCATGGGCCTGCCGATGCGGCTCAGGGCGCTGGGCGCGACTTCCTCACGCGGTTGGGTGGGGTCGCCGCGATGATTGCGCCTGGTGGGGCCAGGGGTTTGAAAGGTGCCGGCATAGACCTGCGGGCCTTCGATGCTGGTCTTGCTGCGACCAGCCTCGCTGGCCACCTGTTTCCATTGCTTCCGGTCGGCGGAGACTTCAACGCGGTAGCCGGTGACCAGGCGGTCCTTGAAGCGTTGGCCGCCGCTGCCGCTGCGGTCGCGGCTGAAGATCACCCGCACCAACTCCTGGGGTTGGGTGAATTCCATCTCGATCCAGCCGCGCCCTGGCTCCTTGCTGATCCAACTGCGGTCGTTGCCGTAGCGTCCGTCGTTGATGAATTCCATGCGGTGCTTGCTGTGCCTGCCGTCCTCAAAGGTTCCCGAGACCTTGACCCGCGCTTGGCGGGCCACATTGGCGCCGCCCTTGTTGTAAACCTCAAGCTCATCAATGCAGGGCTGGCTGCCGCTGCTTGCGGTGATGGTGAAGCGCAAAAAGCGCGCCAACTGCGGCACGAAGTTCTCCTCATTGGGGCCGGGGCCGATGGCAGGGCGCAGGCTGGGTTGGGCGAGGGGAGGTGCAGCCTTGTCGGCAAGTTTTTCGCGCCAGAGTCGCTCGCCGTGTTGCACGCCCTGAAAGGCGGCCAGCACGCCGTAGTAGTCCGTGGTGGGAATGGGGTCGAACTTATGATCGTGGCAGCGCGCGCAATTGAGGGTCACCCCCAGGAAGGTGGCGGCGGTGGTGCTGACCATGTCATGGAGTTCATCGGCGCGTTGGTTGGCGGTGAGCACTGGGTCCTTGGAGCCAACGCGGTCCTTGGCGCCGCCGACCAAAAAACCCGTGGCGGCATCGGCGCCCAGAGCATCGCCGGCGAGCTGCTCGCGCACAAAGCGGTTGTAGGGCTTGTCGGCGTTGAAGGCCTCGATGACATAATCGCGGTAGGGCCAGGCATTGGCGCGGGCGCGGTTCATTTCAAAGCCATCGCTCTCGGCGAAGCGGACCACATCCAGCCAATGCCTCGCCCATTTCTCACCAAAGCGCGGCGAGGCCAAAAGCTCATCAATGACCCGGGCCTTTTGCGCCACGGTGAAGTCGGCGACCTGCTCCGGGCTTGGGGGCAGGCCGGTGATGCTGAAGTGCAGCCTGCGCAGCAAGGTGCGCGAATCGGTTGGTGGGTTCATTTGCAGGCCTGCGCTGTTGAGCTCGCGCTGCAGAAAATCGTCAATGCTGCGGCCCTGCGCCGGGCGCTGGATGGGTTTCCAGGCCCAATGCTGGAGGCGGGGGTCGCTGGCCAAGGCGCGATCCTGCGCGTTCTCCGGCCATGAGGCACCGGCATCAATCCATGCCGCCATGGCCTTGACCTGTGCGGGGCTGAGGCGTTCGCCTTTGGGCGGCATGCGCAGATCGGGGTCGCTGGAGGTGATGCGGGCCAGTAGCGCGCTCTTGGCGCTTTGACCGGGTACAATCACCGGGCCTTCGCTGCCGCCTTTGAAGGCGAAGGATTTCGCGTCGAGGCGCAGGTCACCGCGTTGCTTGTCCGGACCATGGCAGGACACACAACGCTGGTTGAAGGTGGCGCGCACTTCGCGTTCAAAGTCAAGCGCCTGCAGGGGCAGGTGGCTCAGGGCAAGGGCAATGAAGCAGGGGTTGGGGATCTTCATGCGCAGCGGCGATGAGGCAAGTGGTCCTACCACTTACGCCTGCCGCAGGTCCGCTATTGCGGACAGTTAGGGCTGGGGGCCCGTTTTCCTGGGGGCTGCGCCGCGGTGGATGAATTCCTCGGCGCTCAGGCGTCCGTTGCCATTGGCATCAAAGCTCTTGAGGCGCTGGGGGGCATCGGCCTTGTCCTGAATGCCGGCGCGGTATTCCTCGAGCGAGAGCTCGCCATTGCCGTCGCTGTCCCACCGTTTGAAAATCAGCGCGCGCTGCGCGGGGTCCATGGCCTTGGCTTTGCCCTTGGCCTTGGGCATGGTCGCCTTGGCGGGTTGGGCAGGCGGGTTGCGCGCGCCGGGTTGGCCCTGCTTGAGGAGCTTGTCGCGCTCGGCGCTGGGTGGCAGGGTCTTGGCCCATGCCAGGGCCAGTTGGCTGAGTTGCTGCAAACGCTCGGGCTGCTCGGCCGCCAGATTGCGCGATTCGCCGATGTCCTCGGCGATGTGGTAAAGCTCGCCGCCGCTGCCGTCGTGATTGACGAAGGCCTTCCAAGGGCCATCGCGCACCGCCAGGGCCGGTGACTGGTAGCCGCCGTCAATGCCACCAGCGACGCTGAAGAGCCACTCCCAAAACAGCGGAGCCTTGCGCGGCCGCGATTGGCCAAGCCAGATGTCGCTGACATCCTCGCCATCGAGCTTGAGTCCGGCAGGCAGGTCAACGCCTGTCAGTTTGCAGATGGTCGGCAAAAAATCCACGCCGCCCATCAGGCTTTGGTCATCGCGGCGCCCTGCTGCAATGTGGCCGGGCCAGCGCACCAGACCAAGGGTGCGGATGCCGCCCTCATAGAGCGAGCGTTTGCGTCCGCGCAGCGGGCCCGTGTTGCCCACGCCGCCATTGGCGGCGTTGCTGATTCGGTAATCCTCGGCGCCATTGTCGCTGGAGAAAAACACGATGCTGTTGTCGGCAAGTTGCAGCTCTTCAAGGGCGGCGAAGAGGCGGCCCAATTGCTGGTCCAAGTCGGTGAGCGAGGCGCAGAAGACCTGCATCTGCGCCTTGAGGTCCGGGGCCTGCTCGAGGTATTTGGTCAACCAGGGGCCAAAGCCCTCGGCCTTGGCGGAGGGTTCGAGGGACTCGTACACGGCCAACTGCTCGGGCGTGGGATTGAGCTTGGCGTGGGGCAGCAGGGTCCAGAGGTTGAGATAGAAGGGTTGATCCCTGTGGCTGCGCAGGAAGGCAATGGCTTCATCAACCATCAGCGCGGTGGATTTGGCGCGGAAGTAAGGCTCCCTGGCTTCATCGCCCAATTGCGGGCCATTGGCGTTGACGGTCTTGCTGACCTCAAAGCCATAGGCGGCGGGCTCGGGCGCGCCATCCCCATGACCGAGGTGCCACTTGCCAAAATGCGCCGTGGCGTATCCCGCACCCTTGAGAAGACTGGCCACATTGGGGTGTCTGGGGTCCATCCAATCGGGCATGTGCCGCGCGCTGTTTTGCGCATGGGTGCTGAAGTGGCCGTGGATTTCATGGCGGGCTGGAGACAGGCCGGTCATGAAGGCGGCGCGGCTTGGTGAGCAGACACTGCCGCCCACATAGAACTGGCGGATCCAGGTGCTTTGGGCGGCGAATCGGTCCAGGTGCGGTGTCTTGACCAAGGGATGGCCGGCGAAGTGCGCATCGTTCCAGCCCTGATCATCGGTGAGAATGAAGATCACATTGGGGCGCTTGGCTGCGGTGGCTGGAGTTCCGCCGCAGAGGCAACTCAAAACCAGCGCAAGGATTGGGGAGGGCAGTTTCATTGACGAGGCAGGAGACCGCAGTTGCGGCATCGTCCCAACGCTGCGCGGCCCCAAATCTCTCGGCTTTTTCAACGGCGACGCCCTGCCTCAGGGCCTCTCGATCTGCACCTCGGTGGACCAGGCGTCGGAGGGCGCAGGGCAGGGCGGAGACCAGTCCGATGGGCGGCGAACGCGCACGCAGAGCAACACAGGTTGCATGGGGTCATGTTGATGCAATTCCCGATGAGAAAGAAATTCTGCGGGCAAGTTCATGGTCCACGCCACTTTGGCAAAGGCGCTGCCATAACTGGTGATGGAAAAGTCGCTGCGGCTCAGGCCGATCTGCTCAAACAAGTGCTGCACATGCAGGGGCGTGAAAAACCAGTGATGGTTCTGCAGGCCGCCTGTGCCCATGTTTACTCCTTGGTAAGTGATGGCCGTAACGCAGATGAAATTGATCAGCAGGATGCCGCCGGGCTTGAGCAGTCGAACGCTGTGATAAAGCGCCGAGGGCAGATCGTGCAAAATGTGCGTGGTGAATTGGTTGATGAAGCAGTCGTAGCGCTCGCCCTCAACCGCCTCGGCCCGCATGAGATCCGCGGTGATCTTCACCTCGGGGCTGTGGGCAATCAGGTCCAGTGCATGGGCCTCGTCAAGATCGCCAGCAAAGCGGCGCAAGGTCTTGGTGGTGCCGATCTCAAGGCCGAGGCCACGGATATCGGCACGGTGCTTTTCCAGAAAGTGGTGCCAGTAGGCCCGCACAATCGGGGTGCCCAGGGACGGCAACAGCTCATCACCTTGACTCAGTCGGCTGCCAAAGGGACGCTTGCGGCGAAGCAATGGCATGACCAGGCTGCGCAGCAGGGGGAGTCTGCTGAGACGACAGAGAATGCGGATGAGTTTCTTGCCCACGATGTCAAAAAGGTTAGTTGCGCGCTTCAGGGGTGACAATCCCGAGATTGAGCCAAAATTGCCTCCTCCAAATGGCGTCCTGAATCATGGTCGCGATGGCGACGCCGGCAGTGGGTCGCTGAGATGATTGCGGTTGTTGCGCAGCAGGGGCTTCTGTGGCTGTTGCCAGCCGCTGGGAGCACCAAAGATCACCACGGGTTTGTTTTCATTGTCGCCCACCCGCAGGTTGTCGGCAATCACGCCGTCCTGGCTGTGACGCCAGCAGTGAATGGCGGCGCCCTCGCTGCGGATCACATTGCCAATGACCTCGTAGCCCACGAGGTTGAAGTTGGGTTCGATGGCGGTCAGGCCCGTGATCATGTCGTTGTGGTTGCAGCGCACCTGCCGCAGGCCACCACGGAAGGAGGGGTGGCCAAGCAGGTAGGCGGCACCGCGCGGATTGATGGTGCGGGTGCGTTCAATGACGATGTTCTCAGCGTCAAAGGATTCGCCTGGGCCGGTCTTGCCTCCGGCCAAAAACTTGCCGGTGTGCTCGCCGTAGCACATCACCGAGCGCATGGTGTTGGTCATGCTGATGCCCTCGACACGCACATCGCGCACGCGGCCATGGATGAGCACGCAGGCGTTGATGTTTTTCACCAGGCCGCTGGGCTGGGCATTGTGCTCACTGTTGAGATCAATCGTGCCCAAGCCGCTGATCCGCACGCCCTCAATGGTGTTGGGCTGGGTGCCATGGCCGATGCGGATGCCATAGGCCTCCGGGCCGCCATAGGACACAAACCAGAGGCTGCCCTTGCTGTGGCCGTTGCGGTGGTGAAAACGGATCTTCACGCCATGGCTCAAGGCCTGCCAATCGCCGGTGATTGGCACATCCTGGTGCATGAGGTCGAAGAGTTTGCCATCGCCCCAGGAGAAGGCGTCGGGTTCACCGTTGCGGCCTTCGCGGCTGATGCGGATGCTGTACACCGTGGCGTTGTAGAGCTCTGGGCCTTGATGGGCGCTGGGACTGCCATCATGGGCGCCACCAATCTCGAGGTCATCGAGCTTTTTGCCGGCATCCTGATCGGTGGTGATTTCACCCTGAGGCATGCGCCTGCATTCCCCGGCTCGCAATTTGAGGACGGCACCTCGTTGCAGTTCCAGATGCACAGGTTTGTCCACATAGAGGATGGCGCGGTGGCGGCTCAGGCCATGCTCATGCAGGCCAGGCAGGAAAATGAGCTTGTCCCCTGGCGCGGCCTGATCCAGCACGGCCTGCGGCGCTTGGCCTGGGGCGATGCGGTGCTCCGCAGCCTTGAGCGTTGCGGCAAGCGCCTGGCCAAGCAGAAGACCAAGCAGGGCAGGCAGAAGGGTGTGGGTGGGGCGGCGTATGGGCATTTGGAGTCAGAAATCTACGCCTGATTCGACCCGTTTCGATCAGCGCAACTGGCTCAGCAGCAGTTCAAAAGAACCGCCAAGGCGAAATGCGCTTGGCACCAAGAAGACGGCAGGGTAGACTTGAGGTTCGTGGTCGGCGAGGACAGTGATGGGGGGCTGAAGTGGTGCCGCCAGACTCCCCAGCAGCGCTGGCAGCAGTCCAGTCTGCTTTGGCAACCATGCCCGGCACAGGCATGCGGTCTTGATGCCGAACCCAATTCACCAAGCGCAGAGGGGCCTGCGGGCAGCCGTGCTGTCTGATGAATTTGCGCCTAGATTGGGAGGGTCTGCGGCGTTGTCTTCAGGTGTGGTGCCTGTTGTCCTTCTTCTGATCTTGACTGCTATTGGGCGGCTTGGAGCGCAGGTGCCTGCAGGCAGCCCGGCGGAGTTGTTGTTTGTTCGCCGAGTGTCCCCGTTGCTGGCTCAACGCTGCCTTGCCTGTCATGGTCAGGACGCCGCGCAAATCAAGGGCGGTTTGGATCTGCGCTCCAGGCAGGGCCTGCTCAAGGGCGGCGAGAGTGGTCAGGCCTCGCTGCACCCCAAGCATCCGCTGCAAAGCCCGCTGTGGCTTGCCGCATCACGACAGCATGAGGAGCAGTGGAGTGCAATGCCGCCCAAGCAGGCGGATGCCCTCAAGCCCGAGGAATTGAGCTGGCTGGAGCAATGGCTGAAGGCGGGCGCGCCCTGGCCTGAGGCCGAGCGGGCGCAGGCCCTGGCCAAGGCCCACGAACAGGCTTGGAGTCAGGAGGACGGCGTGAGGGTCAAGACCCTTGGTGGCTTGTCTGCGGCTTGGCGGGAGCGCAAGTATGCGCTGGATGCACTCTGGGCCTATCAACCGCTGCGTGCTGCCAAGCCCGCTGAGTTGGCTGCCGCCGCGCATCCCGTGGATGCCCTGCTGCATCTGCACTGGCCCAAGGGCCTGCAGCCTGCGCCCGAGGCCAGTCCCGAGGCATTCATTCGCCGCGCCTGCTTTGATTTGACCGGCCTGCCACCCAGCCCGCAGGAGGTCGAGGCATTCCTGAAGCAAGTGGCCGGCAAGGGCCTGGGTTCTGAGACGGGGCAACAGGCGATTGCGGCGTTGATTGAGCGCCTGCTGGCCTCGCCGCACTACGGCGAGCGCATGGCCCAGCATTGGTTGGATGTGGTGCGCTACGCGGATAGCAGCGGCTTTGCCAACGATTATGAGCGCGGCAATGCCTGGCGTTATCGCGATTATGTCGTGCGGGCCTTCAACGCCGATAAGCCCTGGGCGGACTTTGTGATCGAGCAGATTGCCGGCGATGAGCTTGACGGCAGCAATTCGCAGAACTTGGTGGCCACGGGCTTTCTGCGCATGGGGCCGTGGGAGCTGACCGGCATGGAAGTCGAGCGGGTGGCCAGGCAGCGGTTTTTGGATGATGTGACCAACAGCGTGGGTGAGACCTTTCTGGGGCATGCGCTGCAATGTGCGCGTTGTCATGATCACAAGTTTGATCCGGTGCCCACGGCCGATTACTACAGCATTGCTGCGGTGTTCGCCACCACCCAACTCGCCGAGGCACAGGCCCCCTTCACGGCTGTCGAGAACACGCAGGGCTTTGAGGAGCGGCGCTTCCTGGAGTTGCGGGCCCGTGAGCACCAGCAAACGCTGAGTCAACTCGATGCCTTGCTGCTGCAAAACGCGCAGGCATGGTTCAAGGCGCAGGGCCGCGACCCCAAGCGCTGGAACGAAGCGGTGGCGGCGGTGCGCGCCCAGGGTGGCAAGGGCAAGGGCAGGCCTGCCTTTGCGCAGTTCAGCGATGTCTTTGATGCGGCCAGGCGCAAGCTGCTGCAGGCCGCCGTGCCGGAGCAGGAGTTCCCGCCGAAACTGCTTGGTTTTGGCAGCCGCGAGTTCGGCATGGAGCGGGTGGCCAGAAAGGGGCTGGAGCGGTTGCGCTTTGAGTGGGAGCGCTATGAGCCAGTGGCCCTGAGCGTGTACAGCGGGCTGACCCGCACACTCAAGACCGTGACCTCGCCGCTGCGGGTGCCGCAGGATCGGCTCTCTTCCGGCGAGTTGGAAAAGACCTGCATTCGCAGCGCAGGCGATCCCTTCGCCGAGGGGCCTGCGGTCAAGCCCGGCGTGCTCAGTGTGCTGGGCTTGCGAGGTGCCGCACCCATCCCTGATGGGGTTGAGGGTAGGCGCCTGGCCTTGGCGCGCTGGGTGGCCGCGGCGGACAACCCACTGAGTTGGCGCAGCATCGCCAATCGTCTTTGGCTTTGGCATTTTGGCCGCGGCATTGCCGGCAACCCGAATAACTTCGGGGCTACGGGCAAGCGCCCCACGCATCCGGAGTTGCTTGATTTTTTGGCCCTGCATCTTCAGGGGCAGGGAGGGTCCATCAAGGCCATGCATCGCCTGCTGATGACCAGTGCGGCCTATCGCCGCAGCGCCATTCACCCGGACCCCGCAGCCTTGGCCAAACTCGATCCCCAGGGAGTCTCGGGGGCGGTCTTTGCGCTGCGCCGCCTCAGTGCCGAGGAGTTGCGCGATGCCATGCTCTGGGCCAGTGGCGAACTCAATCCGCAGTTGGGCGGCATTCCCAATCGCCCGGAAATCCACGAGGAAGTGGCCCTGCAACCCCGTCAGGTGATGGGCACCTTTGCCGCCGCCTGGGTCCCCAATCCAAGGCCGCAGCAGCGCCATCGCCGCAGTTTGTATGCCCTGAAATGGCGTGGTCTTGGAGATCCCTCGATGGAGGTTTTCAATTCGCCGCCGCCGGACTTTTCCTGTGAGCAACGCGAGTCCAGCAGCGTGACGCCGCAGGTCTTTGCCTTGTTCAACAGCAAGGCCAGTTCAGCCCGCGCCCTTGCCATGGCGGCGCGTGTGCTGCGCGAGACCATGGACGATGAGGCGGCCTTGCAGCGCTGTTTTGTCCTGGCTTACTCGCGTCGGCCAACTGCCGATGAACGCATCGCGGCAAGGCAGCACTGGATGGACATGCTCAAGCTGCAGCCTGCCCAGGCAGCAATTCCGCCCAGTCCTCCATTGCAGGTCAAACGCGAGGCGGTGGAGGAGAACACCGGAGAGAAGTTTGTCTTCACCGAAACGCTGCATGCCCATGCGCAGTTTGTGCCGGACCTCGGGCCCCATCAGGTGCCGGCACGCACCCGGGCCTTGGCTGCAGTCTGTCTCGCCTTATTCAACAGCAATGAATTTGTCCATGTCGAGTAGGCCTGCATTCTCCTGTCTCGGGCCTTCGGCCCTGCGCGCGCCAACGCGGCGCGAGGCCCTCTATGGGCTTGGCGCCTCGCTGGGTAGTGTGGCCTTCAGCGCCTTGATGGCGCAGGAGCAGCAGGCGGCTTCAGGGCCTTTGCCAAGGCTGCCGCATGTGGCCAAGGCCAAGGCTAGGCAGGTCATTTTTTTGATGATGGAGGGCGGGCCCTCGCACCTCGACACCTTTGACCCCAAGCCCATGCTCGAGAAGTTGCACCTGCGCGAGTTTGTGCGCGAGGGCAACCAGAAGTCGGCGATGGAAAGTGGTCGGCGTTATTATGTGCGCAGTCCCTTCAAGTTTCTGCGCGCCGGGCAGAGCGGGGCGGACATGGCGGAGAACTGGACGCACCTGGCCAAGGTGGCCGATGAGCTGTGTTTCTTTCGCGGATGCACGGTGGACAGTGTCAACCACCCCACGGCGATGTACCAGATGAACTGCGGCAACCGCTTTGGTGGCGATCCCGGTCTTGGGGCCTGGGTCAATTATGGTCTGGGCAGTCTCAATGCCAATCTGCCGGGCTTTGTGGTTCTGCCCGAGGTCAGTTACCCCCAGGGTGGCGCAGCCAACTGGGGCAATGGATTTCTGCCCGCGCAGTATCAGGGCACGCCACTGCGGCCGCGCGGTGCCCCCATTCTGGATTTGAGCCCGCAACCCGGGACCAGCCGCGAGGCCCAGCGCCGCAATCTTGACTTCATCGCCAAGCTCAATGCGGCTCATGCGCAGCGTCACGCAGGGCAGGATGCCTTGGCGGCGCGGATGGCGAACTATGAGCTGGCCTTTCGCATGCAAATGGAGGTGCCTGAGGTGCTGGACCTCACGCGCGAGAGCGAGGCCACGCGTGAGCAATATGGCTTGAATGCGGAGGCGACGGCGGGCTTTGGTCGCAAGTGCCTGTTGGCACGCCGTCTGATTGAGCAGGGCGTGCGCTTTGTGCAGCTTTACCATGGCTCCTGGGACAGTCACGACTACATCGAGCGTGCGCATGGCAATCTGGTGCGCGCAGTGGATCAGCCGATTGCCGCGTTGATCCGCGACCTGCGCCAGCGCGGCCTTCTGGAAAGCACGCTCATCGTTTGGTGCGGCGAGTTTGGCCGCACCCCAGACAACGGGGTGCGCGGCGGCACAGCCTACGGCCGCGACCACAACCCCAATGCAATGACTCTCTGGCTGGCCGGTGGGGGTTGCCGTGCCGGGCACACGGTTGGGCAGACCGATGAATTGGGCATGCAGGCCGTGGAGGGCCGCGCGCATCTGCGCGACTTTCATGTCACCCTGTTGCGCCTGTTGGGGTTGGATGACAACAAGCTCACCTATTACCACGCCGGGCGTTTCAAGCAATTGAGTCAGTTCGGTGGGCGAGTGATCGAAGAGCTCTTGGCCTAAATCGCTGCCTGCCTTGTGGTGTGCGGCGCCACAGGCGCTGTGCTTTGCGTCGCGGACTTGAAGCCGCTTTATCCTGCTTGCGTGCCATGAGTTCGCGCGTTCGCCTTGTCCTGAGTGTGGCATTTTTCTTTTCGGGGTGCAGTGCCCTGATGCTGCAGTTGGCGTGGCAGCGCCTGCTGTTGCCGTGGATGGGTGGTGATGTGGGGGCGGTGAGCCTCGCTGTGGCGGTGTTCATGACCGGACTGGCCTTGGGCGGTGCTCTGGGCGGTTGGTGGGGGCGACGCCGAGACCCTCGGGATTGCCTCAGGTCACTGATGGTTGCGGAGTGGTGTGTGGCTCTGTTTTCCCTGGCGGGCCTGAGTGGAATGCGCAGCCTGAATGCATGGTCCGCGGTTATGGGCTGTCCGCCCCAGCTCGGTGCGGGCCTTCTGATTCTCGCCTGCATGTTGCCCTCGGCCATGGCGATGGGAGTATCCTTCCCCATGCTTGTGGCCGCTCTCGCGGGAAGGGATGGGCAGGTCGCATCGGTGGTCGCGCCAAGGTTGAGCGCCGTCAACACGCTGGGAGCTGGGGCTGGCGCCCTGACCATTGGATGGGTGATCTTCCCGCTGTGGGGAATCCACAACGCTGTTGCGGTGGCAGCCACCCTCAATGCGGTGGTGGCCGCGGTGGTTTGGACCGCGGCCCGCTCCGGCCTTGAAGATCCGCCAACCGAGACGGAGGCATCTGGCCCGGCTCCTCATGCGGCGGGATCGGCCGGCCTGCGTCAGGGCTTGGTATTTTCGGCGATGCTCGGGTTTGGCAGTCTGGCGGTGGAGATGGTCTTTCTGCGCGTGCTCGGGGCAATGTGCAAGGCCTCGGCCCAGACTGCAGGCAGCCTGCTGTTTTTGTATTTGGCAGCCATGGGGATTGGCGCGCTTTGGGGCGCCAAAAGGCAAGCGGTGCGCGACTGGCCTGCCATGGGGCGCCTGCTCGGGCTGGCCTTGGTGCTTGGTGCCTTGTTGCCGGCCTTTGCCCCGGTCATGGCGCGTTGGCTTGGCCATGGCGAGTATTTGGCAGGTTATGAACCTCTGGACGCTTCGAGTGCTTGGACGGCCTTGTTGCAGAAGTCCGCGCCTGGCGCTGCGCCGAAACTGATCTGGACCTTCCTGGGCCTGCAGTGGCTGGTTCCCCTGCTGGTCATTTTTCCCTCGGGTTTTTTGTTCGGGCTTGCTCAGGTGAGGTTGCAAGGCCTGCTGCTCATCGAGGAGGGTTCATCCTGCTGGATTTTGGGTTGGAATCAGTTTTGGGGAGTCGTCGGCGCACTGGTGGGCACCCTGGGTGTTTGGCTTGTCGGTTTCCCGTGGTTGGGTAGCGCCGGTCTGCTTGGGTTGCTGTTGCTGCTGGGTATGCTTTGGCTTGCCTGGTTCTCGGGAACGCGCTTGCGGCTTGCCTTTGTCATTGCGGCATCCGCAGGCCTGCTGGTGATGCCGGATCAGCATGAGCTTTGGTCCATGGTGCATGGAGCTACCGTGAGGATCCCTCGAATTGTTGAGGACTCCACCGGAGTTTCAGTCATCACCGAGCAGCCCGGGTCCGGCTTCGCTTTTCACATCAATGGAATTGGGCAGAGTTGGATTCCCTACGGTGGTATCCATACGCAACTCGGAGCGCTTCCTCTGTTGCTTCATCCCCGCCCGGAGCGGGTGGCTCTGATTGGTCTGGGTTCAGGCGATACCCTCAACGCCATGCTCTGTCGCCCTGAAACCCGGTCAGTGGTTTGCACCGAGATTGTCGGCGCACAGATTCAAACCTTGCGTGCGCTTGGCAGGGAGAGCGGCATGGAGTGGCTCGGTGCCATGTTGAAGGATCCCAGGCTTGAGCTTCGGGTGCAGGATGGGCGGCAGATGCTGCAGCAGGAGGCTCTGGGTTTTGATGTGATTGAGATGGATGCCATGCGCCCCAACAGCGCGCATGCCGGAGTGCTTTACTCCAGCGAGTTTTTCCAACTCATCCGCTCGCGCCTGAGGCCCGGTGGTATGGCGGTGACTTGGTTGCCAAGCCTGCGGGTGGCAAGAACCTTGCTGAAAGTCTTTCCCCATGTGGCGATTGTTGCCGGGAGCATCGGATTGGCCTCCAATGAGCCCCTCCCTCTGGCCTCTTCCCATTGGCAGCAGCGGTTGGCCTCACGCAGCCTACAAGACCATTTTTGGCGCAGCAAGGTGGACATTGTCGCCGAGGTCACGGCCATCCTTGGGCCCCATTGCCGCCATGAGGTGATCGGGGCGGATTTCAACCGTGAGAGCCTGACTGACCTCAACACCGACGCCTTTCCACGCGACGAGTTCATGCTGCCAGGTCTCTGGGGGCAGGTTCCTCCCTGAGTCGGTCAATCTTTGGTTCGAAGCGACAGAACTCGTGGATTCGGGCGCTGGTAGTCGCGGCCTTAACGCGCAGTTTTTTTGCGGTTGATCAGTTTGGCCAGCAGGGGATTGGGAAAGCGTCGCGATGGGGTGATCGCGTAGAAGGTCTCGGTGATTTCGGCCAGGCGGTGGCGCTCCACCAATAAGCCGGATTCCAACTCGTCCTTGACGACTACCGGTGGCACCAGCGTCAGGGCGTCGCACTCACGGGCCATCAACCGCAACATCGCCATGTCATCGACCTCGGCGGCGATGATGGGGCGCACGCCGAGGCGGTGCATGAGGTTGTCGAAGGCGGTGCGAATGCTGCTGTCGAGGCTGGGCAGGACCACGGGGATCTGATGCAGGTCCTCGGGGAATTTCAGTGCCTTGCGACCACGCACCCTGTGGCCAATCAGGCTGACCGGTTGCTCGTCGAGCAGGTGGCAGTGCCAGCGGGCCTCGCCATCGCGTTTGACGGCGGTGTTTGAAAGCACCACATCCAGGGTGTGGGCCTGCAGTTGAGTCAGCAGGTCGCTGAGACTGCCACTGTGAATGACGAGGCCACTGTCGGTCTTCTTCAGCAGCGGGGAAACAAAACCAAGCTGGAAGTTGCGCGACAGGTTTGATGCGGCGCCAATGCGCAGCAGTCGGCGGTCTCCATGACCCTGTTGCTGCAGCACCGTGGCCAGTTCCTCGCCGCTGCGAAAAATGCCTTCGGCGTACTCCAGGGCAATGTGGCCGGCTTCGGTGAGGCTGAGGCTGCGGTTGCGACGCTCGAAGAGGGCGTGTCCCAGACTTTGTTCGAGGCTGCGCAACTGCACGCTCAGGGCCGATTGCGAGAGGCGAAGATGTTTCGCCGCACGGGTGAGATTGCCCTCCCGGGCCACGGCATGGAAGTAGCGCAGATGATTGTAATTGAGCTGGGACATGACTCCCTTTTTACTTCCTTAAAATCGAACGATCAATCAGGATTGATTGATCAAAACGAACGATTGGAAGCCGGCGCGTTTCAGCGGGAGGGCTCGGTGCGTTGTGCCTTGGCCGCTGCCTTCCTGCCACCGCGTTTGCCCGAACCCGAAGTTGGCAGGGCCTCTTCAATGGGGAAGTTGGCAGCGAGTCCCGCCTTGACCTTTTGGTGCGCAGGCTCACTGGCAAGGTTGGTCCATTCCATGGGATCGGTTTGGTGATCGTAAAGCTCCTCGCTGCCATCAGCATAGCGGATGTAGCGCCAGCGCCCATCGCGGGCGGCGTGATTGCCGCGGCCATGGCTGCAGATGGCCACCTCCTGCCAGGCGGCGCTTGGGTCCTTGAGGAGGGGCAACAGGCTGCGGCCCTTGACCTGTGGCGGTGTGGGCAGCTTGGCCAACTCGCAAAGCGTGGGATAGACATGCGTGTAATCCACGGGAGCGCTGCAACGGCTGTTGGGCTTGGTGATGCCTGGGGCGGCGATGGCAAAGCTGGTGCGCGTGGTTTCCTCCCAGAGCGCGAATTTGCGCCAGTGCTGCTTTTCGCCCAAGGCCCAGCCATGATCTGTCCACCACACGACGATGGTCTTGTCGCGGCGTGGGCTGGCATCCAGCCCCTCCATGAGTCGTCCCACTTGGTCATCCAAGAAGGAGATGGCCGCCAGATAGCCCTGCACGGCCTGCTTCCATTGGCCTGCGGCCAGCACCTTGGCGTGATCGCCCTCGGGCTTGGCCATCGCGACTCCTGCGGCTGGGATGTCCTGCAGATCCTCTGCCATGACCTCGGGGAGTTGAATGGACTCCAGGGGAAAGCGCGCAAAATACTCGGCGGGCACATGCCAGGGCAGGTGGGGTTTGACATAACCCACGGCAAGAAACAGGGGTTGATCCTGCGGGGCCTGCTGCAGTTGCTCGATGGCCCAGGTGGTGAGCTTGTGGTCGGCCATGTCGCTGGGCTGGCAGTTCAGGGCGCCCCAATCGAAGTGGTCCTGCTTGAGGCCGTTTAAATTGTGGACGGCGGCGTGGGTGGATGGAAACAAGCCCTTCCATTGGGTCCAGCTGTCCTTGCGGCCCTCACTGCTGAAGCTGTGGTAGATCTTGCCGCCGCCAAGGGTGCGGTAGCCTTGGGCCAGGAAGTGGCGGTTCAAGGTCTGCACGCCCTTGAGCACGCCCTGAGCCGGATCGCCATTGGTGTAAATGCCCGTGGTCCAGGGCCGCAGGCCGCTCATCAGCGCCGCGCGCGAGGGATTGCAGGCTGGCGCCGCGCAATGCGCGTTGGTGAAGGCCGTGCCGCGTGCCACCAAGCGGTCGATGTGGGGTGTCTTGGCCTGAGGGTGGCCGCCCAAGTGTCCAGTCCAGTCGTTGAGGTCATCCACCGCAATGAACAGCACATCGGGGCGGTTTGATGCAGCTGGGCTGATGATTGCTGATGCCAAAAGCGATGCGCAAACAAGCAGGCAGGAGCGGAGGCGGCGGTTCAAGACGATCATGGGCAGGCATGGCAACGGCAGCAAGGTCGCCATCTTGCAGGCAGGCCTCGCTGGCGATTGGCGAAGTCTGGTTGCCCTAGGTGCCCGGCGCTTTGCGCTTGCGCTCGTCTTCCTCCGCCTCGCCTTCACCGCCGCCGTAGCCGAGGACCTCCACGCTCATCAGCGAGATGCCACCCTCAGTCTGAGCGGCAACGCTCTGCTGTTCCTTGCCCCCGCTTGGCCGAGCGGCACTGGCATTGCCTGCGGCGGCTGCGGCATTCGAGGAGTTGGCCACGCTGGAGACGCTGATTGCCGGGGCAGAGGGAGCGGCAGCCGATCCGGATGCCGTTCCCCCGACGCTGATGTTGTTGCTGTTGAGGACCACGCTGGCGGCAATGTTGAGATTGCCGGTGGCGCGAATGCCGGCATCACCGGCATCCACGGTTCCGTTGGGGGCGATGAGATCCACATTGCCGGGGGCAATGCCAGCGACGGAGGCCAGGACGCCAATGCCACCACCGGTGGCGAGGCCGGCGAGGTCGGTTTTGACATCCGCACTCTGCGGATCAATGAGCACCCGTGTTGGAGGAGCAGACTGCACCGTTTTTGAGGAACTGCCCGCAGCAATGTTGCCGAACGAGGACCAGAGAATCTCATCGCCTCCCCGCAGCGTGAAGATTCGCGCGATGCCAATGTCTATATCGTTGCGGGCGAAGATATTGATGCCGCCACCACCCTCAGTGATGATTCCCGGCGGAGCAAGAGAGGTGCCCAGCAGCGCTGAGGCCAGCGTCAAACCACCGCCTGGGGCCAGGATGTCAATGCTGCCGCCGCTTCTGCTGCGGATGTCTCGCGCCTGCGTGCTGATGTTGCCCTGCCAGTCCTGCCCTGGAAAGAGGCTTTCAATCGCCGCAAATCCATCCGCATAGCTTCCGCCCTTGGCCGCCTGTTCCCTCCCAGCGGTGCGCAGAACAATGGCAAAGAGATCGAGACAAGCCTTCTGACGCTCAACGGGATCAAGCGCATTGAACTCGGCGGCAGTATCCACATTGCTGTTGGATTTTGAGGCGTAGAGGCGCAGGTACTCCTCCGCCCTGGATCCCTGCAGGATGTCCGTGACAAAGTCCTCGATGGTCAGACGGCTGTTGCCAATGCTGCCGGCTGCCCCGATCCCTGCCGCCAAAATCAGGTCGGCACCCTGAAAGGGCAGGCCAGGATTTCTTCCGTTGCCAATGCTGGTGATGCCAGCGCCGGTTCCGTCGCTGTTGTTTCCACCGAGACCGAGATCAAGATGGCGGCCGGCGAGCACCTGCAGTTGCCCCGGGCCGCTGATTTGCAGGTCACCGCTAAGCGGGTCTGCTCCAACATTGAGAAGATTGGCGCCGCTTTGAGCCTGGGTGCGCAGTGCAGAGTTGGCGTCGTAAAGCAGGATGTCCCGGCCTGAGCTGACGACGCTGAGATCCGTGCTGCGATTGTTCTGAAGATAGAGGGAGACATCGCGAATGTCCCGGCCTGCGCTGATTTGGGAGAAGTGAGCTGAGAAAAGCTCCAGCCCGCTGAGATCTCCAGTGTTGGCCCTGATCTGGAGGGGTTGGTCATGGTTGAGGTGCAACAACCCTGGGGCATGCAGCGCCTGCCTGGCCTGCAGGACTGCGGCTGCGCCAATGGTGGATCCTGTCTCGCGCAGGTTCGCTTCCAGAAACAACAGAAAGTTGTCACCTGAAACGCTGGCCCTCGAGGGGCTCAATCCGGCAATGCTTTGAAAGGCGAAGGGATTGCTGATTCCCGGAATGTTGCGCGGATCAGCATCGGAAACGGTGATGCGGCTACTGCCCCATGCGGCCACGCTCTGAGCGTTGAGGCTTGTTCTGCCGTTGGGTTGCAGGGCGTTGATGGACCCCTCGGCAAACAGGTTGAGTCGCCCCTGAGGTGAGGGGGAAAGAATGATTGAGCCCACCAGATTGAGGTCGCCGCCCAAGGCCTGAAGCGCCAGACTCGGGGAGGTCAATTGGCTGACCGTGCCAAATGAATCCACCTTGGTTTCATTCAGGCGCAGCCAGGGATGGTAATAGGATGCCGTGCCGGGATTCTGGAAGTTGTAGACCAACTGGGTCTGCAGCCAGGCCTGAAGAATGGGGATGGCGCCGCCTCCGCCAATGGTAGGCAAAGTGGTGGCCGCGCGCAGAGTGATGGACCCGGTGATGGAGGTCGCATCCAGCAAGGCCGTTTCCGCATAGGTATTGAAGTAGCTCTTGTACCAAAAACTGTTGTTGTAGCCGCCGGGAAGCAAAAAGGGATTGGAGGCAGGAGCGATGAGGATGGAGCTGCGCGCCGTCAGTTCCACTGACGCCTTGCCAACAAAGAAGGTGGTTGGCAACCAGGTTTCCGCCGCCAGCGGCCCTGCATCAGCAAGATTGGTCAGGGAAGGGGATCTTGTGGCATTGCTGAGCACCGCTCCGCCAACCCTTGCCTTGGCTTGACCCCTCTCCACATAGAATACGCCGGCGTCCAGGTGGCGTCCACTCGTCAAGCGAAGGTTGCCACCGCCAAGTTCGACGAGGTTTCCACTGCGATCCAGGCGCGCGTTGGTGGGGATCACCGCGTCCACATTGCGAAGGTCTCTTCCGGCGCTCAGCGTCACATCGCCGCCGCCCAGCGCGCCGACCCCCTGAAAGAAATTGCTGAAGTCCACCCACCATGTGGTTGTGGCCAGGTCTCCAAAACGCGCGCTGGCGAAGGCGCCCGTCATGGGGTCGACATAGCCGCGTCGGTAAAGCCAGTTCATCGGCAGTTGGCGCGAGGAATCCGGGACCAATTCATCGGCGGCGTTGCGGGTGAGTCGTTGGATGTCCCGTCCGGCTTCAATTCTCACATCGCCACCGGAGAGGCTGTACTGCGGGCTGTGGGCTGGGGTTTGTTGAATTGGGCCGAGGCTGTTGCTGCCTCCGGCGAAGCTGATCACCGGCAGGTCGAATTGGCCGCCAAGGGTCGGGTCACTGACCTGGGTTCCGGCTGTGTAAATGCCGGCAAAGAGGTTGAGCAGATTGATGTCGGCGCCGGTTTGGATATCAATGCTGCCTGAGCCGGTGCGAATAACCTGATGGAATCCTTGGATGGCCACACTGGTGCGCGCGTTGTTGCCCAGATTGGAGGCAATCTCATTGGCGTCACCGGCGTTGCGACCGAGCATGAGTGAGCCGACAGCACCCACCACGCTGGCACGGTTGACGGAAGTGAAGTCGCTGCCGGCGCTGAGGTGATAGGACCAACTCTCGGCGAGGTCTGGCAGCAGGGCATTGTTGGTCAGCAGCCCTGCATTGTAGGCGGCCGAACTGAACCCATCGCTAAGAGACTCGTAGAAGGTCAGATTGCCGCTGGCCCTCAGGGTCAGGACCCCTGGGCTCATGCGACTGCCGAAGCGCTGCGAGGAAAGGTCCCATGCGCTGCTTGTTGGACCGGCGAGGGGGCTGCCGAGCTGGAGATCGCCGCCCCGGTTGATGATTTCGATGCCCGGCACAATCAGAAGATCATTGGCAGCGAGCCCACTGCCCCCACTCAACAGCCTGCTGCTGATGGCAGCCTCATGACTCATGAAGCTTGAGGCATCGGCCTGTGCCTGGACGCGGACGCTGTTGCTGATGTGGCCTGCACCGGCGAGTTCGGTGATTCGATACCCCTCGGCTGTGATCAGTGCAGCGCCGATCACCGATCCCGCCAGGGGGCGGATCAGCAAATCATTGCCGACGGCGTTTTGAGGGGCTCGCAGATGCAAGGTGCCGGAGTATTGACCAAGCGCCGTGGGAGCGGAGAGTCTCAAGTCGATCAGGCTCCCCGATGCGATGTTGATCTCTCCCCCCAGACGCCCGGAGGTTTCCAGCGCGATGGAACCACTGCGACCGTTGGCCCTGGTCTGCATTGAGGTTGCCAGAAGTTGGCTTCCGGCCTGCAGGGTCAACGAGCCTGCGGCCATCAGTCTGATATCGCCTGCGCTGTGTCCGGAAACTTCAATGAGTCCACTGACGAGGATGGAGCCATTGTCGGCGCTGAGGCTGAAGTTCGAAACGCGGGTCTCCCCATTGATGAGGACATTGCCTTGGCGAACACGCAGAGTGCGGTCGCCAGTGAAGGCCTCAGGGCCCAGCTCTTGGTTCAAGGACAAGATCTCCGGCAGTTGCTGCACATCAATGCGCAGACTGGCAGCGTGATCCGCAAGAATGGTCGCCTCGGCCAGACTCATGCTCCCGGCTGGGGTTTGGAGATCCAGCAGGCCGCCAGTGGCCCCTTCTGGAGCGCGCAGGCTGATGCTGCCGCTGGCAACGAGGTTGCCCTGGGCGGCGCGCAGCAGCAGTTGGCCGCCGTCAATTCTTTTGGATTGGGTGCTGGTTCCGGCTTGGATGCCGTCGAGATTGATCCGGCCTCCGATGGACAGGTTGCCTGCATTGGCGATGAGACTGAGTTGCCCGCCGGGCAGAGTCATGGCGCCGTCATAGGTGAGGCTGGCTCCGGCAAGGCTGAGGCTGACGCCAAGACCGCTGGCTTGAGCCTGTGCGTTGCCGCCATTGATTTGCAGATGGCCGCCGCTGACGATGCCATTTTGGGTCGCGCTGAGTGCCCGAAGCTGCGGGGCATCAATCTGAAGCCCGCTGCTCACGGTGAGCAACCCAGTGCCGCTGAAAAGAAGCTCCTGCGAGAGGCTCATCTCAACAGCGTTGAATCGGCTGAGGCGCAGATCATTGGAGGCCATCTCGAGCCGTTGCGCCTCGAAGATCAGATTGCCTGCAGAGGTTGGTCCCGATCCAGAAATTGGGGCGCCGTTGTTGGGGTTGCCGATTTGGATTGTTTTTGCGCTGAAGGTCAGGCTCCCTGAGGACAGATTCATGCCGCGAATGTCAGCCGCTCCCAGTCGCAGGGATTGCAGTTGCTCGCTCCCAATCTGACCGGCGCCATAAGTATCCATCCTGCTGTAACTCAATAGGGCGAGTGACTTCGCCTGTCCGAGGGCATTGAGCGCTGCGGGGCCCAGCCTCAGGGCACTGGATGCGGCTGGATTGAGCGTTTCGTCAACGATGAGTTCGATGGCCCCGCTGCTCAGGGTCAGGTGGTTTCCAGTGAGAGTGGCAGAGGGGTCGAGGAGGAACTGATTGGTGCTGTCGAGAATGATGGAATTGCCATGGAGCGTGGCGTTGGCGGCCACTTGCAGTCTGGCGGGTCCGGTGCCCGCAGTCACAGACTGCCGTTGGATGCTGGCTTGTGCATCGCTGGAGATTCGAATCAGAGCCCCCGAGCCACTGCCTGAAGCGTCGCTGCTGCCAAGGGTCAGCCGCTGGGAATTGCCGGAAAGAGCGCCCTGCTGGTTGAGCAGGGCATCGCTCCTGATCTCGATGCGCTGATTGGCAACAAGGATGATCTCAGGGCCGCCCAGGGCCTCTGCAGTGCCCGTGTAGGGGTTGAAGTTGTCGAGAACGATCTGTCCGGTTTTGACACTGACTTGGGCTTCGGACGAGTCGCTGCTTCTTGCGCCCCCGATGAGGAGGCTGCCCACCCCGGACTGCGTCAGGGTCGAGGAAATCAGCAACATTTGTCCGCTCGAGGCGATGCTGTCAGTGTGGCCAATGAGGATGTCCAGTGGGCTGCTGATGTCCAACATGCCATCGCGTCCTGCCGTGGAATTGGGTTTGGCCGTGATGCTGCCAAGCATGGCCATGGATTGGGTGGCGGCAAGCATCATGCGGCCGGAGTCCTGGGGAAGCCGGGGCACCGCCTCACCGCGTGAAGTGGCAATGTCTGCGAAGAACTCATTCCCGCCGAGGAGGTCATAACGCGCGCGCTGAGCCAGCGTTCCTGCTGAAGCAATTTCGAAGGACTGACGCAGCCGTGGCGCGCTACGGTTGGAATTCAAACCGTTGTAAATGCTGCCTGAGGTCAGGCTGGCTCCATCGGGGAGCAGTTGCGCACTGACGGGGATTTCGCTTTGCGGGGTAATCAGGAAGGCTCCGGGAAGCAGGGCATAGCGAGCAGGAAGAAGCGTGTAGGTCCCCGCCCGAAGTCCACTGCCAGCGCCCAGAGTGATGCGGTCACCGACTTGAATCCTGGGATTGTCGTATCCCTGGTCGCCCCGAAGCAGAGTGGCTTGCGCTCCACGGTTGAAAAGACCCCAGGCGGCAATTTCGCTGTCGTAGCCGGGAAGGACCGCAAAGAGTTGTTCGCTGGCCAGGAGGTCACGGGTGCCGTTGAGGCCGCTGACAAAGCGGTAGGCCATGAGATTGCCCCCACCGCGCAGATCGGTGGTGGCTCCCAATTCCATACTCACGGATTGGGCGGAAAGGTTGATGAGCTTGGTTGTCGGTCCGTTCTTGGTGATGTCCACTCCGTTGGGATGAATCCAGGAGCGACCATCACTGCTGACACCAAGGGGCATGATCATGGCACGGTTGCCATCCATCGCGGACACCGAGGTGAGGCTGCCGGCTCCCAGTTCCAGCCGTTGAGTCACCGGAATTTGCGCCTTGTCGCCGGCGATCAGATCCACGGGGCGTTGTCCCTCGCCGTTCCAGCCCAACAGGATTTGCCCCAAGGGAGCGCGCAACACGCCATCGCTGCGAATCGCAGAGGCATAGAGCGCAAGCGTGCCTCCCGCACTCAGGGGAAGACGGCGTTGTCCATTGCCCTGCACCGTGATGCTGCCCTGCTCAGTGGCTGATGGATCGAAGACACTCAGCGCGAAACTGCTGCCTGAGAGCGGGTAGATTTGCGTCGCGTTGAGGGTCAGGTGGCCCGCCATGTTGAGGCTGCCCTGACCGCGCAAATCTCCGCCGAGGGCACTTAGGGTTGCGTTGCCAATGCCCTGAAGTGACAAGTTCCCAACATCCACATGGCGGGCAATGACCTCGAGGCTGCCGCCGCCGCTGGTTGGGGCGAAGAAGAAGGGCTGCACATCCTGCAGGAATGGGTTGGCGACATCGAGGGGCGACAGCGGCCCCTCAAAAACCTTGCCCAAGGCGACATGCGCGGCCTGCAGTCGCACGGATGCGTCTGCCTGCAGGACACCGCCGCTGGCCACGCTCATGCTACCCACAGCCTGGAGGCTGACCTCTCCCTCAAAGGACACATTGCCACCGAGCTTGAGGTGGTCGAAACCACCGCCAACAAAAGCCTCTGCCGCAAAGTAGCCACGGCCCGAGGGCTGGGCCGGTGCGTTGCCAATGGCCTGAGCTGGGTTGTTGAAAAATGGGCCGGATGAAGCGCTTTGGCTGATGCTGAGATTCAAGTCGTCAGGTTCAGGAGTGATCCCACTTGGATAAAAACGCCCTGAGGAAACCTCAAGGGAACCGCCTTCAGCCTCTTGTCCCCCGGCCGCCGCGCGCAGCGTCGCGCTGCTGTGCAGCATCTGTCCTCCATGAAGGACGATGCCGCCGCCGTCGCTTTGCAGCGTGGTGATGATCGAAGCCTGCGCATTGGCGGTGGCGCTGATCCCTCCTGAGGTCGGCAGGGATGACATGCCAAGATTCAAGGATTGCCCCTGGGGATTGAGGCCCAACTCCGCAGGAAGAATCTCCATCCTGCGTGAGATGCCGCTGGCATCGAGAACTGCACCCTGCTCGGCCACAAGGTTTCCGCTGACTCGGATGCTGCCTCCGTTGAGCAATCTCCCCAACTCCCGACCGAATGGATCCGGAGTGGCGAGAAAACTTCCAGCCACATCCAAGCGGGCCGTTTGAGCCAGGTAGACCGTGACGAAGGCACTTGGTGGGTTGGGATCAAGAGAGGGAAGGCGGTCGGCTGCCTTGAGGTTGATGCTCCCCCCTGAGGCGATGAGGCTGCCGCGCACATCCAGAGTGTCCGCCTGCAGGTTGATGTTGCCGAGGGCTCCGGCATTGACTTCTGCAGTTGAGCGGATGAGAAGATCGCCTCGTTCGATCAACAGGCGCGTGAACTCATCGGTAGCACCCTGCGCCCCCAGACTGAGGTGATAGGGCTGACGCAGACCCGCTGGCGGTAGGATTTCGCGCATCGGACCCCCGACATCACCGGGAGTATAAAGGTAGCTACGCACCTCTGGGCGCAACATGACTCCGTCGTTGATCACGAGGTCAGCAGAGTCGTCCGACCCTTGTGATCCGACGGCGCTGAGCGAGTGACTGGCAAATCCTCCGCGACTGAAAAAATCAGGCGTCAGCGACAGTGCCCCTGCCACTGGGTCGTTGCTGACCGCCAGCCGCGGAGCCTGCAACACCAAGCTTCCGCCGAGGGCCTGAACGCCGGCGATGCCGCGGAGCGAACCGCCAAGGGTCATGCCACCGCCCAACACCCAGCTCATGCTGAGAACCGCGCCTGATTTCAAGGTGATGGCCCCGGCGGCACCATAGCGCACACTGCCACTGGCGGCCATTTGTGCGCCACCGCTGACATCAATCAGGCTGCCTTCCTGAAGCCTGATCTCCCAGCCCTTGAGAAGAACTTCACCGCCCTCCAGGCGATAAGGCGACAGGTGCGATCCAAGGCGCTCGTCAATGAGATCACCGCGAGTCAGAATCGCACCTTGAGCGCCAACGCTGATGAGGCCTCTGTCGCTGTTGGCCGTCAGGGTGTAGGGATCGGCACTTTGGCGCACCTGATCGGCCAGGTAGGGTGATAGGTTATACGCACGAAGGGCGATTCGGCCACCCGCGCTCTGAATGGTGCCCTCGATGTGAATGTTGGCAGCATCCACCTCCAAGGCTCCATGCACTCCCAGGTCCAAGGTCTGACCCGAAGCAAGACTGACCTCGCCCTCGCGGTTGTTGATCGCAAGTCTGCCAAAGCCCGCCTGCCGTAGGCTCTGAGGGGAGAGGACAATGGATTGGCGATGTTCTGAAGACAGGCCCATGGGTTTGCCAAGAGCATCGAGTGCGAATTGAGGCGCAGCTGGCAGGGAGGATGAGCCCTGAAAGAGGATCCGGGCCGAATAGGGGGATTGGGCCAAATATTGAGGCCCCACATCGCGCTGATTGGAGAGGTTCAGTGAGAGTTGACTGGCATCGGCCTGGAGACTGAGTTGGCGTTCGCCATTCACGACTGCCCCACGGGTGGTGGCGTCAAGCGCCATGCTTGGGGCCTGCAGAAGCAGTTTGCCTCCTGCGCCACCAAAGAGGTAGCCGGCTTCATATCGGGTGCCGCGGTGCAGTGGATTGATGTAGGTATCTCTGACGCCCCACTGGGAGTTGATGACGGAAAAGCTGCCACGGTACAACCCGCTGTACACGCGGTCGGGAGTGGCATCGGCGATGTCAATCAGGCGCCCCTGATACAGGACGCGGCTGGTGGTGACACTGGCGCCAGCGTAATCGAGATAGCCTCCGGAGACATCCAGGACGGCGTCGCGTTGCAGAATCAGGCTGTCACCCGCCCTGAAATTGAGAATGCCACCATCAATGGTCAGGCGGGCCACATCCCGTTCGATGAGGCCAACAAAACCGCTCGCATCGGCAATGGGCGTGCCGATCCAGGCACGCCCATCGAAGACACCTTGACGGCGAATGTCCACCAGGAGGTCCACGCCACGCAGGTCGCCGTTTCGGTTGTAGGAAAAGTCCGCGAATTCCGATCCTCGCAACTGCAGGGACAGGATGTTTTCGAGGACACTGGCCTCGACGGCAGCGCTGCCGGCGACGCTGATCAGTGCACCTTGGCCCACATGAATTTGCCCATCGGTGTAAGCGAATTGTCCGCGCGGCGTGCCTCCTGCGAGGTCAATTTTCCACTGACCCGCCTCCATGTTGACCACGCCACTGGGCGCCAGCAGGGTGGCCTGGTCGGCGAGGCGGATCCACGCGCCACGCAGGTTGATCTGCGAGGACAGAGCAAGCTGGCTGCCAACCACTCTTTCCCGACTGTCCCATTCGGGCAGAACCTGAGTCAAGCTCGATGGGCCCAGGGTGATGCTACCGCTGGTGGAGGCCAAAAACGGCAGACCGTAGGCAGCGTTGGTGGGATCATAAATCGGATTGCTGATGGATCCGTAGGCAGCCTGAAGATCAATGCGCCCGTTGAATGAAACGGAGGTGGTGGCATGCAGGATGCCTTGGTTCTCCAACGCCTTGCCGGCGAGAGTGATGTTGCCGCGTGCCGCTGAAATGATGCCACTGTTGCGGACGCTGCCAACACTGCCTGCCCAGCCGCTGACCCTGCCGTCTTCCACGGCGCCGACATACACATCCAGACCGCGCAGGCTTGGGTCATCACTGCGGTGGCCCATCACGCCGAGTTGCAGGCCTGCGGCAAGAATGGTCTGGCCGTCAGGAGTGTCAATGCTGCCCTCCTGAATCACATTGGCTCCCGCAAGGAGGACGCGCCCGCCGACCTTGTCCGCCGAGGTTGGCGCGCTGATTTGTGCTCCCGCCTCGACCTTGATGTCACCGATCTTATTGCCAGCGTTGAGTTCCGGTGTGAATGCCGCTGTGCCCTTGGCGCCGGCGGCCACTTCCAAGGCGCTGAACAGCGGCTGCAGGTCTGGATTGTTGAGCAGGCCACTCTGGGTCAGGTTGGAATTCAGGGGCAGGCTTGAGGCCACCAGCGTGTGCGTATTGACCTCGGAGCCCGAGCCAAAGATGATCCCGTTGGGGTTGATCACATAGACCTGCCCCGGCGCCTTGATTTGCCCCAGGATTTGTGAGGGCCTCAGACTCGGGTCGCTGACCTTGTTGAAGGCGATCCATTGCCCTACATCGCGTCCTCCCTGACTCTGGTCGAATTGCAGGGTGGTGTTGCGTCCCACATTAAAGCTGCGCCAATTCAGGAAAGCCTGCTGCAGGTTTTGGCGGATACTCACCGTGGTGCGCCCATTGGCGCTGCTCTGGGTCGGCGCATCGGCCCCCACTGCGGAACCGATGAGGTCCAAGCCTCCCTCGCCAAGCCCGTCAGGCACGGTGGGCAGCGAGGTTCCCGGTGCATTTGGGTTTGGCCTGTTGGCAGCAATCTGGGCCCTGGCCTGTGCCTGCAGATTGCGAACCGCCTGCATGGCCTGTGCTGTTCTGGCAAGGGCATTGCCAGCATTGACCCGCGCAGCCTGTGCTGCAGCTGCACCCACCCGGCTGTCCAATCCTTCCTGTGCAGTTGTGGCCCCGGAGCCCGATGAGTTCTGTCCGCGATGGGGACGCAGGATGTCAATGGCAAAGCCCTGAATTGGCATCAGGCCTGCCAGAACCGCAGCCAGGATGCAGCGATGCAAGGGCTGTTGCCGACGATGCTTGAGCGAGGGCATAAGTTTTATTTGATGGCGGCTTTTTGAGCCTCGGCAGGGGACTGCGTCTGCTCTTTGGAGTTGGGGGCTGCGGCAGCCGAAACGGGTGGATTTACCCTCGCCTCCTTGAGCCTGTTGCCGTAGTCATTGATGTAGTTCTGGAACTTCACCCGCATGGATCCGACAAAGGGTTCGCGGGCCATGAGGGCAGTGCCCAGCCCAAACTTGCTGTAGCGTTCAAGAATCTCCTGGCCGAGGGCCAGCAATTCGCGGTTCTTGCGCTCGTGCTGCTGGCTGAGGCGCTCGCACTGCAGGGCCTTCTCCATGGCCTCGACTCGTTCGGTCTCCTTGGTTTGGGCGATGGACTTTGCCTGCTCAAAGCCCTGCTTCCACTTTTCAAGCGCCTCGGCGTATTGTTGGAGTGACTTCTCCTTTTGCGCGAGTTTTGTCTCCAGATCGTTCAGGCGCTTCTGGGTTTGGTCGCGGTAATCCTTGGACTGGGCAAGCTGCGCCTTGAGCTCCTTGGCCGTTGCTTCCTGGCGATTGGTCATTTCCTTGAGGGCAGCCTCGGCCTGCAACTGCGCGGCCTGGGCGTTGACCATTTGGGTCTCAGCATCGGTGATGCGCTGGGCGAGCTTCTTCATCGCATCGCGCATGCGCTGCAGCATGGGGTCCTGGGCTTGTTGGGCATGCAGGGTGGGGCTGGCCAGAATGGCGATCAACAACAGGGCAGGGGAAATGAAGCGTGACATGATGGTCAGAATTTTGCGGTGAGATCAAACAGCAGCAGATCCTGGCTTAGCGGTGGGCCGGACAGTTCGCTGATGCTGGCCCAACGGGCGCCAAGCTTTACATGGGGCGAAAGACCGATGGCCCCGCCGATTGAAAACCCTGAGAAATTTGTGCCGCCACCAAAGACGCTGTCGGTAAAGGCATCGGGCATGGCATCGGACTGAACATGGCGGAAATCCAAAAAGACCTGCCAATCCCCGCGGCGCTCAAACTTTGGTTTGCCGAACTCGCTGCGCAGCATGAAGGCCTTGTTGCCGCCTTCGTAGTCGCCAAGAACCGCGTCACTTGGGGATGGGCCTCGATTGTTGATGGCCGTCGAGTTGATTTGGTCCTGATCCCAGGCGAGATTCTGCACATAGTTGGCGATGAAGCTCAGGCGGTAGGGTTCCCAGAGGTCAACATCCAGGCTGCCGTAAAGGTCGAGGTTGCGAAACGCCGAGGCCAGACCGAAGTATTGAAACTGGTTCGTGGTGCCATTGCCATTGGCAGGGTCAGGCCGGATGTCGCGCAGGGCCCGATAAGTGTTGCCGCGTTGGGCAAAGGTGGGTCTGGTGTGGTCTGTGTCCCCGATGTCTTGATCGGAGAGTGGTACCATGGGTGAGGAGAGCAACCCTTCCATGTTGATGAACTCATGGTAGGCGGCGCTGAGCTTCGCGCTGACCTTGTCAGCGATGGGCAGTTGCATCCCAAGTTGCGCGCCCAGCAGGTAGCGGTCCCGACTCTCGAACTTGGCAGGTTGGTTGGTCCCGAAGTTGAGGTCAGTGTTGTAGATTGGGAAGGCTCCTGCGCTGCCAAAAACAACGGCATCGCCAACCCTGCGACGACCCTTGAGTGAGAGGCCATCGAAACCAAGGTCATTGTCCCACATCATCTCGGTGGACAGGAAGGGGTTGGCGTGACGACCGGCGAAGAGTTGGAATTGGTCCTCCAGGGCGTTGCCCACCTCGTAACGCATGTAGGCGCGGTCCAGCCAGATGCTGAATTTGCTGAAATTGCCACCCTGACCTGCCGCACCGCCCAGCGTTTGATTTTGGGTGACCGGAGAGCTGTTGTCACCGGTGGCGAGGCCCCCGCCCATGAACCAGCCTTCGCTCAGTGCCGCCTCAATGCCAACTCTCGCACGCAATTGAAAGCGGTAGCGATCCTGGTCCACATTCTGTTGCGGCGCGTAATTCAGTCCCCGCAGATCGTAGGGGTGGCCATTGTTGATCTGGTTGAAGTTGGGGAATGCACCCGTGTTGTCATTGCCTTGGCCCGCGAGCAGATCGGCCCGCGCCCGCATCCGCACATCACCATAGACCTGATAACGCTCGCTCTCTTCCTCTGGAACCTTGAGCCATTGCTCGGCCTTCGCCTTGTCGAGAACCTCGTTGCGGATTTCCTCGCGCAGCTCCTGCTTCACATTTTCCGGCACATAGGCCACCCGCACCTCATCCTCGGCGGCCTGTCGTAGTTCGGCGTCTTCGAGCAGTTGCGTCTTGGCAAGCTCAGCCTCCGCCTCGGCCTGTGTGATCAGGGCCTGCGCCTCATCCGCACTGAGCAGGCCCTTGGCGACCATGAGCTTGAGTAGATTGAGAGTCACGCTCGTTGCCGGCGAGGGCATGGCTGCATTGGCTCTGCCTGCCAGAGGCTTGGGCAGTTGGTCCACGGGTGGCTCCCCGAGCAGTAGGTTGGTCTCGGGGCTGGATTGAGGTTGGCTGGAGGAGGGCTGTGGCAGGGTGGGCTCGCGCAGGGCTGGTGGCCTTGGCCCGGAAGCAGGTTGCTGCGCCATCAGGCTGTCGCAGTGACAAAGCGTGGGGCAGAGCACGCAGAACAGCGATTGGAGAAGGGAAGAAAACTTCATGAACACAACGATGATGATGCCTAGGGAGCAGAGGCGAGGCCGCCGGATTTGCGCGCGCCGAGGCGCATCACGATGGGCATGGGCATGTCCGGTGGTGGCGGGTTGTCGAGAATGAGTCCGGTGAGGACCTCGCTTTTCAGGGCGCTGTCCACCGCAGGGTCACCGCTGCTGCCACTGAGGCTTGCCCGCGTGATGCGGCCTGAGCTGTCAGCCCAGATTCGGGCGGTGAGATTGAAAGTGGCGCTTTTGGTTTTGGGATGGCTGCGCATCGCGGCGGCGATGGACTTTTGGATCTTGCTGGCGAACAAGCCGTACTTGCCACCGTTGCCGCGGCCCCCGACGCGGCCTGTTCCCGAGCCCTGACCTGGCTTGTAGGCCCCCAAACCAGCCATGCCTGGTCCGTTGCCTACCAAATTTGTTGAGATCGGCGGAGGTTCATCTGGCGGTGGTTCGTCAGGCTTTGGTTCCTCTTCCACCTTCTCCTGGGCAACCATCTCCTCTTCCTTGGGCGGCTCGGGCTCCTGAGTCTTTGGAGGCGGGGGAGGGGGCGGCGGTGGTGGTGGAGGCGGTGGTGGCGCGATGCTGACCATCATCATCGGCGGTGGACGATGGGAGGTCGTGGTCTTTTTGCCGGCGCCGAGGTTCATCAGTGCCACGGCCACAAGGGCGGCACTCAGCAGGATCAATTTGCCTCGGTGACGACGCAGGAATCCATCCTCCTCTTCCTCATTCATGGGCTGTGTTTTCATCATCATGCTGGGGTTATTTGTTTGGCTTGGTGGCCAATCCGATTTGCTCAAAGCCGGTGCGTCCCAGGACATCGAGCACATCCATGATCAGTTGATACTGAGTGCCGCTGTCGCCGCGCACAACGACTGGCGCATCCGGCAACGAGGACTTCACCGCAGTCAGCTTGGACTCCAAATCCGCGATTGAGGCGACCGGGCTGGCATTGAGCTTGAGGTTGCCGGCACTGTCCACGGTGATGGCCTGAATCTTGGGTGCGTCCATCTTTTTGGCGGCCGCATTGCTGGCCTTGGGTAGGTTGACCTTGACCCCCTGAACGCCTGCCGTGGTCATGATGATGAAGATCAGCAGCAGCACCAGGTAGAGGTCCACCATGGGCGTGACATTGATGTCGTCGTAACTCTTGTTGTCGGCCTGCATGGTTTAGGACTCCTTGTGATGTTCAGCCATCTTGGCGATGAACTCGTCGATGAAGGTCTCCATGCTGGAGACTGCCGTTTTGATGCGGGTACTCAGGTAGCTGTAGACAAAGAGGCATGGGATGGCGACGGCGAGCCCAGCCACTGTGGCCAACAGCGCACCAGCGATGCCCGGGGCAATGCTGTTGACCTCAACCTGACCGGATTTGGCGATCACGGCGAAGGTGATCATCACCCCAATCACTGTTCCGAGCAGGCCAAGGTAAGGGCCGCCTGCGATGCCGATGGTCAGAAACACAAGATTGCTGTTGAGGCGCTCCACCTCGCGCATCAGGCCCCCATGCATGGTGGCCTTGATGGCCTGAATGGAACGGCCCGAAAGGCCGCGCTTGGTTGTGGCGATCTCCGCTCCCTTCTCAGCGGTGCTGGCCTGCACTCGTTTGGCAATCTCCGAGCTGCCGAGGTGGTAGATGCGGTAAAGCGGGGATTGTTTCATCAGGCGTAGGGATTTGCCCGTGAGAGTTCCCCCCATGCTCTGAATGCTCGCGTCGCTGTCCGAATCCAGCGCGGTGAGGTCTGAGGAAATGCTCTCCCAACGCCGCAGGAATTCCTTCGAGGACTTGTCCATGGCATTGAGGTACAAAAACTTGCCGACCGCAATCACCATGCCAACGACAGCCAGCAGGGCGCAGAGCACAATGACGACCCAGCCGTCAAAGGTCAGGTCCTTGGAGATGTCCACAAGCAGGGTCAGGTGCTTGGCCAACTCGCTTTCCTCAGCATGGTCTGAAAGTTCCTCGGCGCCCAGAGTGATCAATTTTCCTGCTTCGGCTGAGCTGCCGTGGGCGATGGCTTCGAAGGCCACCCAAGACTCACCACGGGCCACCGTGGCAATTTTGAGTTCGTCGAATTCACCCAGCACCCCTGGTCTTCCCGCGACGGCGGATCCCAGAGTCAGCGGGGCCTGCACTTCACCCATGGTGGCATTGATGGCTCCGGCGGATTTTCCATCCACAAAGAGCTGGACCTTGCCCTCGGCAATCACCGTGGCGAAGTGGTGCCAGACCGCTGGCGTCAGCGGGGCGGTTGGGCTTGAGCGACTACCATTGGCCTCCACCCAGGGACCAGAGGAACTCAGGCCAACTGCCAATCCCTGATTGCCGCTCTTGCGCTCAAGGATGCTGCCCTCAGAGCCTGCGGTTGGTTTGAACCAAAAGCTAAGGGTCAACGCACCATTCCAAGGGCCGCCCTGCGTCGCTGGCAGAGTCAGTGCTGCGCTGCCGGTGAGGCGAAGCCCAGAGCCCACGATCCCGGGGCCGCTGCTCGCTGTCCCTTCAAGATTGGCGCCGTCATTGATGCTGTTCCTGCTGAGCTTGGCGGCGTCGGCGAAATGAAACAGCGCAGTCGTTGCCGAGTCCACGCTGGCCTCGGCATCGGCGGCATCGGCGGCGTCAGTCACATTGCCGCTGTACATCCACAGGGTGACCTTGGCTCCTGGCTTGAGATCCGGTGCCTTGACCCAGACAAAGGCCTCATTGAGCAGACCGTCCCACTTTTCGATGTGGTGGGGCAACAGCGTCTTTCCATCCTCCCCAAGAAAGCGCAGATCCGAGCCATCTTCCCGTGAGGCAAGAAAGTTGAAGTTGCCTTCGTGAAGCCGGATCAGCAGCAGCCCCGAGCGAACCTCTGCGCTGACGCTTTGGGAGACAGCGGCCGTGTCCACGACGATGGGTTTGCGGCTCGGCCACTTGGCATCCCACCATGGGGCCTTGGCCTCTTGGTCGTGTTCTGCAGCGTTCAGGTTGAGGCTGCCGAGCAGCAGACCGGAGAGCAATAAGGTTTGAAGGGTTCGGTTCATGATCGAAGTCAAAAGTCAGCCCAGAGGCGGAAGCTCAGAAGAAGGTCTCCGGCCTGGGTCTCGTTCAGGTCGAGAAGGGGAATGCCAAGGTCTGCAATCGCCTGCCAATGCGAGCCTAGGCGAAGGCTTGAGCCGATGCCGAGGCTGGCAAGGCTCCATTGCCGTTGCTGCTGGGGGAGTGCCTTGTGAATGCCCAAAAGCGCGCCGTCGGCAAAGACATGAAATCGCCACTCCCTTGGGCTGGGAGTCCCATCGTCTTGTCTGGCATTGCCTGGCCCCAATAGTGATGGCGTGCGCAGTTCCAGAGTTGAACTCAACCCGACATCCCCGAGGGCCGCAGAAACCAGATATCCGCGCACGCTGTCGAGACCACCTGCAGAGAACTGCTCGTTGTTGATCAGTGCGTCATGGCTTGCCTGTCCTGCAATGCGAACAAAGCCCTGCCAGGCTCCAGGCAGATCCTGCAGGTGGTTGGCGTCGGCCTTGAGCGCGAGATAGCCGCCAGATGAGGCATAGCGTCGCGCATTGAAGTCACTGCGGCTTGCCATGCCGCGAAAAGCCCAGTTCAGGGCGATGTTGGCCTGGGTGAAGGATGCCTTGCGCGTGGCGGCTAGGCTGTAAGCCACATGCAATGGCCAGTAGGAGACTGGTGCACTGAGACGGTTTCCTGTCTCGCCAAGATTGAGCACCTGGCTGAAGTTTTTGTAATCAATGCCTGCGGAGATGCTGTGCATGAGGCCTTCCGCAGCGGGGAGTTGGTGGCTCAGATTCAAACCAACCACCTCTCCCTGGCCAACCACCGCAGATCCTCCCAGTGTGTTGATGTTGCTGCTCTGCTTCATGCCAGAGAAAGTGAGCTCGCTTTTTTCCGAAATGGGCAGGGAGTAAAACCCTGAGTACACCTCACCATCGTCGAGACGCTCGGGAGCCACCTGGAAGCTCGCCCCCATGCTGTGACCCATCTGCCAGAGGTTGCTGTAGGAAATGCCCCCATTGATTCGGAGTGGGACGGTGTTTGGACTGTACCGGTTGTTGATTTCGAAGTTGCCGTGAAGCGGTGCCCGGTCCTCGACCTCAAGCTCAATGTCGAGAACCCCAGGGTCATCGCCGGGGTTGAGTTTGGGGGTGACCTTCAGGTCACTGCCTTGATTCAGGGCCACGATGTCGCGCTCGATGTCCTTGAAGTGCGGAGCCTTGCCTGGTGCGAGCGATGGTGCCCTCTTTGCGATTTCGCTGGGCAGATTCCATTTCGCCCCCCTGACCGAGAGCTTGCCAATGCTTGCCTCAGTCACCTCAAGTTTGATGATGCCACGGCGGCCACTCTGCTGTGGAACCGTCACAGTGACGGCCTGCCAGCCTCGGTCGTGGTAGCATTTTTCAAGGGCGGCTCTCGCCTCTTCGATGTCTTGGGCCCGGCGACCGGGTCCGAGGTGCGGATACACGGCCTTGGAGATTTCCAGCGAGCTGAGCAGGCGGTTGCCGCTGACCCGGTACTCCCTGATGAAGTAAAATGGCTCGGGGTTGTCTGGTGGTGTGGCCACTGGCACCGTCTGCCCCAGGGCCAGGCTGTGCAGAAGCAGGCCAATCACCAGGAGCGAAAGTTGTGGCGAGAGTCTCGACATGGAAGACAACTGCCCAGCCATGGGCGCTGGCAAGCCTCTGCTCAATCATTGAAAGGTGACGAATCTGTCGCATGGTTCTTGGGTCTCCGTTTTGGTGAATTTTTCGTCACAAAGCCAGGCTCCGACTCCCAAAAAAAAAGCCCCATGATCCCGGGGGATCATGGGGCTCGTGGGAGGGCCTCAATTTTCTTTTAGAGTCGGGTCGGCAGAATTTCCACCGAACCTGCCTCACCCAAGCCGTCCACCTTGACGGGTCTTGGAGAGAGGAAGTAGCCATAGACTCCAGCCAGTGGTCCCTTTTGGTAGATGCGGGCCACATAATTCAGCCTTGCGCCATTGCTGTGGGTAAAGAACCCGGCCACCGATCCCGCGGGCGCGGTGATGACAACGCTATAGCTGGCGGGCGCCAAGATGCCTGCTCCAGCGACTGCGGTCACCACATTGGCGCTGCTGATGGAGAGTCTGCCAAGGGCGGCATCTTCCAACAGGCCGCCCGCGAAGGTGAGGTCGGCATTGCCAGAGGGGTTGGCCGCCGAGAGCCCTGGCAGGACACCCCCGGACAGGGCGGGGTTGTAGCTGGCTGCATACAACTCCACGCTCAAGCCCTCATCCCATCCCCAAGGATACCACTGCGTGGCGTTTTGCCACGGGCGATACCATTGGCACTGGGCGGCCTTCATGTCGCTGTCGGCTCTGCTGCTGTCGAGTTGGAGTTGAGCACCAAAACTTCCCCGGTTGGCATAGAGTTGGGCAAACAGAGAAGATTCAAGGCTGCCAGGGCTGCCGCCGTTGACGATGGGACTGCTGAGGGTCAGGGCCGTATCGTCGGCAAGCCTGACGGACAGGCTGATGATGCCCAGATTGCTGACCTTCAGGCTGCCTTGACCGTGACCCTGTGGGTAGTCCTGTGGCTCAAGGCCATTGGCCTGCGTCGCCGCAGGGATAACCACGGTGTGGTAGCCGCCGCTGCGCAGGTACGGCGAGTTTGCCGGCAGCGGGCTTTTGCTGTTGAAGGCGGCTCGTTTGAGGCTGAAGACGCTGCGCGAGACCAGGTTGCGGCGTTGATAAAGACTGATGCTGCCGGTGATGCGGTCATTGGCTTCATCCCAGTTGAGACTGCTCAACTCAATCGCCGGTTTACCCAGCCTCTCGACGCGCACACTCCTGCTGGTGTCGGCACCAAAAAAGGCGAGCCCAGAAGCACTGAAACTGCCCGCGGGCAGGGTGAGCTTGAAGCCGTCAATCATCAGGCTGCCCGTAAAGCTGCCCTTGTTGGTCAACATGACTTTGGCGTATCCGAACGAGGCATTGCTTTTGGCAAAACCCGAATCGGCGCTGACCAATCCACTAAACTCTCCCACCTTGCTGTCTGCAAAGGGCGAGCCCGCGAAGTTGGCCGTGATGCTTGGCGCCAGTCGAATCGCCTCCGAGTAGGTGAAGATGAGGCTGGGAACCCGAGTGCTGGGGTCGCTTCCCAAACCGGGGACCGTCCAACTGGAGAAGGCAAATCCGCTTTTCGGCGTGGCACGCACCACATAGGTGGCGCCCGTTTCGAAGTTGTTGCCAGTGACCGCCACTGTGCTGCCCAGGCGGGTGATCACGCCAACCGTGCCACGGCTCCCGTCGGCGGGGTTGGTGACCACGCTGAGGCTGCCCTTGCGGACATAGGTGACAAGCCGGGTGATCGTGGTGACATTGCCACGACTGTCCGTGGCGCGGGCGACGATGGTGTTGACTCCAGGAGTGACCGACACGGTGCGGAGGTAAGTTCCAGCGGAGAGCGCGGCCAGTGCAAAGTTGCCGCCATTGAGTGAAACCTCCACCCGCTCCAGATTCACATTGTCTGAGGCGGTGAGACGCACGGGCACGCTGTTGCTTTGAGGGTCTTCAATTCTCAGGTTCGCGGCAGGGGAGTTGAAGGACAGGGAGGGTGCCGTGCCGTCTTGGGCCAGCAGGGTCACTGCCATACTGGTCACCGTTCCCAAGGCAAGGTAGGTCGGGGCGTCCACAGGCCTGCTGATGTTGACGGTGAAGCCTCGATTGTTGGCAATTGCAGCGCTGGTCAGGGAGATCGGAAAGCTGACGCTGTTGACATCCTGACCAAAGCTCACCCTCGTGTTGAGCGCCGGTGCCGTGAAGTCCGTGCCTGCACTTGCGCTTCCATTGCTGGTGCTGATGATGACTTCAACAGGCTCAGTGCCGCCCGAGCGAACCAGACTCAGGCTGGCGCTGCCGCTCTCTGCGTTGACGCGCAGCGTGGAGGCTGCGAAATCCACAGTGCTGGTGATGAAGGTGTCGCTGACGGTGAGGGTGAAGCTGCTGTTGGCTCCGAGTTGGGCTGAGGTCGGATTGGAGAGAGAAAGGACAAGGTTGCGATCTCCCTGCACGCCGGGGCGGTTGACCAGGGACAAGCTGACTGTTTTGCTGGTCTCACCAACGCCGAAGCTCACGCTGCCGCTGGCCAGCGGGCTGAAGTCTGCCGCAGAGCCCGAGGTGACCGCAACTGAAGCCTCGCAGCTTGTGGTCAGGTCCCCATCCCGATGGACGGTTACACTCAGGCTGCCGTCAGCCTCAGCCGCAGTAGCCGAGGCGCTGGCAAACTGAATTGTGGCTGTGGTCACGCTTGCCGGTTGAAAGGTGAGCGCGCCGTTGCTGCCGAGATAGAGCAATCCAAGGTAGTCTCCCGGGGTGTCAATCTCGGCACCCGTGGTTGCTGGTTTGATGCGGTGAAGGCGCAGAATCGCCCCCGCAGATCCAGAGCCAAAATTGGCCTCGATGCTTGGGTTAAAAAAGGCGAAGCTGGTTCCCGGCGCCGGCCCGGAATTGGCAAGGGTGCCGCCTGGCTGATAGCTGCCCCAACTGTTGGCGTCAGAGAGCGTCTGCAACACGGCATTGCCAAGGGACAAGCCAGAGCTCGATGCGCCATTGAAGGCGGTCATTGCCGCCACCAGTTTGTTGGTGGCCGCAGCTTGAGTGCTGTCGTTTTTGCGAGTCCATGGAGTGAGCAAGGCGCTCGAGCCGTAGATGGTCTTGGCCGGAATCGCGCCGATAGCCTGAAAGGACCCCGTGGTTCCTGCAGCGCCCCAGAAGAGGTTGGCGCGGCTGTTCCAGGCTGCGCCGTAGGTGGCGACAAGATCAGGCCCGAGATTACCCAGGTTGAGATTGGAGTTGGCCGCCTCGATGGTGGCGGCCGAGCCAAGATTGACCACGAGGTTTTTCGTGGACCCAGTGCCATCCGTGGCCCTGAACCCAAGTAGGATATCGCCATCGGCGACTGTGGCGCCTCGTGCCAGGCCAGGTGACAGCACAAAAGCTGTCCCCAGCGCCAGCATGCAGGCCAGCCGTTGAGAGAGTGATTTCATGAATGGTGAAGGGATGAGAGTTCTCGCGTTTGGAGGCAGAGAGGGGCTTAGTTGTGAAACACCACGCCGCCGTCTGCAGTGCGTGAGCAGTTCATTTCGGAGAGCTTGATGGGGGAGTAGGTTGTCTTGATCTTGTCGGCCATGTTGTCAGCGATGGCCTTCTTGGCCGCGCTGATGGTCTGTTGATAAAGCACATGCTGATAGCACCAGAAGGTGTACTGGCCCTCCTTGACGGCCTCGAGGCTGTAGGGCACGCCGTTGTAGGTCAGCTCCTTTGCGCCTGCGTTGATGCCCGTCGGAGCGTCACCTGTGCTGACATAGCTGATCAGATAGCCGACATCACTGACATTGCCAAAGTAGCCCACCAGGGTGCCACCGCTGGATTCCCCTCCATTGCCAACCGTGAAGGTGATGCCATTGACCACCTGCTGGGGGTAGGGCGTCAGTGCCGTAATCACACCGTTCACCACGGTGGGCCTGTACTGAGTCACCGTGCTGTCCACACCGATGCCGGTTTCGGCAAAGGTGGTGAGGCGCGTTCCAGAATCGGGATCGCGGCCGGTGGCGTAAACACGAGTCGCTGCATCAGCGGCGCTCCCTGTGAACTGGGAGAGACTGAGGCTGCCACTGCTCCAGAGTGCCTGTGCCTGCTGGGCGTTGATGTTGGTGATGGGCGCCGGAGTGGCAAAGGTAAGGGTCACCGGCGCGGGGCTGGTGGCCGTGGCTTGGGAGCTGAGGGTCACCTGCGTGGCGGAGTCCACCGACAGCACTCGGACATGAGCGCTTGTCGGAATGCCGGTGCCCTTGACATTCATGCCAACGAGGATGCCGGTGGTGTCCGCCATCGTGACGGCGGCGTTTCCGCTGACCGTCGAGACATCAGCCTTGGTGACCATGCCCGTGGTCAATCCCCGATTGATCAACCATTTGAATCCGATGACTCCAACCTTTTGGCTGGCGAGCACGGGCGTCTTGAATGGAGTGGCGGCCTGAAAGCTGTCGCCCATGGCCACATCAGCCACCTGCAGGTTGGGCCCAAAGGAACTCGAGGAGCTGATTTGCGTGCCGCCCGTGGCATTGGCGCCAGCGACCTGCAGTGTTGGAGTTGCTCCGGCGTCGGCAAGGGTGTCGGGTAGGAAGCCCACGGGAATGGAACCGGCCACCACCTGAATGCCTCCGGTTGAGCCAGACCATGAGGTGCTGACAATCACCTTCTGTCCGCCAACCAGCCCGTAGAAGAAACTTCTGCCCGAGCCACTGAGGCTGGAGCCGGCATAACCTGCCAGCGGGGGGGCGTCGAAGAGAGCGACGATGGCGTTGTGAGTGGCGGAACGAAAAGCCGTTGACCCCGTGATTCGAAGAATCGTGGATTCATTGGAGGGCTCGGCGTGAGCAAGCATGGCCGACCCAAACAGGGCAAGGCCTGCGGCGTAGTGTTTCAAGGCAGTCAGGGTTGTCTTCATGGCAGTAGGCAATGGTTTGTTTGTGGGTGTGGTCTCACTTGTTGGGATGAGACCTACCCATCCAAGCCTCATGTGGCGATGTGCCGCCACGGCTTGCGGGTGACTTTTTGGTCACCTTCGTGCCGATGCCCCAGGAGTGCTTTTGCACAATAGTTCCATACTTCTACCGCAGGGGTTGAGGCGGCGTCACAGGGCTGCCCGCATCCTCCGCTGGCGAGGATGTTTTGAGGAAGAATCGCGATGCGAGCCCTTCAGGAGACAAGCACGGCCTCAGCTTCGCCCTGAGTTGAAGTCATGGAGTTCAAGGCTGCTTGTTGGTGCACCGTGCCCTTGGGGAGACGATGGGTGCGACGACAGAATTCAGGGTAGTCAATGACCTCGAAGCTGCCGTCGTGGTGCTCAATCACTGCCGTGCAACTCTCCACCCAATCCCCGCTGTTGAGGTAGTGAACGCCGCCGATGACGCGGTCTGCTGCGGTGTGAATGTGGCCGCAGATGATGCCGTTGCAGCCGTGGCCGCGGGCCAGGCCCTGCAGTTGTTGCTCGTAGGCTCCCACAAACTTCATCGCCTGCTTGACCCGGGATTTCACCCATTGGCTGAGTGAAAAGGCCTCTGCCCGGCGAAGTCTGCGCCATGCATTGAAAAGGCGGTTGAAGCGAAGCAGCAGGTCGTAGCCAATGGCGCCGACTTTGGCCAACCAGAGATAATGGGTGCAGACATGGTCGAATCCATCACCGTGAACCACCAGATAGCGCTGCTCTCCGCGTTCGAGAATGTGTTGACGGCCAAAGCGGATGCCGGGCAGCGTAAAATGGCCGAAGTTCTCCAAAACCTCGTCGTGATTGCCGCGCAGATAAATGACCTCCACGCGTTCCTTTTCCATTTTTTTCAGCAGGCTGCGCAGGAAGTGCGTGTGCTTGGGCAACCACTTGCCCGAGCTTTTCAGGGCCCACCAATCAATGATGTCGCCGTTGAGGATGAGTTGGTCGCAGCAGGTGTGACGCAGCAAATGGGCGGCCTCGAGGCTACGGCTATCCTTCATGCCCAGATGGAGATCGGAGAGAATCAGCGTGCGGACGCGAAGCTTGGATTTCATGGTCTGGTGGTTGGGGTGGTGGCGCGCGTGCCAACAAAGCTGAAGTACTGCCACAAGCCCCCATAGGCGCTGTGGCGGCTGGCATCCACTGGCAGGAACTGAGTGCACAATCCGGGCAGGATGCGACCATCCATGCGCACATGGTTCAGAGCCATCCACCTGGCGAAACCAGTCCTGGGACTGGCGTCAAAATCAACGACGGCCAAGTAACCACCGGGTTGCAGGGCCTGCGCAATGCGATGAAGATTATCGTTGATCGTGCCTGAGAACATGCTCAGCGAGTAGGAGCAGAGAATCAGATCGTGCTGCATGCCTGCAGGATCAAATGCCGCCTCGGTGAGTTTGGCGCGCGGGCAGTGGCGGCGCGCATGACGAAGCATGCTTGAGCAAAGATCAATGCCGTGAAGTTCTGCTCGGGGATAGAGTTGCTCGAGAACTTTCAGATTGCGGCC
>JAURHS010000142.1 GCA_030833205.1 Prosthecobacter sp.
ATGACCCCGGACGAAACCGCCCTCGCCCTCCTCGGCAGCGAGGCCCCAATCGGGAACTAAGCGGAGGACTAAGCGGAGGTCAGTGAGAGCTCCCGCTGCTCAAGTTCAAATCGCTGCCGTCAGGGAAGGGCGGTTGATTCTGATTTTGCTCCACTGCGATGCAGGGACAACTGGAGTGACCGAGCCTTTTGCCATGGCCTGCGTGAGCTTCTCCACGAAGAGACTTTGGATGAGGCCGGATCGTAGGACAGTCTCCTCGCAGTGGCTCTTGCGGGTCGCCGAGAGGTTCTGCAGAGTTTCCCCCGTTGTCGCTGGAGTCTCCGCGAGTTGGTCTCTTGGAATCTCAGGCCACTCAGTCTCTTGGTGGCTTCGAGGCTTGGTCTTGGTTGGCAGAATGATTGGCTTTTCCGTGCTGAAAAAGCCGCCTTGATCTTTCCCGCAAGCCTTGCAGCGCTCCAAACCTTGGTTTTTTGAAACAGGTTTGATTGCCGTCACCGGCTTGGGTGCGGCGCGCGTGCGGTGCTGCTTGGGGGGCGCCGCTGCTGGTGAGGTGGGGGAGCTTAGCGGCCGGCCATGCCGCCTTTGATTTCGCTGGCGTCGCTGCGCAGGACTTCGATGCCGTTGATGATGGGCAGGGTGCGGGTGTCGGCTGTGGTCTTGGTGCTGTTGTCTCCGCTGGTCTTGGGGTTGCTGGGGATGAGGTTGAGGCGGAGGTTGTCGCTGACGGCGATGCGTGGGAATTCCTCGATGATGGCATGTTGGTCGCTGCCTGCCTTGGCGGCGATGTCCAGGCTCTTGAGCACGGTCTTGCCCTGGAGCTGGACATCAAAGATGCGCTGGCCGGGTTGGTCGCCCTTGGGGGCGGCGAAGTAGAGGCGCACGGTGTAGGTCTGGGGTTTCTCGCCCTTGCCGATGAGGGGCAGTTCAGCCTGTTGAAGGCCGCGCGCGCCGGAGGTGAAGATCCATGGGACCTGGGTGCCTGCAATGGGGTGGGAGCTTTCGTTGGTGGCGAAGAACTCGCCGCTCTTGGCCAGTTCATGATTGAGGCTCAGCGGCAGATCAATGCCAGCGCGTGAGGAGGGGCGGGGATAGCCAAGCCAGAGTTTGCCGGTGGCATCGCGGCGGTCGCCGGGTGCGCCGAAGTTCAGGGCCATGTGCTGCACGGGGGTGGTGGCTCCGTTGGCGCTGTAAACGCCCCAGCTCATGCGGTCGTCGCGCGGTTCAAAGACAATGGTGGAGGCGATGGAGAAGAGGCAGACGCAGCCGGCGCTGGCTTCGGGGATCATCACCAGGCCATTGGCGGGAATGGTGTTGATCCAGCAACCCAGCCGCTGTCCGGCGAAGTGCTCGGTGCCTTCGTCCTCGTTCATGTTGTAGTAGGCGGTGGATTTGGAGCGGAAGAACATGAGGTTGGCGGTGGCGGATAGGGCGCCGCAGTGGTGGCCAGGGCGGGCAAACATCCAGGGCGATTTTTCGCCGGTGAGGGGATGGGTGCGCATCTTTTGCTCGCCGGTGTAGAGGTCATAGGCCCAGGGTTCGGCGATGACTTCATTGCCGATGACAATCGGGCGGCTGCGGTAGTTGGCGTCCTTGGCCCAGAGCTTGTTGCCTTTCTCGGCATCGAGCACGACGAGGCGGCGGCGGGCGAATTCACCGGCGAGGAACTGCTCCCAGTAGTGGCCGTTGGCATTGGCGCCGCTGAGCACGAGGTGGCCGTTTTGAAACATCATCGTCAGCGCGCCGCCGCCGATGCCAATCTCACTGCAATCGGTCACATCAACGGGCTTGGCCCATTGGAGTTTGCCGGTCTTGGCGTCCAACGCCACGGCCATGCGGATGTCGGCCTTCTTGACTCGTTCCTCGGCGATTTCGCGTTCCTTGCCGGTGAGTTTGGCCAGCTCGGATTTGTCTTGGCGCAGCATGTCCTCGCGCTGTTCCGGGGTGAGTGAGGCATCAATGAAGAACACGCGGCCGTCGCCGATGGCGATGGAGACATGGGAAACATGCCTGCCTTGATGGGTCCACTTCAGCGCACCGGTCTTGATGTCATAGGCAAAGAGCAGGTCGCTGGAGATGGAGGCGCTCTTGCCGCGGCGGGCGTTTTCATGGGCGTTGTCCACGCGCTGGGTCACGGTGCCAAAGAGCAGGCCCTCGTGGTGGGCAAGATAGCCCCATTGCAGGTTGGGCTTGCTCTCGCCGGGGATCTTCAGCTCGCGCACGGTCCTGCCGGTGGCGGCATCCAACTGCAGGCACTTGTCATCCAGCAGCATGAAGAGGTAGTCGTCACTGGCGGCCATGTTGCCGGGCTCGCGTGAGTTGAAGACGCCGATGCGCATGGCGCCGGGGTTCTTCACTTCCCAGAGGAATTGGCCGTTGAAGGCGTCGTGGGCTTGGATGCTGGTTTCCCCCTGAGTGAACAACCTGCCATTGACGGACAGCGGGCCCACGGCGCCATCGTGGCGATTGACCGAGTCGCCGGGCCCTGGGTCTCCGTACCAAAGCACATTCAAACCGCCCTTGACGCGCTGGTCGTTGTTGCTGCTGGTGTTGCCTGCGTTGCCGTATTGATGCGACCAGGAATCAGCGCCGGGCAGGGCTGCACGGGTCAGCAGGGTCCAGTCGCCGCTCTGGGTGATGCTGGCCTTTTCCTGCTTGAGTTTGGTGGCCTCCAGCCATTCGGCGGCATGGCTCTTCAGGCCAGGGGATCCAAGGCACATCACGCCGCCAATGGGCTTGAGGGTGCGTGCCACTTCAGCGGGAAGGCCTGGGACCTTGCCGGTGAGCAGCATGGAGTCGGAGACGATGAGGTTGGCAAAGTAACTGGAGTAGGGGACCACGGAGAGATCGAGATGGTCAATGGTGACCCTTGAGCCGTAGAGGCCGCTGCGCAGCAGGTTCTGCCGCGAGGCCTTGACCTTGGTCTCGTCGGCCTCAACGCCGTACACGCTGAGCTTGCTGCGCTTGGCGAGTTCAAAGGCAAGGCGGCCCTGTTCGCTGCCAAGCACGAGGCAGAAACCTTGAGTGACCTTGGAGGCCTTGAGGATTTCCTCTGCGGCGGCGGCGTATTTGGCGCTGAGTTCATCCTGAGGGTAGGGCTCGCTGATGAGGCCAGGCTGTTGCGCAAGAGCCGGCAGGGCAGTCTGCGAGGCGTCGGCGAAGGCATAGACATGGCCTGAGGTGGTGCTGACGATGAGATGACCTTGGGAGGCGGCAAGGCCGCGGGCCTCACCCTCGACCTTGCTGCGCCAGAGCAGCTTGCCGGTTTCAGCGTCGAGGCAGACGACTTCTTCCTGACCGCCGACCACGAGGGTGCCGCCTGCATGAATGAGGGCGGATTCATGCGTCGAGGGCCAGCGCCACTTGACGCCGATGTCCTTCATGCCGCTGAGGGCTTGTTTGTTGGCCGCCAGTTTGTCTTTCTTGGACTGATAATCGGCGCGCAGGGGCTCGTACTTCTGCGCGGCGGCGGCCAGCGCCTGACGAATGCCGGAGGTCTGATCCGCCTTGGCCTTCTTGAGCTCGTCCTCCAGCTTTTGGATCTTCTTCAGCTCAGCAATGGCGGGGTGCTTGCGCAGGTCGGCGGAGAGTTTGGTGGAGGCCATCTCCAGGGCGTGGCGCTCGCGCGTGCCGGCGGCATGTTGGTCGCGGTCAATGGCAACGATGTCCTTGCCCGTGGCCATGAATCCAGTCTTGCCGGTCATCGTCATCTGAGTGCCTTGAAACCAAGCGTAACCGGTCTTGCCGGTCTTTTGATCCAGCGCCAGGATCTGATGCTCACCAACGGCGAGGATCTGATCATCCACCAGCATCGCCGCAGTGCCGCCGATCTGCCCGCCTGCATCGCCGCGCCATCCCGGTGTGGGTTTGTTGACCTGCTTGCCCGTCTTGCGATCAAAGGCCACGGACAGAGCGCGGCCAGAGGGCACAAAGAGCAGGTCCTTGGTGGCCAGCAGGTAGCCCTGTGGCGAGAGGTCATTGCGGCCAGCGTCCTCTTGGCTGATGGCGTCATTGACCCACTCCACCTTGCCGGTGGCCGCGTCCACGGCGTAAAGATAGATGTTCTCGTGCGGGAAGATCCCAGCACCAAAATACACCTTGCCCGCATCCACCAGCAGACCCGTGCGCACCGGCCAGCGAGAGATCATGCGACCGCGCGCCAGAATGCGCTCGTCATTGGGGCCGGCGCGCAGCTTCCAGACCACGGCACCGGACTGCGCATCCAGGCAATAGGCCCAGCCGTCATCCGAGCCCACATAAACCCGGCCCGCATGAATGGCCGGGGCGAGGCGCACCGGGCCATTGGTGAAGAAGGACCAGCTCTCCTTGCCAGTGGCCAAGTCCTGACAGACCACGCGCCCATCCGCCGTGCTGCCGAAGTACACTTTTCCGCCACTGATGGCGACTTGGAAGCAATCATCAAAGCGCACCCGATTGTGCAACTCCATGCCCTCGATCACCCGGCCATTTTCACCGGCCCAGGCCATCTGCGGTGGGGTCGGCGAGCGGAAGGTCCAGCGTGGCGTCAACGCCGGTTTGAGGGGTTCTTCAGTGTGGCCAACGCGGCTGTTGTCGTGCTGATAGGCCGGCCAGTCGGCAGACAGCGGGCAGAGCGAGGCCAGAAACAGAAGAAAGGGTGGCAATTTCATGGGGATCAACCGCACTCCTGGGTCTCAAGTTGCAAAGAGGCGACCCAAGGAAACGTAGGATTGAGCCTGCCTCTCTCCGCGCCGCCTCATCTCTCCATGACGAAATCCGCAGCTCTCCTGCCGTGGCGCCCCCTGGCCATCCTGATGCTTTCTGCCGCCTCCGCGCTTGCCTGCTCGGTGCCGGTGTTTCGTTATGCCCTTGAGCATTGGGACGCCGATCCCTATCAGGCCCTTGTGTTCCATCGCGGCCAGCTCTCGCCGCAGCAGCTGGCTCAGGTTCAGGCCTTGAAGCCTGCCCGCGATTCCGTGGAGCAGGCCAACCTCAGCATCACCACGGTGGATGTGAGCCAAGAGATGAGCCCGGACCATGCCCAACTCTGGAAGGCTCAACCCAAGGACGCCGCCTTGCCCCGTGTGCTGCTGCGTTACCCGCGCAGCACCGGCGTCAAAGCCGACCTGATGGCCGCATCCCTGGATGAGGCAGCGGCCTGGAAGATCGCCGATTCACCCGCGCGTCGGCAGATCCTTGAGCGCCTCGGCGATGGTCAAAGCGCCGTCTGGGTGCTTGTCGAGTCCGGCGACAAAGCAGCCGATGATGCCGCAGCGAAGTTGGTCGAGGAACGCCTCGACTACCTCTTGGGCGTGCTCAGCCTGCCTGAGCTGGATGCGCAGGACATTGCCAATGGCTTGGTCTCGGTGAGTCAGGAAGAGCTGCGACTGGACTTCTCCCTGCTGCGGATCTCGCGCCAAGACCCCAATGAACGCGCCTTGCTTTCCATGCTCATGCACTCTGAGGACGATCTGCAGGGCTTTGCTGGCAAGCCCATGGTCTTTCCCGTGTTTGGCCGCGGCCGCGCGCTCTACGCCCTCGTGGGCAAGGGCATCGCAGCGGAAACCATTGAAGAGGCAGCCACCTTCCTGATCGGCAAATGCTCCTGTCAGGTCAAGGAACAGAACCCAGGCATAGACCTGCTCTTCACCGCTGATTGGAAGAAGCTGGCCAAGGCCTCGCCGCTGCTGGAGCGCGACCTGCCAGACCTCACCGCACTGGCCAAGGCCACCGCACCAGAAACCCTCAACACCAAGCCCGATGCGCCCGGGACCGCAGGCGCAGGCCTCGCGGGCAACGCAGGCCTCTCCAGTGCCTCAAGGCTCAGCAGCGCGCTGAAGCTGGTCGGCATCGGCGCGCTGCTGATCGCCGCCCTCTGGCTGTTGAAGAAGCGCTGAGCCCCCGCGCGAAAGCTTCAAACGAAAGCTTCAAACGAAAGCTTCATGCTGCCTCTCTGAGCCAGCGCTGAGGCTGCAATGAAGCGCACCAGCACATGGCCCCCTGGTTGGCTTCCACCACCAGAACCAGCAGGGCAAATGGCTGTTCAGGCGAGGGCTGGCCTGGGGCGCAGGATCGGGTCGCTGTCATCAGCTCGCTGCACGGTGTGCGGGTAAATGGGGCCCGAGTTGCAAATGGTTCATGTGGAGTGCCTCCTGAAGGAATTTTTCGCATGACCTCCGCGACGGGTTGCGGAAAAACACCGGTACAAAATTTTCCACCAGCCACCACATCATGAGCCACGAAATCAAGAAGAGTTCGCTACAAAACGCTGTGGACTTGGTCGATGTTTTTTCAAGCATTGAAAAGGCGGTGAAAGGCGTTGGGGGCGGCGGTATTCAGGGTTTTATTGACATCAATTCTGATCTCTTGCGGGCTGCAGCAGAGATCAAACGAGCAGCAAGCCAGATCAATGTCACCATTCACGCGTTGGGCATCCTCAGAGCGCTCCCCCACATCCTGGAGCCTGATGAAACAGTCCAAGATGTATCGCTTGGCGCTGGCAACGCAGGGCGTCCATTTGATCTCACCACAACCCATCGGATCGCCGAGTTTAAGTTCATCAACTGGCGAGGCGGGGCAGAAGCCATTCGCCAGAATGGAATCTTCAAGGATTTCTTCAATCTGGAATCGTTCAACGCGGAAAAGAAAAAGTGCCTGTACCTTTTGGGAGTCGAACATGCACTCAGGTTTTTCAACGGTCGGCGTTCTCTGCGAAGCGTCCTGGGAAGGAATGAGGCCACGCGAACAAGATTCCTGAGACAGCACGGGGAAAATTTTAGATGGGTTCGAGAGTACTATGTTGCGCACGCAGAATCAGTTCAGATCATAGACTTGAGTCAACAATGACCTGAATTGGCTCAGGTTGAAGTTGATGCGGAGCAAACGGACCTTTGACGAGTTGACTCGCTGCGCAGGCAATGCCCCGCCTGCGCTACCGTTCCCCGAAATCACCATCCAGGCTGGAAGAACGCTTGATGAGGCTTTGGAGCCTCGCGGGTGGCCAACCTCTGGAGAGGCAGGATCGCTTCCATCCTGAAAGGCGTTGGCGGGCCGATTTTGCGCAAGTGGAGGCCCGTGTGCTGATCGAGGTGGAGGGCGGCATCTGGGTGAACGGTCGTCACAACCGCGCTGCCGGGTTCAATGCGGACCTCGAAAAATACCTGCAGGTGGGGCTCCTCTGCTGGCGGGTTTTCCGCCTGGGGCCGGAGCAGATCACCATCGAGAATTTGGCCCGCCTGGAATGCCAGTGGCGCCTCGCATGGACGCGTTGGTGAGCTCGGCTTGGATCCATGGTTTGATCTACAAATCCTTGCACTTTGTGCAATCTTTTGTAGAGTCATGCCATGCAGCCCATCAGGCAACTCGCCCAAACCCTCAAGTCGCTGGCCGACAGCGATCACTGCGTGTTCGCGCCTAGTGACCTGGCGGCTGCTATCCCTGAGTGCAGCGAGTTGGCGGTTCTTTTATCGCGGGCGACCAAAGCCGGTTTGCTCAAGCGCATCTGCCGGGGCATCTACCTCTACCCGGTCTCCGGCTACGCGGCGGGCAACCTGCTCTTCCATGCGGCGGCGCGACTCAGGGCGGACGAGTTCAACTACATCAGCTTGGAAACTGCACTCAGCGACGCCGGGGTCATCTCCCAGGTGCCCATGAACTGGATCACACTGATGTCCTCCGGGCGCAGCCATGTCGTCAATTGTGGTGACCACGGTCACATCGAGTTCGTGCACACCGAGCAGCGTCCCGAGAATCTGGCCGGTGAACTGTCCTTCGATGCTGACAGGCATTTGTGGCGGGCTTCGGTCCGGCAGGCGGTGCGTGACATGAAGGCGACACGACGGAACATGGACCTTGTCGATGAGGAGGCGGTGCATGAGCTTGCTTGACCAACTGGTGGACGAGGCATTGAGGTCACGAGGAGACCTCACAACGCTCAGGCCGGTCGTGGAAAAAGAACTTCTCCACCACGACATCCTCCGTGAGATGAGCGGGGCCGGGCTGTTGGCAGGGCTCACCTTCATTGGCGGAACCTGCCTGCGAGCCTGCTATGGATCCGCCAGGTTGAGTGAGGATCTTGACTTTACCGGCGGCCGAGAGTTCAAGCGCAGCACCCTGGCCACGCTGGGTGCCGTGCTGATCGAGCGGCTGCAGACCCGCTATGGCCTGCCAGTGAGCGTCAGTAAACCGATCAAGACAGGTGGAAAGGTTTCGACCTGGAAACTCACCCTTGAGACACGGGGTGAAAAGAAGCACCTGCCTGCGCAGCGTATTCATCTGGACATCTGCGCAATTCCAAGTCACGACCCGCGTCCAATGATGCTGCGTAATCTCTACGGCATCGACCTCGGCACCTCGGGCCTGATCCTGCAGGCGCAGAGCCGGGAGGAAATCCTGGCCGACAAAGTCATTGCCCTGGCGTTCCGGGACAACCGCATCAAGAACCGAGACCTGTGGGACATCGCATGGCTTGTTCAGCAAGGGGTGATGCTGCCCGCACACCTCATTCCCCTGAAGATTCAGGACCTTCATCGCACGGATGCCGAATTCAGGCGGCTGATCGAGGGACGGCTGAAGGCCTTGAAGGAGCAGTCAACCATGCGGAGTGATTTCATCGCAGAAATGCGCCGCTTCCTGCCCGCCGCCACCGTGCGAGGGACACTCGAAATCGTGGGCTACTGGGATTTCCTGATTCAGACGCTGCACGAACAGAGCATGCTAGCCATCAAGGCTTTGAAGTGAGCACTCTTCACCCCACACAAAACCCGATCCTCCGCTTCGGGCCCGCATTCTCTCCTGAGTGCTCAGCATTGAACCCGGGTGGAAAGGGCTGCTTTTTTTGGTTCGATCCCGTGTGGCAATCCCAAGAAATCAGAGCCTTGGGACTCGCAATCCAGCTGCTTTTGCGAGTTCAGCTTGCCGCTTGTCGAAGGTCAGA
>JAURHS010000080.1 GCA_030833205.1 Prosthecobacter sp.
AGCGGCCGGCACCTGCCTTGGCGAACTGCTCCTTGAAGGCGTCAAAACTGCCAAAGGCCTCATCAATGGCCGCAGCCAAATCGCCCTTGGGGGCACCGCCGGCACCAGGGCCCATCAGGCTCCAGAACAGGCTGTGGTTGTAATGGCCGCCACCGTTGTTGCGCACCGCCGCCCGGATTCCTTCGGGGACTTGGCCAATTTCGCGGCAAAGCTGCTCGACGGATTTGGCCTCGAGATCGGCATGGCCGGCCAAGGCGTTGTTGAGGTTGGTGACGTAGGCGTTGTGATGACGACCATGGTGAATCTCCATGGTTTGAGCGTCAATGTGGGGCTCGAGGGCTGCCTTGTCGTAGGGGAGTGCGGGAAGGGTGTGTGCCATGGGAGTTGGAGTGAGGAGGATGAACTAGCGGCATTACGCATGACCATCAAGCAGGGAGCCAGAAAAATCACCTCCCTGCCCTCTCTTTGAGGCAAGCCCCCTTGCAGCCCAAGGGCATTCGAGCCAAGATCGCCCCCATGCCGCTCATCGCTGTCTTTTGTGGTTCCCAACTGGGAAACGATCCCCAATTTGCGCAGGCCGCAGAGCAACTCGCCGAGGCCATGACCCGGCGCGGACTGGGCTTGGTTTACGGTGGAGGCAATGTGGGCCTGATGGGCCACCTGGCAGATGCCATGCTGCAGCGAGGCGGCGAAGTGATTGGCGTGATTCCGCAATCCCTGCTGGAGCGGGAACTGGGGCATCAGGGCCTCAGCCGGCTGGAGATCACCAACAGCATGCACGAGCGCAAGGCCCGCATGGCCGAACTCAGCGATGCCTTCATTGCCATTCCCGGGGGCTACGGAACCTTGGACGAATGGTTTGAGATCCTGACTTGGAGGCAATTGGGCATTCACGACAAACCCGTGGGCCTGTTGAACTGCGCCGCGTTTTTCACGCCAATGCTGCAGTTCATCGGGCACCTCGAAGCCTGCGCCCTGATCAGCCGGCATCACCGCAATCTGTTTCAAACCCACGAGGACCCTTCTGAGCTCCTCAGTCTCCTGCTGCCCGCCAACCTTTCATGAAGCCAAGCCGCGTTCTCCGTGCCTCATCCCTCGCCTTGCTTGGGCTTGCATTGCCACTTGCGGCCAGCCAGCCAGCCAACAGCGAAAGGCTTTCCACCCCGCTGAGCAGCCCTCAGGAAGCCCTCAAGGCGCTACAGTTGCCGAAGGGGTTTGTGGCCACATTGTTTGCCAGCGAACCCCAAATTCAAAATCCCATCGCCCTGAGTTGGGACCAACGCGGGCGCTTGTGGATTGCCGAGAACTACACTTACGCTGAAGCGGGCAAACGCATCGAGGATGCCTACAGCGACCGCATCCGCATTGCAGAGGACGCGGATTGGGACGGACAGGCCGAGACCATCACCACCTATGCTGAGGGGCTCAAGGTCCTCACCAGCATTGCCGTGGTGGATGAGGGCGTCTACGCGCTTTGCCCGCCCCAGTTGCTGTATCTGCCCGACCGCAATCATGACGACCGCCCCGATGGTCCGGCCCAGGTTTTGCTCGATGGTTTTGAGATTGCACAAAGCAACCACCACAACTTCGCCAATGGACTCCGCATGGGGGCCGACGGCTGGCTCTACGGCCGTTGTGGCCACTCCTGCCCGGCCTGGATCGGAGAACCTGGCAGCCCGCAATCCCAGCGCCTGCCCATGCAGGGCGGCATTTGGCGCTACCACCCCCTGCGTCGCACCATTGAAGTGCTTGCCCATGGAACCACCAACCCCTGGGGCCACGACTGGGATGGCAACGGCGAGATGTTTTTTGTCAACAGCGTCACCGGACACCTTTGGCACCTGGCAGAGGGCATTCATCTGCGAGACAGCAACCCCAGCAAACACCCTTGGGTCTATGAGCGATTGGATCAGATCGCCGACCACCATCACTTCGACACCCGGGCAGCCTGGCACGAAAGCCGAGATGGGCGAGCCAATGCGCTCGGAGGTGGACACGCGCATGTCGGCGCCATGATCTATCAGGCCACGCAATGGCCGCAGCCATGGCAAGGGCGACTCATGACCCTCAACCTCCACGGCAAACGCATCAATGTTGAACGACTCGAGCGTCAGGGATCGGGCTTTGTCGGCCGCCATGAGCCCGAGGTGATGATCAGCACTGACCCTTGGTTTCGCGGGGTGGAGTTGTCCTGCGGGCCAGACGGCAGCGTCTTTGTCGCCGATTGGGCGGACATTGGAGAGTGCCACGAAAACAGCGGTGTCCACCGCCTCAGCGGACGCATCTACCGCCTGAGCTACGGAGCCCCAAGCAAACCCCTCCAACCTTTTTCCTGGCGCAAGCCCGTACCCCCTGCCGACCCAGAAGGCAGCGAGGCCCAGCGCGCGCTTGCGATGCGCCAACTCGGACAGTTCTGGCCGCTGGACCGCATGGACGGGCAGCCGCACCCAAAGGCCAGGGCGCAACCCGACGCCGAGCAACAACAGGCTCTGGCCAACCTGCTCGAGCGCCTGAGGTCTGAGCGCAGTGGCCTGGTGCTGCTCCATGCCGCGGGTCTGCTGCAGCGACTTCCCCATTCCCTGCGCCCCACATTGGCCTCCGCCTTGTTGGAGCATCAGGATTGGAGAGAGGACCTTGCCCTCAGCAGCATGATCTGGAATGGCCTTTCCCCACTCTGCGCCAAGGATCCACTGGCATTGGCAAAGTGCGTTAGCCAAGCGCAGTGGCCACAGCTGTGGAAGTGGGCAGCGCGTGCATTGACCCTTGAGGCCGCCAGCTCCCCACAGGCTTTGAATCTGCTACTGCACCATGCCAAACCTGCCGTTGCGAGTGATCTGTTATTGGGCATGAAACAGGCTGTTGAGGGGCTGCAGAGGCTCGAGCCACCCGAGGCTTGGCCAGCATTCTGCGAGGCCATGGCAATGGCAGACCCCAAATCCAACCCAGCGAGGCGCGAGCTCGATGCTTTTTTCGGCAGTGGCCGCGCCATCGAACAAATTGAGGCCCTGGCCCTCGATACCAAGGCCGAACCGGCGCAGCGCATCCAAGCCCTGCAAAGTCTTCAGGCCGCCGCTGCTGCGCAACTCAAAAGGGTTGCGCTCAAGTTGCTGGGAGAGCGCAATCTGGCGCTCGCGGCCGGGCGCGCCCTCGCCGGCCTCAATGACCCTGAACTTGGAATGGTACTCCTCCGCGCCATGCGTCAGCAACCGTTGTCGCAGCAGCGCCAATGGCTTGAAATTCTCGCCAGCCGCCCGAGTTGGACCCTCGTTCTTCTCGAAAACCTTGCCTCCGAGCAGCCAGTGCTCAATGCCTCAAGCCTTGACGCCTACACCCGGCAACTTTTGGCACGCCACACCCAGGTCGAGATCCGCATCAAGCTGGAGCGACTTGGCCTTCAACCGCCCCAAAGCCAAGCCATCGGCAGCACCGAAGCCCTGAAACAACTCGCCACTTTCCGATCCCAACTGGAGTCCCCCGGTGGCGCGGCTGCAGATCTGCCCAATGGGCGCAGGCTCTTTGAAGCCATCTGCGCAGCCTGCCATCGGCTCTATGGCAGGGGCGGTGACCTTGGGCCTGATCTCACCGGATCCAACCGCAACAACCTCGATTACCTGTTGGAAAACCTTCTTCAGCCCTCGGCAGTCGTCAGCGATGAATACCGCCTGAGCGTTGTTGCGCTGCGCGATGGCCGCAGCCTCAGTGGCATCGTCGGCCGGGAAGACGCTCAAAGCCTCATGCTACGATTGCCTGGCAGCGAGATGACCTTTCCCAAGGCGGAGATTCTCACGCGGCAGACCCTGCCACAATCGCTGATGCCTGAGGGCATCCTGCAATCTCTGGAACCCGCGGCGCGCCGCGACCTCATCGCCTACCTGATGCACCCCGTGCAGGTTGCCGCCCCCAAGCGCTGAGAAGGGGCGATGGCCCCATCGTCCCGGTCAAGCCAGTGGCTCGAGGCCCTCGTCCACAATGAGGACCGTGGCCTCAACAACTCCATGTGCCCCGATCACCAAACATTGCTCGATGTCCGCCGTCTTCGAAGGACCGGCCAGAAACAACCCAAATCCAGAGTGCCATTGGCCAATTCGGGCATAAGCCTCGTGCATGTCCGCAACCCAATCCTGAGCGCCCACCAGCACCACCCATCGCTGCACAATCACGGGCAAGGCGCGGCAGAAGGCCAAATCCGACTCCTCCAGCCAAAGCGCGCCATTCTCGCACACGCCAAAACGAGCCCGCATGACACCGAGCTCAACCCCATCCAAATCACGGGGGCTTTGCAACTCACCAAGCCTAACCGAACCTTCAATGCCGGGCACGGCGCTGACCACTGAGGCCCCCTCGACATGGGCCTGCATCACCCACTGCCTGACCTGGTTCAGATCGCGCAACCGCAACACGCGGGCCCCAATCTGATCGAGGATGGCCACCGCCGCCGCCACGGAGGGCCGCTCCCCCACTCCAAGCCCCAGCGCCGCAAGATCAGGCAAGGGCAGCGACTCAGGCTGCGCGGCAGAGACGGCGCCTAGAATCACCTCACGGGACGCTCGGCTCACAGCTCCCCTCCCTTGCGCTTTTGAAGCCACTGTCTGAAGGTCTGCTTTGGTGCGGAAGGCAGGTCGCGCGACTGCGTCCAAGGGTCGAGCCTCAAGGCATTGACCAGTGGCAAAAAGCGCCGCATCCAACCTCCGGCCCATTGCATCCGGGCCGGACGCCGAAGCACCCACTGCATGCCACGCATGGCCAATGTCTTCCACCATGGCGAAAGCCCGGCCTTCACCACCTCCTGCCGCCAGTGCAGCAACTGCGCGTGCAGATCAATTTTCACCGGGCAAACTGCGGTGCAGGAGCCACAGAGCGTTGAGGCAAAGGGCATGTCCGAGTGCTTTGCCTTATCCACATTCGGGGCCAAAACACTGCCAATAGGACCACCGATGAAATACGAGTAACTGTAACCGCCGCTGCGGCGGTACACTGGGCAGGTGTTCATGCAGGCCGCACAGCGGATGCAGGCCAGACTCTTGCGGAACTTGGGCTGTGCAAGTTGCCGACTGCGGCCGTTGTCCACAATGACCACATGCATCTGCTGCCCAGGTCGGGGCCGCACAAAATGCGAGGCAAACACCGTGCTGGGTTGACCGGTGGCACTGCGCGCAAGCAGGCGCAGGAACACCCCGAGATGCTCCTGCCTTGGAATCACTTTCTCCAGCCCCATGCAGGCGATGTGCACGGGAGCAAGGTGCGCGCCCATGTCTGCATTGCCCTCATTGGTGCAGACCACGAAGGCACCGTTCTCAGCCACCGCAAAATTCACCCCAGTCAGGGCCGCATCGGCATGCAGAAAATGACCGCGCAGATGATGTCTCGCCGCACGCGTCAACTCCGTGGCATCGTCCATTCCTCTCGGTGTCCCAAGGTGCTCGTGAAACACCTCCCCAACCTCCACTCGCCGAAGATGAATCGCCGGCATGACGATGTGACTTGGCGGCGTATTCTGCAATTGCACGATGCGCTCGCCCAAATCCGTGTCCACCACCTCAACACCATTGGCTTGAAGATAACCATTGAGATGGCACTCCTCGGTGAGCATGGACTTGCTCTTGACCAGCCGACGGCTGCCCGAGGCCTGCAGGATCTCCAACACAATCCGATTGTGCTCGTCGGCATCAGCCGCCCAATGGACCTGCACGCCGTTGGCCTGAGCCGCGGCCTCAAACTGTTGCAGATACTGTGACAACCGTGACAGGGTGTGCTCCTTGATTCTCGAAGCCGCCTCTCGAAGGGGCTCCCAATCTGGCACCGCCTTGGCCCGCACATCCCGCCGCGCCCGAACCATCCACAGGGTCTTGTCATGCCAGGCTGTGCGGGGCGCATCGCGCAAAAACTCACCAGCCGCTTGGGCATGAGACATGGGGCGCTGAGGAGGGGCGATCACTGGGTTTTGGATACGCGCGTCAAGGGTGCGCCCCTAGCAGTTTTTTTGCCGCAATGGCATCATTCCAGGCCCAACGCCGCCACCTGCCCTTCATCCCAACCCAGAAAGTGCCCCAACTCGTGCAGCAAGGTCACGCGAACCTGCCGCCGAAACTCGCCGCGTTGGCGGTTGGACCACAACCAAAGCGCGCCAATGAAGATTCGAATTTGTGGCAACTCCGCCGGCAGGCCAGGCTCCAGGCCGAAGGGCAGCCCCTCAAAGCGTCCGAGGCAATCGGGATCCAGCGCGTCCATTGACTCGAGATGAATGGCACAGGCCTCAATCTCCTTTCGCAAGGCAACAGGCATACCACGCAGACAACGGTCCACCTCGAGTTGGGCCAGGCGCTGCAACTGCCAAGGTTCCATGGCCCATCATGCCTGAGTTTCCAGAGACCAAGACTCGCACACTCAGCGGTCGTAGACTGAGCCGGCAACCCGCCCGCTCTGCGCAGTTGCCGTGGTGATTTGCTGCAAAACCCCTTGGGCCTGATTGGCAGAGCCGGAAAGACGAGGGCTTTGGTAGAGGGATCCCTGTCCACCGCCGGCATTGGGAGGCGACAGCGCCACTGGGCGATCAGGAGTCGGAATGCCATTGGCGCGGTCCTCGCTCTGTGCCATTTCATGTCTTGCCCAACAGGCCTTGGCGGATTTCATCAAGACCAAGCGATCCAACCGATCAACGCCCTCGCGGTACTGGGCCTCGTTGATCCGGCCCTGCGCCCGTTCCATCGCCAGCGCCCGATAATCCTCATTCATTTCTTGCCGCAAACGCTGGCGCTGCGCATCAAGATCTCGGGCAGAGGGGATGGTGCTGCTGGCGCAGGAGACCAACAGGAGCGCGAAAACAGAAGAAGCAAACTGAATCAACACAGGCGACTGGATACCCCAGCAAGGCTCGCCTGCCAAGCCTCCAGCAAAAAAACCGCACCTGGGTTGCCCCAGATGCGGTTTTTGCGAGGTAGGACCTCAGGAATCCAACCAGGCTAAACCTGGCAAGATCCGCATGGCGGAAACTCAGGCGCCCTTCTTCTTTTTCTTGGCAGGGGCGGCAGTGAACTCCTCCTTGGAGAGCTTACCGTCCTTATCCTTGTCCTTGGCAGAGAAGCCCTTCTCGGCCTTGGCTGCGTCCTTCTTGGCGCCAGGGCTGGCCATGAACTCTTCCTTGGAGATCGAGCCGTCGCTGTTGCCGTCCATTTTGGCAAACACCTTGGCGGGGTCCATCTTGGCCTTGGGCTTCTCGCCTTCGGCAGCGTTGAGGCCGGCGGCAAGGGCCAGCACGGAGAGCAGGGTCACAATGTTTTTCATTTCTGTTTTGGGTTGTGGTTTCGTTGGCTGTGGCCCCTTGAAGCAAGGAGCCTGACGCGCCTTCAAACGACAAGGCGGCCCGCAAGTTTCACCAAAACTGTCAGGATTGAGTCAACCCAGACCAGGGCTTGGCCGAGGCACAGACCGGGCAATCCGCCCTTTTGGGCAGCGACAATCGTCGCAAACGCATGGTCGCCAGATCTCCATGCAACATCTCGCCCACCAAACCGGAGCCTAGACCCGTCAACAACTTGATCACCTCCACCGCGCCAAAACATGCGGCTGTTCCCGACACCGCGCCGAACACGGGGAACTGGCGCTTCCAGGAGGCAGGCACCTCAGGCACATAGCAAGCCAGACAGCCACTGCGCCCGGGCAGAAAGGTGGTCACTGAAATCTCCATGCCGTGCATGGCGCACTCCACCATCGGCCGACCCAACCTCATGGCTGCCGAGTTGAGGGCCAGGCGCTCCTCAAACAAGGGAGCAGCGTCCACCACCACATCAGCCAGCGACACCATGTCCTCAGCGTTTTGAGCGCTGGCGTTGTGAGGCAAGGCCACCACCTCACAGTCGGGATTGAACTCCCGCAACCGTTGCACGATCCCCTCGATTCGAGGCCGTCCAATCCCCGAGCGGGACTGCAGAAGCTGGCGATTCAAATCACTGGGCTTGAGCAAACCGCCGTGAGCCAGAATCAACCGACCGACGCCGGCAGCCGCCAACTCCAAGGCCACCAACCCACCCAAACCACCCACCCGCGAGACCAGCACCGATGACGCCTTGAGCCGACACTGCCCCTCCTCGCCCATGCCAGGCAGCCACATCTGCCACTCATAGCGCGCACGCTCCTCATCGCTTAGAGACAAATCCATCTCCCTCTCAACGAACCTGACCTGAGCTCTATTGCGCCCGTTCAAAACGGTTGCCTCCCTGCCCTTTCCCCGCTTTCTTGATCCCATGAGCCCAACTCTGCCCCTTCTGTGCTGTGCCGCCACCCTGGCTTGGCCCGGCTTGGTCTCCATGGCTACGGCCCAAGGCACTGCCAAAGCGAAGTTCCCCGGCGAGGTGGTCTCTGCCGTGGTGGTGCCCGTGCCCAGTGAGATCTTCAGTGTTCTCGACAAACTTGGGGAGCCAAACTGGCAGCAGGAGATCGGCCACGGCGATCTTCCAAAAACTGGGGACCGAACCCGTCTCGCACTCGTCTTTGGCTGCGTTGTCGCCGAAGGATTCGTGGCCGTGCAGGCGCAGGACAAGGAAGCCGTCAAGGACATTGGCCGAGATGTGATGGACCTCGCCACTGCCCTGGGGCTGATCAAATCCGTCAGGCCTCACGCCCAGGCCATCCTCGACGCGGCGGACCAAAGCGACTGGCCGGCCATTCGACGGGAGTTTGACCGCACTCAGAAGACCGTTCGCGACACCATGGACGAAATGCGCGACGGCGATCTCTCTCAGTGTGTCAGCCTTGGAGGTTGGCTTCGAGGCACCGCCAGCGTTACCTCGATCATTGGCAAACACTTCTCCGAGGACCGCGCAGAGTTGCTCAACCAACCCATGCTGGTGGAGCACTTCCTTGGCGCCATTGACGGCATGGCCAAAAGCACCCGCAAGCACCCCCTCTTGGAAACCATTCGCGGCGGCCTCAGTGGCACGCTTTCAGAGATGAATGCGGCAAAGGGCAGCTTCAGTCGTGAGGCGGTGACCAAAATCGGGGTCACCTGCAAAGCCTCTCTCACCGCTATTCTGGGCAGATAATCCCCTCCTCAACGCAGACCATGCGCCCACTCGCCCCCACCCTTTCGCTCCTGCTCGCCGTGTTTTTCATGGTGCTGCCTCCGCTTGCAGCCACTGTGGACGACTCCCACAGTCTGGCCATGGAAGCCGCCATGCCCTATGTTGAGCAGGGTTTCATCGTTCGCGAGGAATACTGGAACGGCGAGGTCAAAAGCGGGCAACTTCTGGTGATCAAACACCAAATGTTCAAAGGCAATGAATATGCCTTCTGGCTGGGTTCATCAAACAAGGGAGTCACCTTTGATCTCAGGGTTTACGATGAAAAGGGCGAGGAAGTCTCCATCGCCGGAAAGACTGCCGCCAACTTCAGCTCCATCCGCGTCAACCCACCACGCACCGGTACCTACACCCTGACCTTCTCGCTGAGCAGCGCCAAGGAAAAAGGCCTGTATTGGGCCCTAGCCTACGGCTACCGCTGATGCGCAGTGGCGGCCCCGTCAAGCGGCGCAGGGCAAGACCGCTGGCGACTGCGGTCAGGACTGCAACTTGGAGCGGATCTTGGTCAGCGCAGACTCAACGCTGAGCCCGTGCTTGGCGCGCAGCACCGGCACACTGCCGTGCTCGATGAACTCGTCAGGCCAACCCACACGAACCACGGGAGTGGCAATACCCTCCTGCGCAAGCAACTCCATGATCGCTGTTCCAAAACCATTCATCAGGACATGATCCTCAAAGGTGCAGATGACCTTCACTCGCTTGGCAAGCCCCACAATGAGTTCGCTGTCCAGCGGCTTGATGAAGCGCGGATTGAGCAGAGCGACGCTCAGTCCGTCCTTAAGCAACTCCGCGCGCGTCTGCACCGCCATTGCAAAAAGATCTCCCAAGCCAATCAGTCCAACATCGCTGCCGTCCTCAACCAATTCACCGCGACCAATCTCGAGCAAGGTCGGCCTTGCCTTGGGCCTCACCCCTGGGCCGCTGCCCCGTGGGTAGCGCAGAGCGATGGGGCCCTTGTCGTAGGCCGCCATGGTCCAGAGCATATCCACGAACTCGTCCTCGTCCTTGGGCTGCATATGCACCAAGCCAGGAACACCGCGCAGGTAGGCGATGTCGAACAAACCGTGATGCGTCGGGCCATCATCGCCACTGAGACCCGCACGGTCCATGCACAGGCGCACAGGAAGATTCTGAATGGCCATGTCATGAATGATCATGTCATAGGCGCGCTGCATGAAGGTGGAGTAAATCGCCAGGAAGGGCTTCATGCCACTGGCGGCAAGGCCACAGGCAAACAGCGCTGCGTGCTCCTCGGCAATCCCCACATCGAAGTATCGCTCCGGCACCTCGTTCTTGAAGGGCAGAAGGCCGGTGCCGCCAGGCATGGCGCCTGTGATGGCCACCATCTTTCCATCTTCCTTGGCGAAGCGCGTGATGCTCTCACCAAAAATCTGCGAGTAGGTAGGCTTGGCAGCTGAGGGCGTTTCACCCGTCGACGCATTGTAGGTGCCCAGACCATGGAACTTGAGAGGGTCCTCCAGCGCAGGCTTGTAACCTCGCCCCTTCTCCGTGAGCACATGCAGGATCACCGGTTCGTCCTGAGTCTTGAGAAACTCGAAGGTCTGGATCAACAGAGGCAAATCATGCCCGTCAATCGGGCCATAATAACGAATGCCAAATTCATCGAAGAAGGTGCTGTGCTTGCTGGCAACCTCCCCTTGGGGCAGGAGGAAACCCTTGGCAGTCTTCTCGACTCGGCCCGCGAGCTTGCGCGCCTCGCCGCCAAGGACAAACTCAATGAACTTCGCAGTCTTGTCATGCAGGCTGGCATAACCCGGATGAGTGGCGATGGCGTTGAAGTAGCCGGCAATGGCGCCGACATTGCGGTCAATGCTCCACTCATTGTCGTTGAGAACGATGATCAGTCTCTTGGTGTGGGCTGCCACATTGTTGAGCGCCTCGAACACAGGCCCACAGGTGAAGGCCGCATCGCCCGCCACGCAAACCACATGCTCGTCGCTGCCCTGGAGGTCACGAGCCACCGCCATCCCCAGAGCCGCTCCCACTGAGGTGCCCGCATGGCCTGCACCGTAGCAATCGTGCTCAGACTCCGTGCGCAGCAAAAAGCCATTGAGACCCTCGTACTGACGGATGGTATGGATTTGATTCCAACGCCCGGTAAGCATCTTGTGGATGTAACCCTGGTGAGCCACATCGAAGACAAACTTATCCTTCGGCGTGTCAAACACGCGATGCATGGCCAAGGTCAGTTCCACCACCCCAAGATTGGGCCCAAGGTGGCCGCCGGTCTGGGCCAGGGTGGAAATCAGTGTCTGACGAATCTGCTCAGCAAGCACTGGAAGTTGCTCAAGCTCGAGAGCCTTGAGGGCGGCAGGAGAATCAATGGGAGGCAATGCGTTATCCACGGAGTAAAAAAACTTAGAAAAGCCGAATCTCAGAACCGCCCGTTGGCGGCAGTCCCTCTTCACCGACGCTGTCGCTCGCACCGCGGCGCCGCGTCGAGCGGGTCGCCGGCTTGCCTGCCTCCGCCGTCTGCGTCTCGCCTCGGCTACTTTCGCCAGCCTGAATCTGTTCCACCCTGAGCTTCGCCTCGTCCATGCGCTGACGGCAAAGCCCCAGCAATTTCATGCCCTCCTCATAGGAGCTGAGCATGGCCTCCAAAGGCTGACGGTCGGACTCCATCGCTTCAACGATCTGCTCCAAGCGCTGCATCGCTTCCTCGAAGGAAGGTGGGCTGGCAGAGGCGTCGGCGCTCATCGGACAGGAAGGGATGGGGTGCAAGCAGTAGAGGCGGCGCGGGAGACTGGCAAGCCCGAAAACCCCCTTTGCGCAGACAGCCCCCGTCTGCCCCCCGCAGCGGCCTCTCAAGCAGCGGACCCCAGCCCCAGAAGGCTGCCATCCGCCCTTGCAAAAGCGCCTTTTGAGGCCAAGGAAAGGCCTCATTTTCGCGCAACCGGCCGCGGCAGTCACCCGTTTCCACACACCAATCCCCCATGAGCCAAACCGCCACCACCCACGAGTTTCAGGCCGAGGTCCGGCAAGTCCTCGACATCGTGATCCACAGCCTCTACACCGATCGCGAGATTTTCATCCGCGAACTGGTCTCCAACGCCGCCGATGCCCTGGAAAAAATGCGCCTGACGCAACTGACTGAAAAGGAGATTCACGAGCCCCAGGCCGAACTCAAGATCAGCATCAGCAGCGATGAAACCGCTGGCACCATCACCCTGGCCGACAGCGGCATCGGCATGTCGCGCGAGGAACTCACCCAGAACCTGGGCACCATCGCCCACTCTGGCTCCAAGGCCTTCGCCGCCGCCTTGAAAAACGCCGGCAAATCCAAGGACGCCACCTTGATCGGCCAATTCGGCGTGGGTTTCTACTCCGCCTTCATGGTCGCCGAGGAGGTCAAGGTCTTCACCCGCGACTGGCGCCCAGGGGGCCAGTCGCTGTGCTGGACTAGCACCGGCAGCGGCACCTACAGCATCGAGGAGGTGCCTGAACAGAATCGCGGCTGCCGCATCGTCATCAAGCTCAAGGAGGACGCGCGGGATTTCGCCAAGGCCAACACCCTGCGCCGCATCATCAACCAATACTCCAACTTCATCGCCTTCCCGCTCGAGCTCAACGCCGAGCGGCTCAACACTGTTGAGGCCATCTGGCTGAAGCCCCGTGAGGAAATCAGCGCCGAGCAGTACGAGTCCTTCTATCAGTTCGCTGCCAAGGCCTTCGACAAGCCAAGCTACCACCTGCACTTCCAGGCCGACGCCCCGCTGGTCATCAATGCCCTGATCTTCCTGCCCTCGCAAAATCAGGAGCTCTTCGGCATGGGCCAGATGGAGCCCGGCGTGGCCCTGTATTGCAAAAAAGTCCTGATCGATCCGCATCCCCCCAAGCTGTTGCCTGAATGGCTGCGCTTTGCCCGCGGCGTGATTGACAGCGAGGACCTTCCCCTCAACATCTCGCGGGAGTCCATGCAAGACAGTTCGCTGGTGCGCAAACTCGGCGAGGTGGTTACCAAGCGCCTGTTGAAGTTCCTCGACAAGGAAGCTCAAGACAACCCTGATTCCTACCTGGAGTTCTACGCCAAGTTCAGCCGCTTCTTCAAGGAGGGCATCGTCACCGACTTCGCCAACCGCGACGCCATTGCCAAGTTGCTGCGCTTTGACTCCAGCCTCTGCGAGGTGGGCAAACCCTGCAGCCTGCAGGACTACGCAAAGCGCATGCCCTCGACTCAGGAATGCATCTACTACCAAACCGGGCCCAGCCGCAGCGCCATCGAGTCTGGCCCCTATCTCGAGGCCTTCAAGGCCAAGGGTTTCGAGGTGCTCTTCCTGCATGAGCCCATGGACGAGTATGTCATCAACTCGCTGGGTGAGTTTGAGGGCAAGAGGCTTCTCAGCGTCAATAGCCCCGAGGTGGATCTCGGCGACCTGGAGCAAGGCGGCGAAGCCCTCGATGAGACCACGCTTGCGCAGCTCAATGAATGGCTGAAGACGGAACTTGGCGAAACCGTCGAGGAGGTCCGCGGCAGCAAACGCCTGCTGGGCGCGCCAGTGCTTGCCATCACCCCTGAAGGAGGATTGACGCCACAAATGCGGCAGATGATGCGCGCCATGAAGCCCGATGAGGTGCCACAGGTCAAAGTCATCCTTGAGATCAATCCCAGCCACGACCTTGTTCGCAAGCTGGAGCAGACCCGCCAGACCAACCCGCAGCTCGCCGCCCTGATGGGCGCGCAACTGCTGGACAACGCGCTGCTGAGTGCCGGGCTCCTCGACGAGCCTCAGCGCATGGTCAGTCGCCTGGAGAAACTCATGGCCAACCTGCCCACCTAGGTTTGGCGCTGCCACCTAGGTTTGGCGCTGGCACCCTGCCCCCGAGTCACTCTCAGTGGCAGGCCCCACCGCAACCGCAGCCTAGGCTGGACTGACTTTGCGCAGGTGGGCAGCCACAGCCTTGAAGGCCTGCGCCACCTGGGACTGCCCGCCTTCCTGAAGAGTAATCGGCACCCCGGCATCGCCGCCGGCACGAACAGCCATCTCAATGGGCAACTGCGCCAGCAGCGGCACGCCGAGCCGCTTGGCCTCGGCCTCACCGCCACCCTCCCCAAAAATGGCGTAGCGCTGGCCGTCCGAGGGGCAGAGGAAATAACTCATGTTCTCCACAATGCCAAAGACTGGCACATGAACCTTTTGGAACATGGTCACCGCCTTGCGAGCGTCAATCAGCGCCACCTCCTGAGGCGTGGTCACGATCACCGCACCGTCCACGGCCACCGTCTGCACAATGGTCAGGGCGATGTCACCGGTGCCGGGGGGAAGGTCCAACACCAGATAATCGAGGTCGCCCCAGGCGCACTGCCGCAAAAATTGCTGGGTGTAGCGAGTGGCCACCGGCCCGCGCACGATCACAGGCGCGTCGTCATCAAGAAGCAGGCCCATGCTGATCAACTTCACGCCGTGGCGCTCCACGGGCACAATTTCCTGACGCTCGTTCTGCATCGGACGGTGAGTGGCCCCAAACATCAAAGCCATGCTTGGCCCGTAGAGATCACAATCACACAGGCCGACGCGAGCCCCACTCTGCGCCAGGGCCACCGCCAGATTGCTCGCCACTGTGCTCTTGCCCACACCACCCTTGCCGCTGGCCACCGCAATGATGCGCTTGACCCCTGGGATGCTGGACTTCGGCAAGGTGTCAGCCGAGGACTGAGGCGCCTGCGGAGGCTCCTTGATGTCAAAGTCCAACTGCACCTCGCCCACACCGGGAAGGGCCGCAATCGCGGCCTGCGCCTGCTCGTGGATCTGCCTTGGCACCGCGGGATCGCGGGTGGCCACTGAGATCAGCACCTTGACCCTTGATCCCTGCACCTCAACGCCCTTGACCAGGCCAAAGGAGACAATGTCGCGGGTGAAACCGGGATAACGCACCTGCGACAAGGCGGCGCGGACTTCAGATTCGGAGGGCATGATGGAGGAATTTGGGAGAAAAGTTGAGCAGAGGCCTGCTCTGCTCTACGGTGGTCGCTTGGGGTTGGCCGTCGTCAACCGCATTTCTTGTTCACCGTCGCCTTCGCACCCCTTTGAAAACTGTCGCCATCGTCGGACGCCCCAATGTGGGCAAATCCGCCCTCTTCAACCGCCTCGCCGGCCTCAACCTCTCCATCGTGCACGATCACGCCGGGGTCACCCGCGACCGGATCACCGCCCAATGCCGCCGCGGCCCGCAGGTCTTCGAGATCATGGACACCGGCGGCATCGGCGCCAACACCGACGATCCCCTCACCGAGCAGGTGCAGACCGAAGCCAACCTCGCCTTGGAATTGGCCGACCTGCTTCTGTTTGTCGTCGATGTCACTGCCGGGCCCAATCCCATTGACCAGGAGCTGGCCCGCGTGCTGCGCCGGGCCCGCAAACCCGTGCTGCTGGTTTGCAACAAGGCAGACTCCGAGCAACGCCGCATGGGCACGGGCGAGTTTGCCAAACTCGGCATGGGCGAAAGCTGCGAGGTCAGCGCCGTGCATGGCCTTGGCGTTGACGATTTGGTGGCTCGCATCTGCGAGATTCTTGGCCTGAACGAATTGAGCCAACTGCAGGAAGAACAAGCGCAGGAAGACCGCCAGCGCAGCAAACGCCCGCTAAAGCTGGCCATCGTGGGCCGACCCAACGCAGGCAAGTCCTCCCTGCTCAACGCCATCATGGGCTCGCCGCGAGCCCTGGTCAGCGACATGCCAGGCACCACCCGCGACAGCTTGGATGTGCATTGCACTTACAACGGCAAGGCCTACCAACTCATTGACACCGCCGGCATTCGCCGCCAAGCCAAGGTCGATGACCACATCGAAATCTTCTCGGTGCAGCGAAGCATTCAGGCCATCAAGCGAGCTGACATCTGTCTGCTGGTGGTGGACTGCAGCAGCGGCGCCAAAATGCAGGATCGCAAGATTGCTCAGCTCATTCTGGAAGAGCGCAAGCCCTGCATTCTGGTGATGAACAAATTCGACCTGTTCCACCCCACGGCCAAACAAAAGGATCGCCTTGAAGAACTGCGTGAACTCATGAGCCGCGAGTTCTTCTTCCTGCACTACGCCCCTCTGATTGCCACCAGCGCCAAGAACAACGACAACATCGGCAAGCTCTTTGTCCAGATTGAGGCCATCCGCAACGCCAGCGAAACCCGCATTGGCACCGGACCACTCAACCGCCTCCTGCACGAAGCCATTGAAAACACCCCAGGGCCCCTTGGCCGCAGCCGCTTTGCCTTCAAACTGCTCTATGTCACCCAATTGGCCGACGACAACGACCACACCCAGGTGCCGGTGCCGCACTTTGTTCTCTTTGCCAACCGCGCGGCAAAAATGACCGAGGGCTACCTGCGCTTCCTGGAAAGCGTGATCCGCACCCAGTGGCCAGCCCCCGGCATCCCCTTTCGGATGACCGTTCGCGGGAAAACTCCCAAAGCCAAGGAACGCTCCTAAGCAACGCCCCCCAGGCCCCTGCCAGCACGCTGGGGCAACCCACAGACCGAGCCGAATAGCACCGAAAACCCGCTGATTGTGAGCCTCTTGCAAAAGCCTGTTGCCAGCTGGCACCGAATCGTTACAATCGCCCCCCTTTGCCCAACCCGCAACCCTTTCTGACGTGAATCCCTCGTTCCTCCTCACCAACGGCATCAGCATCTCCCTGGCCCTCGCTGCCGTCGGACTTGCCTTCGCCTTTCTGCTCATCAAACGCATCGTCGCCTGCAGCCCCGGCAACGAAAAAATGGCCGAGATTGGCGGAGCCATCCAGCAGGGTGCCAAAGCCTACCTCAATCGCCAGATCCGCGCCATTCTGGGCATTGCGGCGCTTATTTTCGTTGCGGTCTTCTAATTCAAGGGTGCCCTCGCCGGTGTGGGCTTCATCGTTGGTGCCGTCTGCTCCCTGGCTGCCGGCTATGTG
>JAURHS010000017.1 GCA_030833205.1 Prosthecobacter sp.
CAGTCAGGCGCAGTCAGGCGCAGTCAGGCGCAGTCAAGCGCAGTCAAGCGCAGTCAGGCGCAGTCAGGCGCAACGCGCCGATGGGCGTTGCCTTGGGCCTGCATTTGCGCGGCCTTGAGTGGCGCAGGAAGCTGCAGCACGCGCCGGGTTGTGAGGCCCGGTGTTGCAGCAATGAGCGGGGGTGTAAACCCGCAGAGCAGGGGCTGAGCTGCGCGGGATCGGGAAGCTCGAAGCGCTCCAGCCCGCGGTATTGCGCAGTGCTTACTCCACCTTCAGTTCGCCGTTCATCACCATCCAGTGCCCGGGGAAGGTGCAGAGGTAGGGATAGGTGCCGGGTTGGCTTGGGGCGTTGAAGTGAATCACAAACTCGCCCTTGGGATTGGTCATGTCGGTGTAGGCCAGCACTTCTTCGCTGCCGGGCACATAATGCTTGGTCATGCCCTCGGGGTCGCTGATCATCAGGTTGCACAGGGCGCCAAGGCGCTGCAGTGAGCCAGGCTTGGCCAGCAGCCAGTTGTGCGGCACCACATCGGGGTTCTTGAAGCGAAGGCTCAGGCGCTCGCCGGCCTTGGCGCGCAGTTGCTTTTGCACAAACTGCAATCCCAGCGCGGCCTCCACCACCAGCTCGCGGCCGGCCTGGCCATTGGCCCAAGGGTTGGGTTGGCTTGGCTTGGGGGCCTGCAGGCCCACCTGCGCGGCGTGACCGGTCTTGGCCACTTTGCGGTAGCCGGGGAAATCGGTGAAGGCCTCAGCGAGGCGGTGAATGGTGAGGAAGAGGTCGCGCTGGCCAAAGCGCAGGTGCACTTGATTGGCGGGTTGCAGTTGTGGCATTTCCACGAACAGGGCGCGACCCTCATCAAGGCGTTGCAGGCTCTGGATCTCAATGGGGTCGTGGCCGGGGGTGTCGGCGTACTTGAGTGAATACTCCGGCGATCCGTACTGTGAGCCGTAGCGGTAATTCCAGCATTGCGCGAAGCAGGTCTTCAACTCCAATGCAGGCAGTGGTTGATCGAAGCGCAGCAGCAGTCCGTTGTCGCGGGCCTCAAAGGCCACGGGCAGGGCCTGCTCGCCGCGCGTGAAACGCAGGCGTTGAAAGCTGCCGTCCTTGGGCGTGTAGCTGCCCCAGCCCTGCATGCCGTTGACATAGAGATGGCCGTCGCGGGGATGAAAGCGCGCGCACTGCGGCCCGCTGTCGAAGTTGCCGCTGATCTTGTAGGCCGCTGCCTGCCAGAGGCCCTGCACCTGTTGGCGCATCATCAGCCAGGCGCTGCCACCGCCGGAGGAGAGATGGATCAGGTTTTGATCGCCCTTGAGCTCGGCCCAACGGGGTGAGGTGATGAAGACCTGTGAGCTGCAACTGTTGTCCTCGCCGCGAGGCAGGTACATCAGCACGGGATGCGGTGGCTGGCCGTCCTTGGGGCCGCCTGCGCCGAAATGCGCGCCAATCTCGCGTTCCAATTCCACTTGGCAGATGCTGCTGGCCGGAGTCCAATCGCCTTCCTGCACGCTGGTGGTGACAAAGCGGCCATCTGGGCTGAGGCCAAGCCCGTTGGGGTTGCGGAAGCCGGTGGCCAGCACCTCGAGGCGGTGATTGGGGCTGAGGCGGCAAAGGCCTTGATTGCCTGAGGCAAAGTACCAGCGCTGTTGCGCGTCGCGTTCCAGGCCGACGATGAAGTCATGGCCGCCGGGCGAGGTTTGCATGGCGGCGCTGACGCGCTCGTAGAAGTCGGCCTCATCATCGCCGTTGAGGTCGTGCAGGCAGGTGATCTGGTCGCGGCCCAGGACATGGATCTTGCCGTCGAGGATCTTCAGGCCAAGGGGCTGATGCAGGCCAGTGGCAAAGCGCTTCCAGCGCAGGTTCTGCAGGGTCTCGTCAATGCCGCGCAGCAACCAGACCTCGCCGGTCATGGTGGCCACTGCGGCCTGACCGTCGGCAAAGAAATCATGCGCAGTGATGAAAAACAGGGTGCCGTAGGGATTCTCGTAGGGAAGGCTCAGGCGGTCACAGGCAAAGGGTTGCTGCAGGCCCAACTCGCCGCGGGTCTGCAACCATTGCGGCCACTGGGCAGGGGCAGGCTGGGGCAGGGGAGTTTCGCTGGTGATGATCTCAACCTCTGCGCCACGGCGAAACAAACCGCGAAAACTGCCGGCGAGTTTTTCCTCGGTTTTGGAGATCACCTTGCCGTCCATCGGCGCGCCGGCCATGAAGCCATGGCGACTGTCATTGAGGCGGATGAAGCCGCCGCTCCACTTCAGACGCCAGGCCATGCGCTCCGGGTCAAAGACCGCGCTGTGATCACCGCGCCGCACGCAGATGGCCTTGGGCACCAGCAGGCCGCCGCCTTTGAAGACGCCGCAAAACAGCGAGCCCAGATCGCTGGCGGCCCAGCGTCCATCCTTCCAGGTCACCTGATCGTTCTGATTGCCCCAGTGCCCCTGCTGCCCGCCATCAAGGCCGGGGAACTGTGGCAGCAATTCGGGCAGGGGTTTGCGTCCCGCAAACTGCAGGGCCTGCTTGCCATAGAAATCGAAGACCCGCTCGCGGTTGACGAATTCGCGCCAGTGGCCGTTGAGGCTTTTGTCCAGCGGCTCAAGCGTCGGCGCAAAATCAGCGGGCTTGGGTGCGGGGGGAGGCAGACTGGCGGCCAGATCATCAAAGCTCCAAAGGGCCAAGGTGTTGTCCATGCGCTGGCGCGGGGCGTTGCCCTTGCGCGGCTTCATGGCGCCGCGAGCCAGGCGCACATCATCAATCATTCCCTGACAGCCAATGCCGCCTTCCACCAATTGGCCAAAGGCGATGTCGCCGGGTTTGGCGCTGCCCTTGAGTGGCGCGATGGGTTTCTCCAAGACCAGTTTGCCGTCCACCCAGATCTTCACGCCCTGTTCCTCCACGCTGGCGAGCAGGTCATGCCACTGCCGATCGCAGATGTTGACACCGCTGTCGTAATCGCCGCCGCGCCCCGGCAGGTACAAGGCCAGGGTGCCGCGCTGCGCATGGGTGTAGAACTCCCAATGGGTGGCCGAAGCCTTGACTTCAGAGGCCACCAGAATGTTGTAGCCGCCGCTGCCATTGATTTGGGCGCGGCACTCGATGGTGAAGGGCAGTTGGTTGAAGGCCGGATCGCCGCGTGTGACCCAGCCGCCCTGCAGGGCCTTGCCAAACTCCGCATTGAGGGAGGGCACGCTCTCCGCGCGCGTTGGGCCCGCGCTGGGCCCGGCCTTGCGCGGCGGGGCATCCACAAAGGTGCGGTATTTGGGCCTTGCTCCGGGCTTGTGATCATCGAGCTGGGGCAGCAGCCATTGCAGGCCCTCGAGGTTGTCGAGCAGGCGGCCCTGCGCGTCTTCCATGGTGTGGTTGAGGATGCCAATCGGTCCGCTGTACCCACTGGCGCGAATCTGGCGCAGCACCTTCACATCCTCGGTGCCGATGCCCAGCGGCAGGATCTTGCGGCCCACCTCATCGCCGCGCAGGTCCATGCCATTGAGATTGAGGCAAAGCAGCCAGGGCTTCATCGCCGCCAAGGCCTTGGGCAGGCGCGCCAGATGGCTGTGGCCGTGATGCAGGTTGTAAACGATGCCGACATGGTCACTGCCGTGTCTGGCTTTGAGGTGCTCACAGACGGCGACCATGTTTTCAGGTTCACCGCCCCATCCACCATGATTGTAGAGGCCGACTTGGCAGCCCAGTGCTTTGGCGCGTTGCAAAGTGGGCAGCAGGGCCTGCGCGGCATTGGCCACCTTTTGTTCCTGCGTCTCGCCGCTGTCCTTCATCATCACCCAGAGCTGGGGATGCAGTTTGTGCTTTGCAAACAGGCGCAGGGCCTCCTCGTGCAGGCCCCAGAAGGCAAACATCTCAATGCCGTGTTTTTGGTAGGCGAGGATCTCGCGCTCGAACTCCGGCACATGCTCCTGGCGCCAGTCGTAGGCGATCTTGCGCAGGCCCATGGCGGCCACCATTTCCGCACGGGCCTCGGGGCTGCGCTTGGCCTTGTCAAAGGGCACAATGCACCAGGCGGCGAGATTGCTGCGCTCGAAGAGATCGGCGGCAAGGCCACTGCTGCCGAGGCAGAGGGCGAGGAGAAAAAACACAAAACGAGTCATGAGATCAAAAAAAGAATGAAGGCCGTGAGCCCGACAGCGCAGGCTTGCTGACGCGATTTTAGATGCCGCCGGCGTTGTGGGCAAGAGTGCCGGCCTTGAGGATGCCGCCTTGCAAAACGGCCATCAGATGGTTGCGATTCTCCAGCAGGCTGATGTCGCGCATCACATCGCCCTTGACCACCAGCACATCGCCAAGCTTGCCCTTTTCCAGGCTGCCCAATTCATGGTCGCGGCCCATGATCTTGGCGCCGCCCAAGGTGGCGCACTTGAGGGTGTCGAGCACGCTGAAGCCCACATGATTGACGAAGAAGGTCAGCTCCTGGGCATAGGTGCCATGCGGAGTCCAGCCAAAGCCGTAATCACCGCCCAAGCCCATCACCCCGCCGGCTTTGAGCACGCGGCGGCAGCTCTCCACGCCGCCTTCCAAAGTCTCCTGATGGCCGTCAATCACCCGCTGCGACAAGCCGAACTCGCGTCCGCGCTGCACGCTCCACAGCTCAAAGCCCAGGCCCGGGCACATGGGCACGCCGCGCTTGAGCATCAAGTCCAGGCATTCATCGTCCATGAAGGTGCCGTGCTCGATGCAGTCGTATCCGGCCTTCAGGGCATTGCGGATGCCCTCGGTGGCGCGGCAGTGGCCGGTGACCTTCAGGCCGTGGTTGTGTGCGGTGGCCACCACGGCGTGCATTTCCTCAAAGGTCATGCACAGCGTGTGGTGATCGTTGATGTCTGGCGAGGCAGCATCGCCCGTGGGGTAGGTCTTCACCCATTCAATACCGTCCTTGACCAGTTTGCGCACCGCGCTGCGCGCCTGATCCGGGCCGTTGACGATAAAGACAATGCCCTCCATGCCGATTTTGCGGTAGTCCGGGTTCCAGTCCATCAGGCCGCCGGCGCCGCAGATTTCGCGGCCGCTGGCGCTGAGGCGCGGCCCGAGAATCATGTCCTCTTCAATCGCCTTCTTCATCCACACATCAATGTTGTGCAGGCAGCCGCCGCTGCGCGCGCTGGTGTAGCCGCATTCCAGTGCGGTGCGCGCGTTGACGGCAGATTGCAGGGTCACATATTCCACCGGGTACTTGATGTCCAAGTCCTGCAGTTCGGTGACATTGAAGTAGGTGAGGTGAATGTGCGCCTCGACCAGACCGGGCAGAATACTGCCGCCCTGCGCGTCGATGATCTGAGTGGGCGCCTCAGTGGCTGGCGCATCGGCCGCAGGGCCAGCATAGGCGATGATGCCGTCCTTGATGAGCAGGGCGGCATCGGCAATGGGCGCGGCTCCCGTGCCGTCAATGAGTTGGCCGTTGCGGATGAGGGTGGTGCCGGAGGCGAGTTTCATGGTGAGAAGGGTCGAGGGTGCAGCCGCCCCCGTTGGGGCAGGGGAACAAAACGTCCTAGGCCGGAGACTTTACTGGGTTGATTGCTTAACAGGAGTAAATCAAGCGGTCTTGCGGCGGCTTGCCGGTCTCGCTTTGCTTGCGACATCGCCGTGCTTCTGCTAAACTGATCACCCCTTTCGTGCGTCTTTCCCTTTTCCTGCCCCCACTGTTGAGCCTGGCCCTTGTCGCCTTGCTGGTGGGTTGTCGCAGCGCTCCCCCGCCGCCTCCCCCACCGCCATCGCGGCCGGCCAAGGGTCTCTGGGAATGGCGGGCTGACGGCAAGCCCATCACTGGGTTGCGGGTCTCCGTGGATGAACAACTCTTGCGCATCTACAGCGGCACTGAGGAGGTTGGCGTCAGCTACATCGCCTCGGGGCTGCGCAGTTTTCCCACGCCCATCGGCGAGTTTCGGGTGCTGGAGAAGGTGGCGGACAAGGTCTCCAATCTCTATGGCAAGAGTTACGATGCGCAGGGCAAGCTGGTGAACTCGGACTTCAAGCAGGGCCGCGACTTGCTGCCTCCAGGCGGGCGCTTTGAGCCTGCCAAAATGACTTACTTCCTGCGCCTGAGCAATGATGGCCTGGGTTTGCATGTGGGGCCAATTCCCTCGCCAGGCCGCCGTGCCTCGCACGGTTGCATCCGCATGCCGCAGAGTTTTGCCGCCAAGCTTTTTCGGGCAACGGCGCTGGGCACGCCGGTGAGCATTGCCGGCAATGGGCCGGATTACGCCAGTTATCTCAAGCAGTCGCAGCTGCGCACACGCGAGAACGCCGCCAAACTGGCGGCAGCGCAGCTCAAGGCCCAAGAGGCAGCCGCCGAGATGCGAGCGGCCACCGGCCTCTCAGCCAATGATCCCAACGGGCCGGCCACGGCTGTTGGAGGACCGACGGCAGCGCCTGCTGCAGCTGGGATTGCGCCCGCCTCTCCTTCGGGGGCAGCGCCGGCAGCAAGCGGGGCATCCCCATCTGGGGCGCCCTTGGCGCCGCCTGCGCGGTGATTTGAAGGAGGCGAAATCGCAGCAACGGCTCAAAAAAAGCTTAATGTTTGTTGGATGATGCCGTATCCTCGGATTACTCAACGCCTCGATGAAAGAATTTGCCTACATCCATGAGGACGGCAGCCTGCCGGCGCCTCTCAAGGCCGTGCCGTTTCTCAACAGCTTCACCGAGGAGCAGTTGGACGATGTGCTGCGTTCCTCTTCGTTGATTCAGTGTGACCTGGGCGACAGCATCATCGAGGAAGGCAGCATCGACAGCCGCATTTATATTCTGCTCAGCGGGGCGCTTGAGGTGCGCGTGGGCGGTAAGCGGGTGGCCGACATCAAGCACACCGGCGATGTGTTTGGCGAACTGGCCCTGGTCAATCAGGACAAGCGCAGTGCCTCGGTGATTGCCGTGGCCCCCTCCCTCTGCCTGGCCGTGGACCAGAAGTTCCTGCAGGCCATGCATCCTCGCGAGGAAGATCCGGCCTTCCATGCCGCCCTGTTTGAGTTTGTGGCCCGCCTCATCACCAAGAAGCTTGATGCCACCTCCCGCCGTCTGGCCGAGGTGGAAAAAGAGCTGCGCCAGCTCAAGGGCGATGCCCCGTCAAGCGCCGAGGCTGCCGCTTTGCCAGCAGTCGTCAAGCCCTCAAAGAGCAAGGGCAAACGCGGCAAATCGCGCTGATTCATTGCCCACAGCAAAGGCGTCAAATCGGCGCCACAAGGTGACGCCGCCATGCCCTCCAATCCCGACCATCACTGGCTGCACGGGCAACTGCAGGACTGGCAAGCCGAGGGCCTGATCAGCGCGGAGTCGGCCGAGGCCCTGCGCCTGCGCCATCCGCTTGGAGAGGCGGCCGGCATCAATTCCCCGCGTCAGTGGTTGCTCGGCGGCCTAGGCGTGGCGCTGGTGGCCATCGGCATCTTGGTCATTCTGGGCCATAATTGGGATCACTTCAGTCGTGCCACGCGTCTGGCCATGGCCTTTTTGCCGCTGGGCATCGCGCAGTGGTTCTGCCTGCGCGTGTTGCAGGATCCGCAATGCCCCTCTGCGCGCCGAGAGGGCCTGGCCCTGGCTCAGGCCGTCTTGGCCGGCAGCGCTTTGGCCATTGTCACTCAGGTGTATCACATTGGCGGGCATTGGACCACGCTGTTGCAGGCCTGGATGCTGTTGATTCTACCGCTGGCCTGGGCCCTGCAATCCACGGCCGTGAGCCTGCTTTACCTGGCGGGCATCACCTTCTGGGCGTTGAACCAATGGTCGTTGTCCCTGCCTTTGCAGGACAGTGCGCTTCGCTTCCCACTTCTGCTCCTGGGCCTGTGGCCGCTTCGAGACGCCTTGGTGCGGCACTGGGCCGGGTTGAGCAGCCTCGCCATCTATTCCGGCATGATGGCCGCCGTGCAGAGCTGCGCCATGCGCATCGAACTGGTCAAGGATGATGCCTTTGTTTGGCTGGCGGTGTTGCTGGCCTCCTGCTTCTGGCTGCTGCCTGCACGCCGTGATGGCGCCAGGGAAATGAGCAGCCAACCGCACTGGTTGCTCGGCCGCGCCGTGCTGCTGGTCTTTGGCCTTGGCCTCACTTTCGCCGACTTGGCGCGCAGCAATTTTAAAGCGGCTGCCACACTGATTGAACTGCCGGTGGGTTGGGTGCTGCTGGGGGTCAACGCGGGTCTGATGGCTTTGGCTTGGAGGCGTGGGCGCATTGAGGCCTTGTATCTCGCGGCCCTGCCATGGTTGGCGCTGGCGATGGGTCTGCTGAATCTGCGCAGCTACGGCAGCCTGGTCATGGTTGCCTATTTGGCAGCTCACGGCCTGCGCCTCGCCCTCAGACCTGATCAACTCGGCGAGGACCGCGCCCGGCAGGGAGCCTTGCTGCTCAGTGCCCTGGTGGCCACACGCCTGATGGAAAGCCATTGGTCCGCCTTGGCCAAGGGCCTGGGCTTTGTGGCCGTGGGCCTGACCTTTCTGGCTTATCAACGCTTCCTTGGCCGCCGCTTGTCACGCTCATGAATCGTCGCCACGCCCTGCTGCTCTGCTTTGCCTTGGCCTGCGCGGCTCAGTGGCTGGCGCCTCTCTGGCAGGTGTGGCGTTACGAGAACATTCTGCGTCACGGGCAGGTGCTCAAGCTGGCTTGCCACGCCCCTGATCCCTATGACCCGCTGCGCGGGCGATACCTCTGGGTGGCAATTCAACCCGATGAATTTCCCCTCAAGGGCAACAAGCTGGAGCGCTCCACCCAAGTCTGCCTGCGCTTCAAACCCGGTAAGGATGGCCTGCACGAGTTTGACGCCTCGGTGCCAGGCCCGGCCAACGGTGAACTCAGCCTCTGGCTTACGGTGAATTACCACTGGAATGACAAGCTGCGGGTGCTCTGGCCACAGGACCGCTATTACCTCAATGAGGATCTTGCTCCCAAGGCCGATGCCTGGTTGCGGCAGAGCTTTGGCGGCAAGGACAGAAAGGTCATTGCCCAACTGCGCGTGCTCAATGGGCAGGCGGTGCTCGAGGACCTGATTTGCGATGGGCGCAGTGTGGCGGAGTTGGTGCGCCGTCGCGGCGAGCCCTGAGTGCAGCCATGACCATGGCGCGGGCCAGGGCCCCGGAGATTCCTCAGGCCGGGGAACAATGTTTGCTTGCAGGAATGCGCTGCCTTGGGCAGGGAAGCAGGATGCTCAGTGATTACCACACGCACACGCCCCTGTGCCATCATGCCGAGGGCGCGCCGCTGGAGTACGCGCAGGCTGCCAAGGCGGCGGGCTTGGCCGAAATTGGGCTCTCGGATCACAACCCCATGCCCGAGGCCTTCGACGATTGGCGCATGGCCCGCGAGGACCTGCCGCGTTACCTGCAGTGGGTGGAGGAGGCCCGTCAAGCCATGGGCGATTTCCCCGTGCGCCTGGGCTTGGAGTGCGACTACCTCAGCGGCCATCTGCCCTGGCTGGAGCAAACCGCGCAGATGGCCCCTTGGGATTATCTCATTGGCAGCGTTCATTACATTGACGACGGCGTGGCCGTGGACGACCCCAAGCACCTCTCGCGTTGGCGCAATGCCAGTGACTTGGCCTGGATGTGGGAGCGCTACTGGCAGCTTTACGCCGAGATGATCCAAAGCCGTCTGTTTGACATTCACGCCCACCCGGATTTGGCCAAGCGCTTTGGCCTGCGTCCCGCAGGCGATTTGCGTCGCTTCTACGAGGCCAGCATTGAGGCCCTTGCGGCCACAGGCGCGGCACTTGAAGTCAGCACGGCCGGCCTGCGCAAGGATGTGCGCGAGATTTACCCGGCCCGCGAGATGCTGGAGATGGCCTTTGCTGCTGGTGTCCCGATTGTCATCAACAGCGACGCCCATCGCCCGCAGGATGTGGGCGCCGACTACGCCCAGGCCCTGGCCTTGGTGCGCAGCGTTGGCTACCGCAGCACCCTGCGCTTTGAGGGGCGCCGCCGTCGCGAGGTGCCCCTGCCTGAAACCTGGCCCACTGCCGCCACCTCAACCCCATGATCTGGCAGGCCGGCAAGCATCGCGTGCAGTTCCCTCGCCGCCCGATGGTGATGGGCATCGTCAACATCAACGACGACTCCTTCTGCGGCGACGGCACGCTCGACCCGGCGGCGGCACTGCAGCAGGCGCGTGAGCAACTCCTTGCCGGAGCCGACATCATTGACATTGGCGCAGAGAGCGCCCGCACCAATCGCGGCCCCATCAGCGAGGAGGAGGAAGTGGCAAGACTTCGGCCCTTCATTGAAGCCTGGCCAAGCCTGATTCAAAGCCTGCCTGCGCCGCCCTGGGACGAGCAACAGTGCTGGCCGCCATTGCTTTCCATCAACACCTGGCGCTGCGCGGTGATGGAGCAGATTCTGCCCTTGGGCGTGGACTTGATCAACGACTTGAGCGCTCTGCCTGAGGCGCGGCCCGCACAGCTTTGTGCGCAGCATGGAGCCAGCCTGTTGATCATGCACAGCAAGGGCCAGCCCAAGGTGGCGCACACCCATGTCCAGTACCCGGACATCATGGCCGAGCTCGATGATTTTTTTCAATCGCGCCTGCAGTTGGCCGCGCAGGCCGGGCTTGCCCCTGAGCAGATCATTCTGGATCCAGGCATTGATTTTGCCAAGCAGCGCGAGGACAACCTGCGCATCTTCGCCAACGCCCAACGCCTGCAGCGCTGGGGCAGACCCGTGCTCATGCCCGTCTCGCGCAAAACGGTGATTGGCGAGGTGCTCAACCTGCCCAAGGCCACGGAGCGCGACGCCGGCACTCTGGCCTGCATCGCCTGGTCCATCCCTCAGGGCGCGCAGATCTTCCGCGTGCACAATGTCGCTGCCGCTGCTGCCGCCATCAAAGTGCTCTGGGCCCTGCAAGCCTGCGCTGCAGAGTGATGCTGCTGGGCTCTTGAGCTTCCCTGGGTTTTCGCGGCGACGAGGTCGCTTTGTCTTTTGCATGCGAACGCTTCATGCGTGGCCATGGAGTGGATGCGGCCGCTTTGGACTGCGCTGAGCGGCCACTGCTGCAACGATCGTTGCACTGCGATTGCCGAGGCCTTGCTGAGCCTGCGCGAGCTTGGGCCTGGAAAGAAAACAGGGGCGCCTTGCGGCGCCCCTGCAGTTGAGGGTTGTTGAGGATGAGTCCGGGGCGATTACTCGCCTGGGCGCCATTCTTCGGTGGCGAACTTGAAGGCCTGTTCCAGGCCGACGAGGTCGGTGCTGGGGCGCAGGGCTTCGAAGGCGGCGCTTTCCTTTTGGATGTCGGCCTCGCTGTAGTTGAGGGCCTTGACCGAGAGGCCAATGCGGCGCTCGGCTTTGTCCACCTTGATGACGCGAGCTTCGACTTCGTCGCCGACATTGATGACATCCTTGACCTTGGCCACATGATCTTCGCTGAGCTGGGAGATGTGGATGAGGCCGTCGATGTCGCCGTCGAGTTCGACGAAGGCGCCAAAGCTGGCGATCTTGGCGACCTTGCCCTTGACGACATCGCCAACCTTGAAGCGGTTGTCGATGACGCTCCAGGGGTCGGTTTCGAGCTGCTTCATGCCCAGGCTGATGCGCTGGTTGGCCTTGTCGATGCCAAGGACCACGGCGTCCACTTCCTGACCCTTCTTGAGGATTTCGGAGGGGTGGTTGACCTTGCGTGTCCAGCTCAGGTCGGAGACGTGGATCATGCCGTCAATGCCTTCTTCAAGCTCCACAAAGGCGCCGTAGGCGGTGAGGTTGCGCACAGGGCGCTTGACCTGGGTGCCCAGCGGGTAGCGAAGGTCGATGTCGTCCCATGGATTGGTGTCGAGCTGACGCACGCCAAGGCTGATCTTGCGCTCGTCCTTGTTGATGCCAAGCACCACGGCTTCCAGTTCCTGACCAACGCTGAGGACATCGGAGGGGCGGGCAATGCGCTTGACCCAGGAGAGCTCGGAGACATGCACCAGACCTTCCACGCCTTCTTCGATTTCGACGAAGGCGCCGTAGGCGACCAGCTTGGTGACCTTGCCGCGCACGCGCTGGCCGACAGGGTAGCGGCCTTCGATGTTTTCCCAGGGGTTGTTCTGGAGTTGCTTGAGGCCCAGGGAGACACGCTCCTTCTCGCGGTTGACCTCGAGGATGAGCAGGTCGAGCTTCTGGCCGATGCCGACCAGCTCGGTGGGGTGGTTGAGGCGGCCCCAGGACATGTCGGTGATGTGAAGCAGGCCGTCCATGCCGTTGAGGTCAACGAACACGCCGAAGTCGGTGATGTTCTTGACCACGCCTTGAACCTTGTCGCCCGGATTGACGGACTCGAGGAACTTCTGGCGCTGTTCGGCGCGCTCGGCTTCGATGACTTCGCGGCGTGAGAGGACGATGTTCTTGCGGTCGTCGTTGATCTTGACGATCTTGAACTCGAACACCTTGCCAACATATTCGTTGAGGTCTTTCGGGGGAATGATGTCGATCTGGCTGGCGGGCAGGAAGGCTTCGACGCCGACGTTGACGGTGAGACCGCCCTTGACCACGCTTTTGATCTTGCCTTTGACCAGGCCGCCGTCGCGGAACACGGAGGCGATCTTGTCCCAGTTTTGCTTGTAGGCGGCCTTCTCCTTGGAGAGCACCACCATGCCTTCGTCATTTTCAAGTTTTTCGAGAAGCACTTCGACTTCGTCGCCGACTTGGATGTCCTCGTCCTCGAACTCGTTGGAGGGGATGGCGCCTTCGGATTTGTAGCCGATGTCCACCAGGACGACTTGCGGTTTGATCTCCAGGATGCGGCCTTTGACGATGCTGCCTTCGGAGAGTTCGCGGAAGGATCCAGAGATCATCTCCGCGAGGGTTTGCGTACTCATTGCTGTATGGGGTTGGGAGTGTTGGAGGATACCGTATGACGCTCTCCACTCCATGAGATCGGCACCGGGCTGATGCCCCGGTCGGCCAGAGGGCCGGGGGGTAAAAGGGCAGATAAGATGGTGGCGTTCAGGGGTCTTGGCAAGGTGAATTGGCCTTTTTTGGGGGGCTTGAGGCCTGGGCTGGGGCGCAGACTTGGGCTTGCATCCTGGCGGGCCGCCCTTACTGATTGACCCCTCCCAACTGCCTATGAACCAACTCGATGCTCTCAAGCAGGTGACCACCGTGGTCGCCGATACCGGTGATTTTGAGTCCATGAAGGCCTACAAGCCGCAGGACGCCACCACCAATCCCTCCCTGATCCTGCAGGCCTCGCAGAAGGAGCAGTACCGCAGTCTGGTGGACCAGGCGGTGGCTGAATTCCGCAACGCCGGCCTCAGCGAGGCGGCGAGAGTGGAGGCGATCATGGACCGCATCCTGATCCTCTTTGGTCTGGAGATTCTCAAGATTGTGCCGGGCCGTGTCTCCACGGAGGTCGATGCCCGTCTGTCCTTTGATGTGCAGGGCAATGTCAACAAGGCCCGTCAGTTGATTGCCGCCTACGAAAAGGAGGGCATTGCCCGCGAGCGTGTGCTGATCAAGATTGCGTCCACCTGGGAGGGCATCAAGGCCGCGGAGATTCTGCAAAAGGAGGGCATTCGCTGCAATCTCACGCTGCTGTTTTCGCTGGTGCAGGCAGTGGCCTGTGCCGAGGGCGGCATCCAGCTCATCTCTCCGTTTGTGGGCCGCATTCTCGACTGGCACAAGAAGGCCAGCGGCCGCGATTTCTCGCCTCAGGAAGACCCGGGCGTGCAGTCGGTGACGACGATCTACAATTACTTCAAGCACTTTGGCTACGCCACCGAGGTCATGGGGGCGAGCTTCCGCAACGCCGGCGAGATCCGGGAGTTGGCCGGTTGCGATCTGCTCACCATCAGCCCGGCTCTGCTGGGTGAACTCAGCCAGAGCAGCGAACCGCTGGAGCGCAAGTTGGATGCCGCCTTGGCCAAGGCGCAGAGTCCGCAGCGCATTGCCTGCGATGAGAAGAGCTTCCGCTGGTTGCTCAACGAAGACGCGATGGCCACGGAGAAGACCGCCGAGGGCATCCGCCAGTTCGGTCGCGATATCGTCAAGCTCGAGGGCATGATCGCCGCGGCGATCTGATGCGGGGTTGGAGGCTGGCGCGGCAGTGGCGCCAGCTTCGCCCTCGGTCAGCCTAGGCCATGGGTACGGCGTTTGTGTCCAAGGGCCTCGCGCACCTGCTCCAAGGGCAGGGTGTTGAGGATGTCCTCGCGCCTCAGCCAGCCCTTGCGTGCGGCGCGCACGCCAAACAGCAGGTCCTGCAGGCCTCGGGTGCTGTGGGCATCAGGGTTGATGCTGCAGATCACGCCCAACTCTCTGGCCTGCGGCCAATGTCGCCAGTCCATGTCCAGGCGCCAGGGGCTGGCGTTGAGCTCGATGATGGTTTGGGTCTCTGCGGCCACCTCAAGCAGGCGTTGCAGGTCAAACTCATAGGGCGCGCGACGCGCCAGCAGGCGGCCGCTGAGATGGCCAATCATGGTGACCATCGGGTGGCGCATGGCGCGCTCCAAGCGGGCAGTCATTTCTGCCGCAGGCAGGGTGAAGCTTTGATGCACGCTGGCCACGACATAGTCGAGTTGGGCCAGCACCTCGTCGGGGAAGTCGAGGCTGCCGTCCTTGTGGATGTCCACCTCGCTGCCGGCGAAGAGATGAATCTGGCCGGCGAACTCGGCGTTGAGGGCGCGGATTTGCGCGATCTGATCCAACAGGCGTTCGGCGCTCAGGCCATTGGCCTGCACACTGCTGCGGCTGTGGTCGGCAATGCCCAGGTATTGCAGGCCCAGCTCCATGGCGGCCATGGCCATCTCGCGCAGGCTGGCGCGACCGTCGCTGGCCGTGGTGTGGTTGTGGAAGGTGCCTCGCAAATGGCCCAACTCAATCAGGCGCGGCAATTGCCCTGTGGCGGCGGCCGCGACTTCGCGGCCGCATTCGCGCAGTTCCGGCGGGATGAACTGCAGCCCGAGTTGGGCAAAGAGTTGTTCCTCGGTTTGCAGCTCCAAGGCGCTGCCCGTGTTGCCTTGATGCAGGCCTTGCTCGCTCCAGATCAGGCCCTGCTCGCTGGCGCGGGTCTGCATGGCCTGCAGGTGGGTTGGGCTGCCGCTGAGCCAGGCCTGGGCGTGGGCATGGTCGGCGGGGGCGCAAACATGCAGGACGCAGGGCAGGCCGCTGTCGTCCTGCCAGCACAGGCTTTGCCAGCGCGCCGCAGGCTCAAGTCTGCTCTGCGGCCTTGAAGCCGCGAGATCCCCGAGCAGCAACTCGGCCTTGGAGCTGCTGCAAAGCAGCTCCAGGCGGCGGATGACTTCATTGCCGCGCCGCAGTTCGCCCACCACGCCAAGTTGGCCGCAGGCCGGGTGGGCGCGCAGCGGCTCGAGCAGAGTTTGCGCGAGGACTTCTGCTGCGTCCTGCCGAAACAGGCTGCGCTGAGTGAGTTGCCAGGCGATGGCCTCCTGCAATTTGGCCACGCTCTTGGCGCCAAAGCCGGAGAGTGCGGCGAGGCGTCCATCGCTGCAGGCCGCCTGCAAATCCGCAATACTGCCCAGGCCCAATTCGCGGTGCAGTTGCGCCACCTTGCGCGGCCCCAATCCCGGGATGGAGAACAGATCGAGCAGGCCTGGCGGGAACTTGGCCTTGAGTTGCTCAAAGAACTCCATGTGCCCGGTTTGAGCCAGCTCGCAGAGCTTGTCGCGGCTGGCGGCGCCCAGGCCGCCGATGCCGTTGAGATCGCCGGCGGCAGCCAGTGCCATGATGTCGGCGGGGTGGGCGTCAATGATTTGCGCGGCGCTTTGATAAGCGCGGATTTTGAAGGGGTTTTCCCCGTCCAACTCCATGAGCCAGGCAATCTGCTCGAAGATTTCAACGGCGCGTTCGCGGTTCATGGGGCGGGGCGGGTAGGATTAGGAGCGGAACACAAAATAAACCGCGCCGCAGAGGCAGAGTGCGGCCCACAGGAAGTCCAGTTTCATGGGCTGGCGCATGTAGTACACCGCGAAGGGCACAAACACGACCAAGGTGATGACTTCCTGCAAAATCTTGAGTTGGGGCAGGCTCAGATGCTGGCTGCCGAGACGATTGGCCGGCACCTGCAGCAGGTACTCAAACAGGGCGATGCCCCAACTGAAAAGCACGGCCAGCCACCAGGCGCGGTGCTTGAGATGGCGCAGGTGGGCATACCAGGCAAAGGTCATGAAGACATTGGCCAGGACGAGCATGCCGAGGCTCAGGGCGGTGCTGCGGTTCATCGGCAGGGCAGTTGCATGGGGCCGGGGGCACTGGCAAGCCCTTTGTTTCTGCTTGGCCAAGGGCTGTTTTGCGCTCAGGGTTGGGTTGTGCCTCAAGCCCCTGTGCCCATCCTCAGCATCGCCGGTTCCGATTGCTCGGCCGGGGCCGGCATTCAGGCCGACTTGAAAACCATCAGCGCCTTGGGCGGTTACGGACTTACGGCCTTGACCAGCGTGGTGGCGGAAACTCCCGGCAAGGTCAGCAGTTGGGTGGCGCTTGAGCCTGCCATGGTCAGTGATCAGATCCGCGTGCTGTTGCAGGGCTTTGCGGTGGGCGCTGCCAAGACCGGCATGGTGGGCGGCAGGCCGCAGATTCAAGCCGCAGCGCAGGCCTGGCGAGAATGGGGCGCGGCCCGACCCCTGGTGGTGGATCCGGTGATGGTGGCCACCAGCGGCGGCAGGTTGTTGCGCGATGATGCGGTGGGCGCACTCGAGGCCGAGTTGATCGCGCAGGCCACGGTGGTCACGCCCAACATGGATGAGGCGGCGGTGTTTTGGGGGCGCGAGGTGCGCACGCGCGGTGAGATGCTGGATTGCGCGCGGGCCTTGGCGCAGCGCTGGGCGGTGGCGGTGCTGTTGAAGGGCGGCCATCTGCGCGATGATTTGGCCGAGGATGTGCTGGTGCACAGCGGCGGTGAGGAGTGGCTCAGCGCGCCGCGCACGGCAGGCGTGCATACTCACGGCACGGGTTGTTGTTTCTCAGCGGCCCTGGCCACTGGACTTGGGCAGGGCATGGCGCTGGTGGATGCAGCCCGACGGGCCAAGGTCTTTGTGTCGCAGGCCATTGCACAGCATTTTTCCTGGGGCAGTGCGGAGGCGCGAGTCGACGCCCTGCATCATTTTCATCAGGCTTCATGAAGCGCGCGCTGTTCATGCTCGGTGGCATGTTGGGATCCGCTTGGTCGGCGGTGCCGCCGCATTCGCTGGAGAAGATGCCGCAGGCGGCGGTGCAACAAGCCTTTCAGCTTTTGACGCGCGACTTTGTCGGGGCTGGAGAATTGGATTTTGCGCAGCTCAATCGCGCGGCGCTTGAGGGTTTGTTGTCTCGTTTGGCCTTGGGGGCCGAGGTGCTCTCGCCTGCTGCGCCCAGCAGCCCGTTGCCCAAGCCGGCGTGGATGAATGAGGTGTTGTGCGTGGGGATTCGTCTGCTGAGGCCGCGAGGCTTTGGTGAGATGCAGCTTGAGGCCATGCGGGCGGCCTTGCAGGCCGCAGCACAGCGGGACTCTCAAGAGGAGTTGATCCTGGATCTTCGCCTTTCCTGGCCTGACGAAGACCTCGAACGCGCCGCTGCTTGGTTGCAGTGTTTCGTGCCGGCAGGTGAGGTGGCCTTCAAGCTGAGGCAGATTCAAGGCGGGGAGCGGAGCGAGGCAGTGGCTGGGCGCAGTGCGCCGCTGTGGAAGCGGCCGCTGTTGGTGCTGGTGGACGGGGAAAGCAACAATGTGGCTGAGGCCATTGCAGCGGTGTTGCAGCATCGCGGGCTTGGGCTGGTGATTGGATCGGCGACGCGTGGTGCTGCGGTCCAGTATGAGACCCGGATGCTGGGCGGCGGCTGGAAGCTGCGCTTTGCCAAGGCGGAGCTGTTGCTTGCCAATGATCAGCGCCTCTTTGGCAAGGGCATCAAGCCACAGCTCGTTGTGGCGCAGGATCCCCAGCTCAAGCGCGAGTTGTTTGCCCTGCAGGACGATCCCAAGGCGCTGCGGCGCACGGTGTTTGATGAGCCGACAGTTCGATTCAATGAGGCGGCCCTGATGGCTGGGCGCAATCCCGATCTGGAGGCGTTTTTGCGCCAGCAGGCAGTGCCCTCGGCTCCGCCGCCTCCGCGTGATGTGGTCTTGCAGAGGGCGGTGGATTTGCTACTGGCAAGGCAGCAATGGAAGCGGCCCAATCCCGGCAAACCCTAAACATCCCGCATTGGGTGCGGGTGAGGCTGCGCCTTGGACCCGCGCGCTGCGGTCGGACTTGGCAGGCCAGTCTGCCCAATGGTCGGCCGGTGCTGGCCTTCCGCCTGCCCGAGGAGCCGGTTCTGGAGCTGGGGGCGGGCAGCGAGGTCTGGGCGCAGATGTCCGTGGCTGATTTTTCCCAGGCCCATGTGCTTGAGCGCGTGGAGAAAGAAGAATGAAGCCGCAACTGCGCCGGCGCTGTGGTGTTGATCCAAAAAAGCATTTGTCGTCCCGCCCGGGACGGCGGCATGGTGCCTGCCCCCCGGGTTGCTGATTCGGGGGGCACTTTGCGGCTGCCTTTTTGCCTGACTCATGGAGGACGACATTCCCAAAAATATTCCCGACGACATCGTCAAGGAGGCCTCCGGCAGTCTGCCGACGCGCAAGACGCTGATCGAGCGTTTGGACAATTGGTCGGATTGGTCGAGTTGGGATGAGTTCTACCGCACTTACTCGGGCTTTGTGTTTCATGTGGCGCGCAAGTCGGGTTTGAGCGACGACGAGTCCAGCGACGTGGTGCAGGAGACCTTCATTGGCGTGGCCAAGAATCTTCAGAAGAAAAAATTCGACACCAGCCTCGGCTCCTTCAAGTCCTTCCTGCTCAATCAGGCGCGTTGGCGCATCCTGGATCAATTCCGCCGCCGCAAGAAGCAGCAGAGCCGCGAGGCCAATCTCTATCTCGACGAAACCGATGATCGTCGCACCGCGCCGATTGAGCGCTGCGCCGACCCCAACGGCATGGCCCTGGAAAAACTTTGGGACAAGGAATGGCAGGATCAGGTCATGGACATTGCGCTGCGGCGTGTGCGCGCGCTGGTCTCACCACGGCAGTTTCAAATCTTTTCCTGCTATGTGCTCAAGGGGTGGAGCCCCGAGCGCGTGAAGAAGGAATTGGGCGTCAACGCGGCTCAGGTTTACCTGGCCAAGCATCGCGTTGGCCGCATCCTCAAGCGCGAGGCTGCCAGGCTTTCGGCCGCCGATCAGGAGTAGGCCGCGGCCACTTTGCTGCGGGCCGCATTCAAGCGCCGCAGGCTTGGCGCACCTGCTCGATGCCTTGAGCCTGCAGTTGCGCCACCTTGGCGCGGGCCTGCTGCGCGCGCTTGGCGGCGGCCTTTGGATCCATGGCCATGGCCAACACCGTGGGGACCACGCGGGCCACTTCCTGCTCAACATCCATGTCCATGAGCCAGTCGCCCAGGCCGATGTCACGCCACATGTGGCCCTTGCTGGTCTGCTCGGCCCAACGGCAGACAATGGCCGGAATGCCGTGGCCCACGGCCATGATGGGGCTGTGCATCTCGGCGCCAAACATGCCGGCGCTGCGGCGATAGACGCTCAAGGCCTCGCCTGGCAGCCAATACTGCTCGCGCCAAACCACGCGGTTGCGCAGTTCGGCGGGCAGTTTTTCAAGGATCATCTCGCGGTGCAGTTTCATCTGGCTGCTGTCCTCGGGGCACAGCAGGACCTTGAGTTGGGTTTGCTTGAGCACTTCAATGATGGCCTGTCGAATCGGGCCCAAGTCATGCTCCTTCATGGCATCGTTGCGCGCCTGTTTGATGGGATCATGCGCTGTGCCCGGCTTCATTTCCCAGTAGGGCGAAAAGCGCAGGCGCACCAAGGCACAGAGGAACTGCCCCTCCTGAAGTTGATTGGCGGCCAGGTAGGCCTTGGCGCGCTCTTCATCGCGCAGGTCGCAGGCAAAGGCGGCGTCAGGTCCAAAGGCCATCCGGGGGCAGGCGCAGGCGCGGGATTGGGCCAGCTTCAGCGAGGTGGAGTCGCGGAAGAACACGAACCTTGCCTTGCCCAGCAGATCAATGGTCTTGGCCACCACCTCAGCTGCCGCCGGCTTGGTGGCGGTGCTGCCTTGCAGCGGCAGGGTGATGCCGAACACGCCAAAGGGCTTGCCGGTTTGCTCATGCCAGCGCCGCACATCCTTCTCGGCCACCAGCGACGGCCCTGAGCCGTGCAGAAAAAAATCGCACTCCTGCATCGCGCGGGCCACATCCTTTTCGCCGCGCAGGATGATGAGTTTGGGGAAGCGGCTTTGCAGCATGGCGTCGACCCCCCGATCCACCTTGCTGGGCCAAAGCCGCACCTCAGCCTGCGGGAAGTGCTGCTCCAACAGCGCCAACAAACCGGGAGTGTGGGCGATGTCGCCGATGTTCACCGTCTGCCAGGAGCTGCGGACCAGCAGGCGAACGGGAGTTGCGGCCTGCAGGGGAAGGCAGGAGGCCAGGGCAGTGAGGAGGGCTTGGCGGCGGCGCATCGGGAGCCATGCCCTCAAGGCGGGCGCGGATCAACGGCATCCTGCGTGGAGTCTCCGGGTTTTTTCGCCGCAACATGAGCTGCCCATGCATCGTAAAGCCCCCAACACATGAAACATCTCCTGGTCCTCGCTCTGACGCTGTCGCTCTCCTCCTGCGCCACGGAGTTCAAGCGCCAATGGGAGGCCGCCGGGAAGCAGGCCGCCAAGGCTGGCGTGGAGGGGCGCTGGGAGGGCACCTGGAAAAGCGAGGTCAATGGCCATCACGGCAGTCTGCGGGCCATCGTTGGGCCCGCCCTTAACCCAGAGGGGGATCATTGCTTCCATTATCACGCCACCTGGAAGGGCTGGTTGCAGGGGGCCTACCAGGCCACCCACCGGGTGACGAAGGGGCGCGCCATCCACAGCTTCAGCGGCCAACACCAAATGCCCAGGATCTACGGTGGAGCCTACACCTACAGCGGCCGAATCAGCGGCGATGAGTTCAGCGCCTGCTACCAGAGCGCCAAGGACAAGGGAACCTATCAGATGCGGCGGGTGCGCTAGAGAACACCTCGGGATCGAGCGGCCCGCATTTGAAGCCGCGGACGATTTTCGCAGGCAACCTCGCAGGATTTGAGTGGTTGGATTCAGTGGAAAGTCATAGACTTTGTTGTCTAACTTTGGCTGCACCATGAAGACCGCCCTGCTTCTCTGTCTCGGTTCGCTTGTTTTGGCCACTTCCTCAACGGCACAGATCTCGCCGCGTCGAAGCCCGACGGGTGACTTCAATGCAGCGGCAGCCATCACGCGAACCGCCAGAGGCGCAGACATCCCAAATTTCCTTGGCTCCAGAATGGCTCAGGTCGCAGCGCGACATGGTCGCACGGTGGAGCAGTTGCGCGAGCTATGCCGCAACAATCGGCATTTGCGCGCGGATGCCGCGGGCCTGCTGCATTTCGCCTGCGAGGCGCCGCTGCCCATGCAGCTGCGTGCGGCCACCCTCAGCGTGGATGGCAATGGCGGCAGTGTGCTCTCTGGCACGGTGAGCGCTGATGAGGTCTTCAAGCTACACAGCCGTCCTGGCAGCAGCAAGGTGATCTATCTGGACTTCGACGGCCATGTCACTACGGGCACCTCGTGGAACAGCAGCGCCGCCACCAGCAGCATCACCACTCCGCCCTACAGCACGGATGCCACCGTCAGCGTGGCCTTCTCGCAGACTGAGCTCAACAACATGCACTCCATCTGGCAGCGCGTCGCTGAGGATTACGCCCCCTTCGATGTGGATGTCACCACAGAGGATCCTGGCTTGGATGCGTTGCGCAAATCCAATGCCGCGGATGGCAGGTACGGTCTGAGGGTCTGCATTGGTGGCAATTCCACCTGGTATGGTTCTGGGATTGGTGGCGTGGCCTATCTGGGCAGCTTCACCTGGAACAGCGACACGCCAGCGTTTGTGTTCTCTGCCAGTCTGGGCAGCGGCAACCCCAAGTACACCGCGGAGGCGGTCAGCCACGAGGCCGGACACACCTTTGGGCTGCATCACGATGGCCAGACTGGCGGTACGGAGTATTACGCCGGTCATGGCAATTGGGCGCCCATCATGGGAGTTGGTTATTCCAAGGAGATCGTGCAGTGGAGCCGTGGCGAGTACAGCAACGCCAATAACAAGGAGAACGACACGGCCATCATCGCTGCAGTGCTTGGCTTGCGCGCGGATGCGGCGGGAGACAGCGTGGCCAATGCCGCCCCATGGCCCGCGCCCTCTGCGGGTAGTGCCTCGTTGGATGGGGTGATTCAAAGCGCCGACGATGCTGATCTCTACGCCTTCAGCACTGCTGCAGGTGAGGTGAGCTTCACCCTAACGCCCGTGGGTCCATCACCCAACCTCGACAGCCGCCTCAGCCTCTACGATGCCCAAGGCAATTGGTTGCAATCCGCAGAGCCCAGCACGCTGGGTGCCTCGCTTGTCTCAACACTTGCCCAAGGCACTTACTACATTGCCGTGGAGGGAGTGGGTGCCGGCCTGCCAACTACCTCCTACAACGACTACGGCTCGCTTGGACAATTCAAACTTGTGGGCAGCACGCTGCCCCTGAGCGGCGCACCGCCGCAGGCGGTGGCTTCTGCTCTGACTACGGTCACAGGCCAGGTTCCCCTGCAGGTCTCCTTTTCCAGTGATGGCAGCAGCGACAGCGATGGCAGCATCGTCGCCTACCACTGGGATTTTGGTGATGGCACAGACTCTGCGGAGGCCAACCCGGTTCACACTTACACCAAGGCTGGGCGCTTTGTCGCCAGCCTGGTGGTCACCGACGACAGTGGACTGTCCTCCCCCGCGGCCGAAGTAACCATTGAGGCGACCACTTCACAATGGCTCGCGGCCAACGGCCTTCAGTTGATGCTTTACGGTGGGCGTCGCCAGGGAACGCAGGTTCTGAGTTGGCTCACGGTGCGGGACTCCAATGGGCAGCCTGTGCGCAACGCCTTGGTGCGCGGCCAGTGGTCAGGCCTGTTCAATGCCACGGTTTCGGGTTTTACCTCGCGCGGCGGGCAGATCGGTTTCCTCACGCCTTATCTGCGGGGGCCAGGCAGCGTCACCTTCACTCTCACAGGGCTGCAGCGCGAAGGGTTTGTCTACGACCCAAGCCGGAACACTTCCAGCAGCGCCACCGCCAACTTGCGCTAACCGCTAAAGCAGCCTCGGGTTCAAGGCAGAGAGCCAGGGGGTGGTGGGGCTTCTGGGCCCTGAGGCAGCAGGGGCTTGATGAGGCCAAAGAAGTGGTCCGCCGCCTGCTGCCAGCCAAAGCGCTCTTTGACCCAAAGTCTTGCGCGCTCCGCCAGCGATCGCCGCAGCGACGCATCCTGCAGCAGTCGCAGCGTTTGATTGGCAAAGCGTTCGCTGTCGTCGCCAATCAGCACATGTTCGCCATCGGTGGTGCAGAGGCCTTCAACCCCAACGCTGGTGGAGACAATGGGCAGGCCCGCCGCCATGGCCTCAAAGACCTTGATGCGGGTGCCGCCACCGACGCGCAGTGGCAGGATCATGATGGAGGATCGCGACAAATGGGGGCGCACATCTGCGACGGTGCCCGTCACTTCAATCCCAGGGTGGTTCTGCGCGAGCTGGCGAATGGCCGGCGTGGGATTGCGGCCGATGAGCAGGAGTTTGACCTGGGGAACCTTGGCGCGGATGCGGGGCAGCACCTCGCGGGTGAAGTGAAGCACAGCGTCAACATTGGCTTGCCAGTCCATGCTGCCCAGGAAGGCCAGACAGGGTTCGGCGCATGAACTGGGAACAAAGGCATCGCAGTCCACACCCGTTGGAACCCAGCCCAGCACATTGCGCATGCCGCGCTCGTTGCGAAAGGCGGCCTCTTCTTCGGCGGAGACCATGATCTGTCCAGTGGCCTCATGAGCCACCTGATCTTCAAGGCGTCGGGTCAACTGCCATTCGCGGTGGCAAACCCAGCGGCGGGGCCCAAGGCGCAGGTTGCTGGCATGACGCTGCCAGATCAAACTTTCGATGTTGTGCTCGAAGACCACGGTGGGAATGGCCGGGGCCTTGGGCAGCGAGGCGAAGTGCACCCAGGACATCAGGTAATCGGCGACAGCGAGGTCGTGGCGGTGTTCATTGAGCAGGGACTGAAGCCGTTGGGTGGCCTGCTTGTTGCCATACCTGGCTGCCGCAAAAGGCAGCCTTCCGAAGATGCAATTGGCCAGCGCCGCTGCGTAGAAGGCCGGGCTTGAGCTTCGCTTGAGCTTTAGCGGATAGGTGATGAGCTCGTCGCAGTATTCCGCGGCTTGCGCGCAGGCGGATGGATCATCCTGCGCGGTCTGGGGGCAGAAGTAAGTGATGCGGGCATGGCGCCTGAGTTGCCTCAGCATGTGGTAGGTACGCAGGCGATCTCCACCGTTGAGGGGATGCAGAAGACGGACATTGACCCAAAGCAGGCGGGGCAGTGGTGAAGACCGGAGGTCCATGGTCATGGCTGGTGCGGGCGTGCAGGGAGTCGCAGATCCACACACAAGGGAAGGTGTTGGGCATCCGTGGCAAGCGTGCGGCAGCGCAGCACCTCCCATTGCGCCGAGACATGGGCGGCGTCCAGTCTCAGCCAAGGTTGAAACAGGGTCAGCGGGTGGTTGGCGTTGCCGGGGAAGGTGTGGCCGAAGCCCGAGCCGGCAATCTGATGACAGTCGCGCCAAATCGTGCTCAGGCTGCGGTAAATGGGGCCGAAGGCTGGGCAGTTGAAATCTCCAGCCACCACAACCGGCTTGGTGGAGTTGATGCGGTCGCTGCTCAGGCGCGAAAAAAATTCGAAGTAGGGATCCCAGTAGGTCTCCAGTGCCGCCTTGCGCAAGCGCCAATCGGTGACTGGCAGCAGCCCCAAAACGCCCCAGGCCGCGCTTCCCCTCAGGAGGGAGAACAGGTGCCCTCGCGGGCTAGGGGCATGAACGCTGACCACCTCGATGCGCCGACCGTTGAAGTCCAATTCCATGGAAAGGCCCCAGGCTTGTTGGGTGGTTTTGAGCCCCGCGCGAAGCTCGGGTTGCAGAGGCTTGAGGCTGAGGATTGGCCAGCGGCTCAGGGTGACAAATTCACCATGGCCTTCGATCCAGGGGTAGTCGCCGTATTCGCCGCGGGTGGCGTAGTGGCTGAGTTTGGCGTCCTGAAGCAGGATGACATCGGGTTGAGTCTGCGCAATGAGGCTGCGCAGGGAGGTGTGGCGACCTTGGCCGCGATTCCAGCTCAGGAGGCGCAATTCCCCCAACTGCGGCTTGTGGCTTTGAGAGTCATGCGATGACCAGCCCCCGACCCAGGCAGCTCCCAAGATCGCGATGCAGAAGATCGCAATGCTGCGCCACGGAGACCAAGGCAGCGCGAGCAGGGCGGCGAATGGAAGAGGTAAGAAAAATAGATGAATTGGAAGGTAACCCAGAAAAGCCGTCAACGCATTGCTCTGAGCCAGCCAGCATACCGTGGCGCATCCCGCGCAGACCATGAGAGTGAGAGCGAGGAGGAACGCCGAAAACCAGGAAGAGACCCTCCTGATGAGAGGATCCTGATCCCGCTTTGGGGTGGGCAATTGCTCCGGGTGTACCGGTTTGGATTTTGATGCCTGCTCAATCCTTTTTCGCAGCAGGGCTTGGTCTTCAAGGTATCCCATTTGGCTTCAAGATGAGCGATTGGAACCCTTTGGAAGAGCTTCGGGGTCAACCCTTTTTGGGCGAGGCGTCGGGTGGGGGCGTTTCAGATCCTTCGACATCAAGAAAGAGCTTTTTCAGGCTTTCCGGCAAGCTGGGGTTGCGTGGTTTCTCGAGGGGCGCCGGGATGATCTTCGCAGGGGACTTTGGCATCTCAAGAGCCTCTTGATCAACGCCTTGCTGAATCTTCAGGCGCTTGAGGCCCACCGGCACAACGATCAGGGTGATCAAGATGCTGATCCCCAACGCCACGAGAGATTCGAAGATACTCAGGCCAGCGCGGGCAGGGACGGAGCGTGCCGGACGATGCATGGGGCCGAGCATAGGCTGTTTTCCACGGGCGTCAATTTGCATCCCAGATTCCTCAACCCAATGAATGGCTGTTCGACGCAGGTGCTTTGGGGAGCACAAAGAAACCGACAAGCAACTGATTCTTAGAGAATCACGGCTGTTTTGCTAGGGAAATCGCTTCTTTACGCCGGGCAGAATCTGGGTATTGTAATCTGTTCCCCCCCTGTCTCTGAAACCCTGATGCGGCGCTTCATTTCCAACCTAATCAGTCTTGAGCCTCAGAATAGCTCAAGTCTGGTGATGCTTGTGGCGCTCGGGCTTTGGATTGTGTTGTGGGCTTTGTTGTTGGCTGATGTGCGTCGCAAGGATTGCCATTGGGCAATGCGGTTTCTTTGGATCGGTCTGGTGAGCATTCCCGCGCTGGGTGGAGCGATTTATGCTTTGCTTGAATTGATGAATGCCGATTGGAAAAGCGCCCTGCACTGGAAGCATCACGATTCGGCGCGGGAATCTCAAAAATCTACGAGTCATCGCTAAGCAGAAATCCCGATGTTCAAGAAACGCTTCAGAATTTTGCCCAGCTTCTGCTGGCTGTTCTGCTTGCTATCTTGCTTCGGCCAGGCTGCGCAGAATGTCGAGACTGAGGCGTTGAGTCATCTCGCCTCGGATTATGCAGAATACGAGTACGATCGCGGCACCTTTGTCAGAGTTGGGGAGGCGATGGTGAACCGAACTGCGTCAGTGGCGCAGAGCATTGCCACATCGCTTGAGACGGCCGCAGAGGTGGTGAACCGCATCTCAAGTTTTGGCGTCATGACTTCCGGCCGCGATGCCGCGCTGGGGATTACTGGCGGTCTGGGCAGCCAAATGAGGGGTTTTGTTCCCCTTGGCTCGACTCCTGGTGGCGTGCGAACCCACAACCAACGGCTGTCGCTTCGGCTTGGTCCGCTGATGATGGACAGCTTCACCCTTGGTGTGGCAGGACTGTATTCCGAATTTGATGGCGGTTTGCCATGGGTCTTCGCGCCGCCGACCAATGGAGACAGCGAGCCCAACTTCTCGTCGATGGTCTGGCTGCATTCCAGAGCAGGAGTCGTGCTCAGTGATCGCCTGGCCCTGACCTTCAACCCCTCGGTTTATTATCTGCCCCTCCAAAACAGGGTTGGCTGGTGGGTGATGGGGCCGACTACGGGGCTGTCGGCAATGCTGGCGCCCAATGTGATTTTTAAGGGAGCCTTTCGCTCGCGTCTGACCGAAAACCTCAACCTGGTGGTCACCGACAGTATCACCGGACTTTACCCTCAGTCCCAGTTGTTGAGCAACATGCCCTATGTCATGGCGCAGTACGGGGACATCAGCCCCATTGACTACGCTGGAAGGACATTCTTCGGCAGCGGAGCAGGCGAGCAGCTCGACTGGGTTGGCTCCGGAAGGCTCGGCGCTGGAAGGTTGTCCTTCAGACCCGAGAATGTCATCTTCATGAACCACCTCAATGCAAGGGTGGCGGGCAGGCACTCCAACTCCATAACCTCCAACACCTACTACGACAGCATTGGATTTTGGGACCACAATTTCAAGAACTACCAGAACTGGCAGGCGCTGGGCACGCTCTGGTTGCAGGACAACCCGGCATTCAAGCCTCATGCGCGTTACGAGGCTGCCTCTCAGGACCAGTTCCGTTCCTACTATCAGTACGGCTATGCGGGGCTGAACAAGGCATTGGGTCCCAATCTGAATGCCCATCTCGGTGGGGGATGGCTTTGGTATACAGACACCCGCGGCAAGGTCTCGGACACCTGGCTTGGAAATGGAGGCATTCATCAGCGCCTCGGTCGTTACACCCATCACGGACTTGAGGCGGGCCGCGGGGTCATGGGCAACATGTTGTCACGCAATCTTGCCAATTACGCCTACTACTACCTGCGGCAGGTGGTTGGCCCCAGATCTGAGATGGTGGTCTTCGCCCAGAAGGCCAATTACGATGCTCTGAATCTGTCGGGTGTGGGCTGGGCGCCACGCCGTTCCTCCGCGGTTGGGTTAGCGCTCCTGGCCACCCCGACATCACGCTTGAGCATGATGCTCGGAGCCACCATGGAAAAGGTAGACTTGAAGGCCTACGACGATGTCGCTTGGGACAACTGGCTCTATCAGTTCATGCTCAATTACCGGCTCACCAACACCCTCTTTGCCAATCTGTATTATCAATACCAGGACCTGAGCACCGAAAACGCACAGCTTGGCGACTTCTCCGAGCACACCCTTTACATGGGCCTCAACAAACAGTTCTGATGCTTCGCAGTCGCGGCGATTTTCCAATCTGCGTTCCCCCACCGCCTCAACCCTCATGACATTCAAAGCAGCAGTCCTTCTTGCGACCTTGGTCTGGCTCGGATTGACCTCCTGCAAGCTCTCGTCGCCACCTCCACGCGCCATTCCTTTCGCCGAGGGCGGAGCCAGGCCCACGCCATCGGTGGCCGGTGCCGTTGGTTTGGGGTATCGGGTCGCTGTGGGTGATACCCTGGATATTTTTGTTCTTGAGGACGACGAGATGAACAATGAGTTGAGCGTGCGCAGCAGCGGCGACATCATCTTGCCAAAGATTGGGCGCGTGTCTGTGGTCGGCTTGACCCTCTCCGAAGTCGAGAAGGCCTTGGTGGCCAAACTGGAAAAGGACATCCTCAAAAAAGCCACCGTCATCGTTGATCCTGTTCGTCGCGGCGGGGCAACAACCGCGGGCGGGTCCGCCGCGAGCCTGACCGTGTTTCTGAACGGCAACCTGATCAAAACGGGGCGAATGGAAATCCCCTTTGTGGGCAATTCACAGGTCACTGCAATGCAGGCTGTGGCAGACGGCGGTGGCTTTGCCCCATTTGCGAACCGGAAGAAGAGCGCGATTCTGCGCAGGCTTGAAGGCGGTCGCACCCTGAGAATCCCCGTGGACTTCGCCGCAATCGAGCGCGGTGAGGCAACAGACCCTGTTCTTCAACATGGCGACATGATTGTGGTGCCGCAAAAGCTTTTCGGCTTCTGAGTTGAGAACCCCGAGGATTCGCCATGGCCAGCCCCAAGCGCAACATCGTCACCTTTCAGGATCTGGTGCACTATGCCACCCGATTCACCAAGTATACTTACATCGCGCTGTTGCTGTGTTTGCTGGGTATCGCCGGTTCGCTTGCCTTCTACACTTACGGACAGCCCACCTACTACTCACGCTCTCAGGTTGCCTATTCCAACATCACCCTTCCCATTGAGTCGGAAACTTCGGACAAGGTTGGGCATGGACGGTATGCACAGATGAGTTTTGCCCTTGCCCAAGGCATGAACTCCCGTTGGCTCGTCGAGGCCACGGCACAGCGCTTGGGTCTGGTGGGTGAGGTCGGTCAATACGAGATGATTCGGGACCGCTTTGTGCCCAAGGTCATGGTCAGCATTCTGCCTGGGAGTCTGCTGCAAATCGAGGTGTGGTCCTATGATCCCCGCCTGGTCAAGGCTTGGCCGGAGGTGATGATTCAGGCTTACCGGGATTCCACGGTCGAGGCGAGGGCGAGGCACCGTGAGGTGGCTGCGGAAACCTACACCGAGGAACTGCAACGACTGCGTGAGCGCATCCACTCCGACAACAGCAGTCGCAGCAAGTTCGAGGAAGAAAATCAACTCATCGAGCAGTACATCAACAATCAGGGAATTGAGGCGGTGCCTAGTGAACTGCTCACGGTCAAAACGCGCCTGGACCTGATGGCTGAGGTTGAATCCATTCTCGCCGACCCTGCCTTGAGCGTCATTGAGAGAATAGCCACACTGGATCGCTTCAACGCCACCCCTGTGCCGGTTGGAACCATCATCCGTCGTGGCGAACAGGATCCCCTGGTGATGCGAGTGCCCTCCACGCTTGGCGGCACATCAACGGCCCTTCGCACCGACTCCCAGTTGGACGACGGGCCCATGCTTGGCATCAACGGAATGCCATTGAAGAACCAGACCCAGATCGTGCTGCCCTCAATGGTTGAGCAGATTGAGCCCTGGCGAGCCACGGAGCGCGAGGCAAGGGCGCTGGATCTGGAGGTGGAGCAGCTTTCCCGGCGGTACCTGCCCAATCACCCTCAAATGCGGGAGCTGCGAGAAAAAAGGGCAAGGCTGATGCTCTCACTGGAAAAAGAGTACACCACGATGCTCAACAACTTTAGGCTTCAGGCCTCGCAACTCAAGACCAAGCGCGAGGAGCTGCAGAAGCGCCTTCCCGAGTATCGCAAGGTCATCAATGATTTTGATCAGTACAAGAAGGAATTCTCCCTGCGCAGCGGCAGCAACATGCTCTGGGATCAGGCATACACCACACTTCAAAGACGGCTCACGGCCATGGAGTACACTGGAATTGAGATGAAGGTGGAATTCGAGTTCAAGGGGTTCACCCTGCTCAGGGACCAGGATCCCATCACGCCCAGCAAGCTTAAACTCCTGATCTACGCGGTGGTGCTTGGCGTGGGGCTTGCCGGGGGCTCCTGTCTGGCGATGGAGCACTTGCGATCGACAACCTCACTGGTGGTGGATACGGAGAAAATGACCGGACTCAACGCCCTTGGGGTGGTCCCCATGTGTGGGGTGGAAAAGCTCAACGCCTTCGCGCCGGCGACGGCGGGAGAACACATGCAGCTCTCGGAAACCTTTCGCATCATCCGCTGCAGCATTCCCCTGCATGTCTCGCCACAAAACCCCTGTCAGGTGATCATGGTTTCCAGCGCGAGGCCCAACGAGGGCAAGACCACCACCAGCAGCCTGCTTGCCCGCTCCTTTGCCGAGACTGACCAGCGCACTCTGCTCATTGATGCCGACCTGCGTCGCGGCCGAATCCATCGGCAGTTCGTGCAGGAACAAAACGAGGGCATGGCTGGTTATCTCAGCGGAGAGGTCACTGATCTCGACAAGCTGGTGATGAAGACGCCGGTGCCCAATCTCGATCTGTTGTCTCGCGGCAAGAAGTCCTTCACGCGCTTTGAGGTGCTCAGTTCGCCGTTGTTCCGCAACCTCATGGCCGAACTTCGGCGTCGCTATGATCGGATCATCATCGACAACCCTCCACTGCTTGGCTTGGCGGATGCCCTCATGGTCAGTGGGTCCGTGGACGGGATGGTGATGGTGGTGCGCGCCGACCGCACAACACAGCGTGACATCCGCACGGCCATTGAAATCGTGCAGGCAACCCAAACGCCAATCTATGGCTTTGTCCTCAACGGCGTGGATTTGAGCCGATTGGAGAATTACTATTACTACACTTCGTATTATCCGAAGTACTACGATCCGACTTACCTGCAGTTGCCGCCCGTTGAAGCCACCTCCACCTGAGGCTGGGCATTCAAGATTCTGACCTGCCGTGGATTACGTGTTCATCTGCGTCTCGGTCCTGTTGTGGCTGATCCGTCCACAGGACTGGATTTCCGTGATTTCTGGAATGGGCCTGATGACCTATGCCATGTTTGGCTCGATTGTGGGGCTGTGGCTGCGCGAAGGCGGAGTGAAGCTGAGGCAGTTTTTTCTCTCGCCGGCAGATGCCTTCATGGCGGCATATCTGGTATGGATCGTCTGGGTCACGGGGGACTACCTCAATACCGCCAAGGCTCTCGTTCCGTACGCCGGCTTTTATTTTGTCACGGCTTTGGCGCTCCGGGATGTCCGGAAAATGGAGTGGTTTTTCAATTGCTGGGCGATTGGATACGGGGTGGTTGGCCTGCTTGCCGTCAGCACGCTCTGGGGGGCTGAAATCGTTGCTGGAAGTCAGCGAATTACCGATTCATTTGGCGGTCGGCTTTGCCTCAATACCTGGATCTTCAACAATCCCAATGCACTGGGCCATGGCATGGCCTCTGCGCTGACCTTCCTCTACCTGTGGCTGGTGTGGCGCCGCGGAGCGCTCTTGAAGCTGCTTGGCCTGTGTTGCCTCTGCCTGATCCTCACCGTGCTCTATGAGACTCAGTCCAAAGGCGGTTATCTTGCGGCGGCGGGCGCGGCGTTTTGCATGTTTTTGTACGGCAAGCGACGGGCGGTGCAGCTCTTTTCCATTGCCGCCATGGCCACGGTGGGTCTTGGCGCACTGAGGTTGCTGCCTCGAATGGACAGCCTGACCGCATCTGAGGAGGGCATTCTCGGCCGATTTGCAATCTGGCAGATGGCTTATGCCACGATGGAGGAGACGGTGACGGGACAAGGTTGGCGCAAGTTTGAGGCTTGGATCATGACCCCTGATTCAGGGTTGATTCGCAAGGCAACGCACGGTTCCTATGTCAATGTGGGTGCCGATCTGGGTTACGGCGGACTGCTGATCTTCATCGGTCTGCTTTACGCAAGCCTGCGCACAACCATTCAGGTCAGATTGCACGAAGACGATCTGCGCACGGAACGGATTCGGCGTGCCTTGATGGCTTTGATGGGCGCTTACGCAATTTCCGCGTGGATTGTGGACCGGGCCTATCACATGGACATTTTTATGCTTGCCGGCGCCGCAGCTGCTTTTCACCGCATGCTCACCGTAAAAAAAGAAAAGCCTGATGAGTCCGCGACTGCGGATTTCAGGCCACCACCAGTTGACGGACAACGCCGCGAGGTGATTGAGGAGGACATTGGTCTTGCTTACGCCGAGTTGCAGGAGTTGCCCCCGGAGGAGTTGCCAGTCGAGTTGAGGGAGAGTGCGCCGCTGGGGTTGCCGTGGCGAAAAATCAGAGTGGCTGATTTGGTTTGGATCGGCCTTCTCTGCATGCTTGCGATTGAAATCTGGACGCGATTCATGCGCGGGTACCTGCCCATCTGAGCGCAGGGCAGTGCACGGATGAGGTCGCTGCCTCGGCCCTTCTGCTTTATGGCATGGCTAAAGGCCATGCAGGGTGTGGTAACACTGCTGGTAGCGTTGAGCCATGGCGCTCCAGGAAAAATGGCTGAGGACACGCTGACGGGCCCCCTCGCCAATTTTGGATCTGTGCGTGGGAGGCAAGTCAAGAACCCGCCCAATGGCGGCACGCAGCAGGGTCACTTGGGACAGGTCCTCAATCCAGCCGCCCTCTTCTGGAGCACCCAGGGCCTCCTGCGCGCCGCAGACCCGGTTGCTCAAGACTGGACAGCCGCAGGCCATGGCCTCGAGTGTGGCATTGGAGAGCCCTTCATTGGCGGAAGCGACAAGCAAAACATCCATGGCCTGATAAAAAGTCGGCATGTCAGACTGCAGACCCGCAAGGGTGATGAGATCAGCGTGAGGGCTGGCGGCAACCGCTGCATGAACGCGCTCGCGCAACGGGCCGCCATCGCCCACTAGCAACAACCTCAGGGAGCGTTGGCGGGGCTCGAGCGTCTCAAAGGCGGAGATGACTTCGAGGTGGCGTTTGAATTCGCCAAAGCGGGCCACCACCCCGATGACGGTTTCGTGCTGTGCGAGCCCGATTCGTGCCCTTGCAGTTGGGCGTTCACCGGGCAGGAAACGGGTGGTGTCTACGCCATTCTGCAACACCATCAGGCGTTGGTGGTCAAAGCCCTGGGCTTGGAGGTCGCGGAGTTGTTGTTGGCTGACGGTGTGTACCGCGCGGCAACTGCGATAGAAGCAACGCCTCAACCAGCGGCGATGGGGTTTGAGTTCACTGTGGCTGCACTGCGCGTGTTCACCGTGGAGGATTGCTGCGCGCCTGCCGCCGAGGGTGGCTGCATGGGCATAGACAAGCGGGCCCCAGTTGTGGGTGTGAATCAGGTCCCAGTGTTGCAGTAGCAGTTGGTGCACCTGCCACAGGGCCGTGGCGCTGATGCCTCTTGGCTTGTTTCCAACACTCAGGGAGATGTCGGGCCTGAGGCGCTTGGCGTGAACACCCGCCTCGCTGAGGCAATGCACATGGAAATGGAATTCTTCGCTGGGCAGGCGATTGAGCAAGGACACCAACTGCGCCTCCATGCCTCCAGCGTTGAGGCTGTCAACGATGTGGAGAATCCTCAGCGGCTTCATAGGGCAGGTTGTTCCCATAGTCGCATGTCCACTGCTGCTGGCAGGCGTTGGCAGAGTTCCTCGTATGCCGGTTTGAGGTGTTGTCGTTGATCGGCCCGTGCAAAGACAGGGTGGGGCTTCCACATCGGAAGCGCCAACCCCTGGGTCCAGGGCAGACCGAGAGCGAGGTCATGATCCCTGAGTTGTTGCTCCAACAGAGCGATGGATCGTTGGTTGTTGGCATGCTTCAGGCACCACTCACGAGGCTGTTTCTGCGCGCTGCTGGAATGCAGATCCTGCAGGTCTGCGGCGAGGTGGCCGATGCGTAGTCTTGCGCCAGTCTGGGCATTGATGTAGGCCAACGGGCCGACATGCGCATCCTCGCGCATGGCCAAAGCCGCGCCTGCCATCATGGCCTCAACGGCCGCCACACAGCATCCTTCGCGTCTGCTGAGAATCAGGGCCACCCGACTCCGAGCCTGCAGGGAAGCCACTTCGGTGACTGGCAGGCTCTCGTGAATTTCCAGTGGCTGCCTGACCCCATATTCCCGTGCAAGCCGTTGCACCCACAGGCGGTGACGCCCCTGGGCGCTCTGGCCAACCAACACCACCCTCCAGTCCTTTGGCAGATCGTTGAGGAGATCAAACAACTCCCAGTGGCGTTTGAAGTCGCCCCAGTTGGCCACCATGAGCAGGTCAATGTCGCGCTGCCCAGCAGGTTGCGGATCGAAGCCGTCGGGATCCAGCCAATCGCAGGGCATGGTCAGCAGGGCGCTGAGACGGGGGTGAAATGCCTCGATGGCCTGCCGTTCCCCAAGATTGCAGGCTTGCACCCAAAGCCGGTTGCGGGTGTTGGCCAGCATCATGGCCAACATGGAGTAATCGGTGGGTGACCAGCTCGTGGAGAGAACGAGGTGGTAGTGGTCGTCAAGCCATCGGCGCTGCTCGGCGTCGGTGGCGAGCATGAGCTTGGCCCAGTTGTATTCGAAGGTCATCAACAGGACTCCGCGCTCGCCGCCAGACGATGGTGCTTTCAGCACGATACTGCGGCCAAGTTGCGGCCGATGACGATAGGCAGCCTGATAGCGTGGTGAGGTCGCCGCATGCTGCAGCCACAAGTCCGAGTCCTCAAATGCACCTGTCTGCTGCAGCCGCATGCTGATGGCGCGTTGCAGGCCGCAGTGAGTGGTCAATTCGTAAGCCCTCGTCATGCGCTCAGGGCCCTGCAGGGGGTGGGCAATGAGTCGGGCAACGAGCTCCCGCACTGGCTGGCAGTGTAGCAGCTCATCCTTGAGACGACGCAGCCAATGGGCGCAGCGGTTGAGCAAAAAGCGGTTCATGGAAGTGCGCTTTGTTTCTGCAACTGATCTGCCATGGCCTCGCAGGCCTCGAGCAATGGGGGGGCGATTGGCTCCGGCAGTGGGGCAGGGCGGGGGCGTTCCTGGGGAAGGCTTGCCAGCCTCGGATGAAACTCCATGTTGAGATGGGATCCGAGGACCTCAAGGCAGCGTGCGGGTCGCGCGACGAGGTCCCTGTAATTCAGGCCGATGAGTCGCTCATGCGACTGGCTGCTCCGCAGGGAGTTTCTTGCCAGCCAAAACAGGGCCAGGCCGGAGCAGGCGTTGCGGGCGAGGTGCCGGTGAGACTCCAGGAATACGCGCATCTCGTCGCCAAGGTTCTCGGCCTTCCAGCTTGGGGCGCGAAGCTGCAAAAGGTCATCGACATACGCTGTGAGATCGTACCGGTCGCGGTAGTAACTGAGGTGAGACAGGATAACCTCACGAAAGTCCCGGTGAATGAAGACCGCGCGCGAGGATGGCCAGCAGTTGAGAAGTTCGCGCGCGCGCTGGCTGTCATGCAGAGGCTTGAGCAGGACAATGGAGCTGCGCTCCCTGCGGCGCAGCGCCTCGATGTCCTGCAGGTCAATGAGGCGGATGTAGCGTGGGTCCTCAGGGTCCGTCTGCCAGAAGTACGGTGGGTCGCCCTCGCCATAATCCTGAACCCGGGGGTCAAGCCCGATGAGATTGCGCAGCAGCGTGGTTCCACTGCGCTGACAGCCAAAGATGAAGACCAGACGCGGGTCGTTGCAGGGGTTCAACCAGCGGTGAAGCGCGGTGCGCAAGCCATTGAGTTTGTGACTTTGCAGCAGGCGCCGTTGCAGGGAGTTCAAGACAGGTCAGTGGGTTGAGGCTTGGCTGGCCGAGTGTGCCTGAGATTGGCGGTCAGGGCAAATGCAGTTTGGCGGCAGCGGACTTGCCTCAGCCAGGCATCTGGGGCAGCCTGTGGTTCCAGGCAGTATGCCTTCCCCTACGCAACCCTCCCGCCTCATCTGCTTGGACTCCCTCAGGGGTCTGGCGGCCTTGGTGGTGCTGCTTCATCATGCGGAAAAGCTGGAACCCTGGCCGCCCCTGCAGCACCTGATGCAGTTGCCTTGGCTGCATCCCAAGTCCGCGGTGGCCTTCTTTTTTGTGCTTTCGGGCTTCGTGCTTCAGATTGGCCTGTGCCGTCGGCCAGCCAGCTTGTTGGAATGCGCTCATTTCTGGTGGCGGCGTGCGTGGAGACTTTACCCTTTGTTTTGGCTCTCACTGCTTCTGGCGGCTGGGCTTTTTTTCACCCTTCCCGTTCTCCATTCTGGTCTGAGTTTTCCCGAGGCTGCGGGTGGCACGGTCGCGGCCGCAGATCACTCGGACTGGCGGCAGTGGCTGCTTCAGGCTTCATTGGCATTGCCAGGGCTCGATGGCGGTTTCATCAATCCGCCAATCTGGACGCTGGTGGTTGAGATGCGCGTGGCTTTGCTCTTCCCGATGGTTTCTCTCACGCTGCGTGCCCTGCCGCTTTGGGGCGGCATGCTTTGTATGGCCTTGTCTTTCCTGTTGCTGCCCACCATTGGAGGTTTTGTGGCAATGCTGCCCTTGTTTGTGCTCGGAGCACAGGCCGCGGAGATCAGGCAACGCGGCCCCTGGTTGGATCGGATGGGTGTTGCGTCGTTGTTGTTGGGAGCGCTGCTCTACGGGGCTGCCGGTTGGGCAAGG
>JAURHS010000136.1 GCA_030833205.1 Prosthecobacter sp.
GGGCATGGCCGAGGCGGCAACCTGCTACCAAGCACCCTTCGTCTCCGGCAAGGACAGCTTCTACAATTACTTCATCACGGACGAAGGGCCGGTTTCCATTCCCGTCACTCTCTTGGTGAGCGGCATTGGCATCGTTGAAGACAAGGCCCACATCACCGGCTCCTCGATTCGGCGCACCGGCAGCAAGCTCTGCCTGATGGGCCCGACCACCGCAGGACTGCGCGGCAGCGTTTTCGCCCGCCATGTCAGTGGCGCAGGCCTGGACGGTCCCCCAAGTTGGCAGGAGGCCGATTGTTGGAAGCGCTACGAGGCCTACCACGCGCTGCGCGCGCAGGGCGCGGTGCTCAGCTGCCACGACCTCTCTGAAGGTGGCCTCGCTGTGGCTCTGGCAGAGATGGGCTTCAGTGGCAAGGCGGGGCTGCGGGTGGAACTCGAACATGTGCCTGCCGAGGCCGACTGCAGCGTGTCAGAAATTCTCTTTGGTGAAACCCCGGGTCGTCTGCTGCTTGAGGTGGCACCCGAGCACTTGAATGCAGCAAGGGCCGCCGGCGCCGTGGTCATCGGCGAAACCACTGCCGAGAAATACCTCAACATCACGCAGCGCGGTAGCACCTTGATTGACGCGGCTCTCAGCGACCTCAAAGCCCCCTGGAAGCAGGGATTGGCTGCGCACTACGGACAATAGGCCAACCACCCCGCCTGTCCCTGGGCCACAGCCTGCCAAAAGCCCGGCGCCACCCCTTCCGTGGGGCGGCGTGTTTGCTGGCTGCTATTCCTGCGCAGAATTCTTGGCCTTGCCGAACTTGCCTTTGGGACGGCGAGCCTTGGCGGCAGGGCGAGCCGCCTTTTCGCGGGGTGGAAACTCCCAATTCAGCAGACGCTTGTCTCCAGCCTTGCAGATCAGCACCGCCTTGAAGGGCTTGCCGCGCTTGGAGATCAGGCCCTCAATGAGCGGCGTGCGCCCCTCAGTAAAAAAGGCTCTGGCCGCATCCTCTCCCAGTGACTTGCTGCAAAGCGTGCGCGGCAGCTTTCCGTTGCAGGCCTTGGAGTCGCGAAGCGCCTCGCTGCAGATGTAATTTTGTTCAGTGATGCAGATCGGGGACTTGCGCTTTTTCTTCGCACAGACCGGACAGGGGCAAAGCTCGCCAAGCACTTCCGGCGGCTCGGACTTTTCAAACACAAAGCCCATCTTGCCCTTGTCGTTGATCTCGAGGGCAGCCTTGAAACCCTTGCCTGTGCGGCCGACAAAGTCATCGAAGGGACCCACAAAACGTGTGGTCACCAACTGACTGATCTCGGCGTCGGACATGCGCCGCCCGCCGATGTTGCGAAACACCCGTACCTTGCACTTGGCATTGCCGCAGGCCACAAAGTCCTCGGTCTGGCGAAAGCCCTTCTCACCGCAGACTCCGCAGGTTAGAGCCAACTCAGGCTGCTCATCAGTGCCATCGGTGCCACCGTCGTCGATGCGCTCAGACACCTTCTGCACCACTTCACGGGCAAAGGCACGAATGTCGCCCATGAAACTCTCACGGCTGAGTTTCCGCTGCTCGATCTGCCGCAGACGATACTCCCACTGCCCCGTCAACTCAGGCGAGGTGAGCACCTCGATGCCAAAGCGGCGAATCATGTCAATGAGATCCAGGCCCTTGGAGGTCACCAGCAACTCACGCCCCTCGCGCTCGATATAGCCATCAGAGATCAAGCCTTCGATGATTGCCGCCCTGGTGGCCGGAGTGCCCAATCCGCGCTCGCTCATGGCCTCGGCGAGATCCTCGTCCTCAACCAACTTGCCCGCCGTCTCCATGGTGCGCAGCAGCGTGGCTTCGTTGAAGCGGGCAGGCGGCTTGGTGACGCAATCCTCGACCTTGGCATCACGGGTCTGGGCCCTTTCGCCCTCGCTCACCGCAACCAGGAGACCCGCAGGCTCCTCCCCTGATTCACTGGATGAGGCCTGTTCCTCCGCGCCTTTTTTGCCGTACACAGCCTGCCAACCAGGATGGATCAACACCTTGCCGTAGCTGCGGAATGCGGCAGCCTCCACCCGCGTGATGCGGGTGGTTTCTTCAAATTCAGCGGCCGGAAAGAACACAGCCACCAAGCGCCGCGAGACCAGATCAAAAATCTTTTGCTCTGGCTCGGGTAGGCCGCGCGGAGGGATCAGACCGGTGGGCACAATGGCAAAGTGATCGCTGACCTTGGTAGAGTCGAAGATGCGCTTGCTGGGCTTGACCCCATACTCATTGAGGGCCTGCCTGGCAAAGGTTGCCAAACCTGGGGCAAGGGCATCCCCGGCACGGGAGAACTCACCGAGAACCTCCCGAATCGTGGGCACATAATCATCCGGCAGATAGCGGGAATCGGTACGAGGATAGGTCAGCAGTTTGTACTTTTCGTAAAGGGCCTGCGCGATCTGCAGCGTGCGCCTGGCGGAGAATCCGAAGCGGTTGCTGGCCTCGCGCTGCAAGGTGGTCAGATCCAGCAGAGTGGGCGGCGCCTGACGCACCGGCTTGACGGTCTGCTCCACACTGCCTTGCTTGCCAATCGCTGCGGCCACAATGGCCTCAGCCTTGGCGCGGTCCCAGATGCGCTCAGGGCGCTTGTGCTCATCGCTCGGGTCCTTGACAAAGTCCTCATCGAGCCAACGGCCCTCGTAGTCACCAGCCTTCACGCCAAACAGCGCGTGGACCTCGAAATAATCGCGCGCCACAAAGCCCGAAATCTCCCGCTCGCGCTTGGCAAGAATACTCAGAGTGGGGGTCTGCACCCGCCCGGCCGGCGTCAGCCGAAAGCCACCGTGCCTGGACTGATAGGCGGTAAAGGCGCGCGTGGCATTGATTCCAACCAACCAATCGGATTCACTGCGACATTTGGCGGCATCGGCCAGAGGTCTCATCTCACTGTCGCCGCGCAGCTTGCGGAACGCATCAAGGATCGCGCCCTGGGTCATGGATTGCATCCACAGCCGCTGCACTGGCTTGTCCACACCCAGCGCCTCAACAATGTAGCGAAAGATCAACTCCCCCTCGCGGCCGGCGTCGCAGGCATTGATCAGGGAACCAACATCCTTGCGCTTCATCAGGGTTTTGAGTGCCTTGAACCGATCCTGGCTGGACTCAATGGGCTTGAGCTCAAACTCCTCGGGCAGGATGGGCAACTGCTTGATTCCCCAGCCGATTTTCTTGCCCCCGTTCATGGGCATCGCGATTTCAACCAGGTGCCCCACTGCACTGGAAATAAGATAGTTGTCGTTCTCGAAATGATCCTTTTCCTTGTGAAAGGCCTTCATCCCCGGGGCCTTGCCCAGTGCCTTGGCAAGATCGGCGGCGACACTGGGCTTTTCGGCAATGATGAGGGTCTTGGACATGTTGGAATCGGTGCAAAAAAAAAGACGGAACGCAGCAACACTATGGGCACAGGTTGCCCGACCCTGTCAAATTTTTCAGCTTCACGGGACTGCCACCTAGGGACTCAACGCCTCACCAGCCGTAGGCTGCATGATCACTGCTTTTTTTCGCAACTCCAACTCCAGGATGCGCGCCTTGACCACTCGTCGGACCTTGAAATCAACGCCATGAAGGTGCAACCGCTCGCCAGCCTTGGGCACATGGCCCAACTCCGTGAAGACCCAGCCCCCAATGCTGTCAACCCCCCGGCTTGGCAGTGAAACCTGCAGCCATTGCGCCACTTCCTCGACGCGTGCGCCTCCATCAACAAGGTAGCGCCCTGGCGCCAGTTCACGCACCTCACCGCCCTCTCGGCCCCATGGCGCAGTCCCACTGAGCAACCAATCTGCCAACTCATGCAGACTCAGCAGGCCCTCAAAGCCGCCGTACTCGTCCACCAGCACCACGGGCATGGGCGATCTGAGAAGATGCTGCTCCATCACTTCAGCCACAGGCATGGTTTCGGGCACAAAAGCCACGGTTTGCAGCAACTCCTGCCAGCGCGGTTGCCCCGCAAGCCGCCATGCGGGCACATCCACCACACCGAGCACCGCATCCGGAGTCTGATCATAGACCACGGCAAATCTGCCCGCCGACTGCTCCAAGATTCGTTGCGCACGCTGATCACTGTCCTCGACCCCAACCAGGGCGAGATCCACCCGCGGCACCATGCAGTCGCGGGCCATCAACCGCTCCAACTCCAGCGCCTCGGCGATCACGCCCAGAACCACCGCATCAGAGGCACCACCCTGCTGGCGCATGTCCACCAGCGTCTCGAATTCATCGCGGGTCATGGGCAGCCGACTCTTCAAACGCTGCGGTAGCATCCGCCGCAACAGGGAATCACTGAGGCGATCGGTCCACGCCAGCAACGGGTCCAGCAAGGGACCCATGAGACGCAACCAGCCCAGGCTGCGCGCCAACAAGGTCATCGATGCGCGACGGGCCAGAAACTTTGGCAGAACCACCGCAAGAAACAGCCCTGCAGCGATGCCGATCGCAGCGCTGGACAGGGGCGGAAAACCCGCCCGCTTCAACGGCCCGTAGGCCTCGATCAGAGTGACCAAGGCCAACAACAAATTCAACAGCGCGGAGAGCAGGAGCATTCGGTGCAGCATGCCAAAGGGGTTGGCAGCCAAGTGGCGCAACTGCGGCAGGCCCTCAGCACGCAGCCCTTCCTGCAAATCGCCGTCCCAATCCCGCACCGCCCGCATTGCAGACTCCGCCGTGGACACCGAGGCCAGCAGCGCCAGCAGCAGGCCATGAAAAAGTGCCAAGGCGATCCAAATCACCCCTCCATGCTGGCAGCAGGCTTGACCGCGTCAAGCTTGACGCGGTGCTTGATCTGAAGCAAGAGGAGTTCCCATGGCAAAGAAACCCGTTGTTTTGATCATTCGCGATGGCTGGGGCATCAATCCCGGCGGCAAGGCCCAGGCTCAAGCCAATGGCGATGCCACGCTGCTGGCCCGCACCCCGTTCCATGATCAGCTCTATGCCAAGCACCCCTGGTCCACGCTCAGCGGCAGCGGTGAGGATGTCGGGCTGCCAGAGGGGCAGATGGGCAACAGCGAAGTGGGCCATCTCAATCTGGGTGCCGGCCGCATCGTCTATCAGGACCTGACGCGCATCAACAAGGCCATTCGCGACGGTGAACTGGCGGGCAAGCCTGCCCTGAGCGAGGCCTTTGCCAAGGCCAGCAGCTCTAGGCTGCATCTCATCGGGCTGGTCAGCGACGGCGGCGTGCATTCCCATCAGGCGCACCTTGTGGCCCTCTGTCAGGCCGCATCCGCCGCTGGCGTCAAGGACATCATGGTGCACGCCATCACCGATGGTCGCGACACTTCCCCCACTGGAGGCGCCGCCTCACTGCAATGGGTGCAGGATCAACTGCAGGGCAACCCTGCCCGCATTGCCACCGTGATTGGACGCTACTTCGCCATGGACCGCGACAAACGCTGGGAGCGCAACAAACTGGCCTGGGACGCCATCGTGCTGGGGCGCGGAGAGTTGCGCAGCGATTCCCCCTCACAGGCCATCGCGGCGACCTACCCCAATGAACCCCGCGGTGATGAGTTCCTGCCGCCAATGATTTTCAGCGATGCCAACAGCCAGCGTCTGCGCGACGGCGATGTGGTGCTGTGGTTTAATTTCCGCGCCGACCGCGCCCGCCAACTCAGCGAGGCCATGCTCAAGGCAGACTTCAATGGCTTCGATCGCGAGGTCAGCCCCAAGCTCTCCTACTACAGCCTGACCGAGTACGACGCCACCTATGCCAACTTCGGCGCGCGGGTGGTCTTTGACACCGAAAGCCTTCAGGACAACCTCGGCCAGGTCATTGCACGCGCCGGGTTGACCCAGTTGCGCGCCGCGGAAACCGAGAAGTACCCGCATGTGACCTTCTTTTTCAATAGCGGCATCGAGGAGCCAAACCCGGGGGAGGAGCGCTATCTGGCGATCAGCCCCAAGGAAGTGCCCACCTACGACAAAAAGCCACAGATGAGCGCCCCGGACCTCACCTTTGAGGTGCTGCGCCGCCTCGAGCATCACGATGTCGTGATCCTCAACTTCGCCAATCCTGACATGGTGGGCCACACCGGAGTCGTCGAGGCTGGAGTGCATGCCTGTGAGACCATTGACCTTGGCGTGCGACTGATTGTCGAACGCACCCTCGAACTCGGCGGCAAACTCTTCATCACCGCTGATCACGGCAACTGCGAGCAGATGCGTCTGGCCGACGGCAGCCCGCACACGGCGCACACCACCAATCTGGTGCATGGCATCTATGTGGCGGCAGACTCAGCAGAAGTTGAGGTGCAACCCGGCATTCTCGCCGATGTGGCGCCCACCCTGCTGGACATGCTCGGGGTCGCCAAGCCCGCCGCCATGACCGGCAAATCCCTGCTCAAGCGCCGCAGCTAGGCGCGCCCTTTGCAAAGCTCGCCTGCGGCCTCATGCCGAGACGGCTCAGTTGGCGCGGCGAAAGGCCACGATGCCCTGGGCAATGCCCTCGGCAATGCGGTTGCGCAGATCGCCGCCCATCAGCAGTGTGCGCTCATTGCGGTTGCTCACAAAACCGCACTCAATGAGCACGGCGGGGTTGCGAGTCGTCTCGCGAATCACATGAAAGCTGGCGTGCTTGACCCCACGATGGCGCATGCCTGAATTCTGCACCAGATAAGCCTGAATGTAACCGGCCAGGGGAGCACTATCCTCGTGGTAATAATAACTCTCCACGCCACTGCCGCTGCCGCTGCGATTGTAGTTGTAATGCAGGCTCACAAAAATCGCATTGCGGTAGCGATTGCCCAAGGCACTGCGCCCCGAGAGCGGCACGAACTGATCGCCGCTGCGCGTCATGACGACCTGCAGACCAGCCTTGCGCAGCAACTGCTCCACTCGCCTGGCCGTGTCCAGGGCCAGATGCTTCTCGAAGACCCTGCCGATGGCCGCCCCGCGATCGTGATCACCGTGACCGGCGTCGAGCACCACCACATCGAAGGCCGCTGATGCCGGCATGGCAAACAGCAGCGAAACCAGGGCCGTTACCAACACAGCAAGGTGCAAGGAAGCGGTGGAAAGAAAACGCTCGGGCATCGTCAGCCCGCCGCTTTAACCCTGACCACTGCCACAGGCAAGCCAGAAAGCCTGGGCATGAAAAAACCCGCTCCGATTGCGCGGAGCGGGTTTGGGGAAGACGCAGAGGTTGAGGCTGCAGGCCGTGAAGCCATTGAGCAAATCGTCAACTCAGTCGCGCCAGCAGGGATTAGGCGCCAGCGATGCTGGTGACCTTGCCGTGCTCGCTGACAACCTTCACCTTCTTGCCCACCAGCTTGTCAGCGCCGTCGGCGCCCTTGGAGGAGGGGGTCAGGGTCAGGGTCTTGCTGCCGACCACCAGCTTCTTGGTGGAGGCGTCGAAGGACTTCAGCTTGCCTTCGGTGGTTTCGGACTTGCCGCAACCAGCCTGGGCGGAACCGATGGCCAGAGCGCTAAGGGCGATGAGGGTGAGTACTTTCTTCATGGTTTTTTGTGTTGGGGTTAAAATGCAGCCAAGGAAGCCGCGACACCAAAGAACGCCCCTTGAGCGGCGTTAGTTGCAAAGCCCCCCTGCTTTTTCCATGCGCCTGCTCACCGCCCTGATCGCCCTTCTGGCCACCCTGCCCCACATGATCTGGGCCCATGCCGTGCCGGACATCCCAGTGCGTGCCTATTTCGACGAGGCCGCGCGCTGCCAACTGGCCATTGAGGTGGACCCACGATGCTTTGCCGCAGACCCCAACACCGAACCCTCAATGCTTTACGCGGTCGTCCCCGAGATGCCCGCCGCAGTGGCCAATAACCTCAAGGCCAAGGCCAAGACCCTGATCGAGAGCTGGCTGGAGCTGCAATTCACCCCTGCGGTTGCGCCCCTTCCCGAGCTGAGCTTTGCCTTCACCGGCCACAACCAGGAGCCTCTGCAGCATCCCGACGATGTGGTGGTCATCACAGCCACCTGCAGCCTGCCCCTGCCCAAGGGCGTGCAAACCTGGCAGGTGCGCTCCAAGGCCGAGGCCAAACTCGCCGTGGTGACCCGCGTCTTCCGCGATGGCAGCGAGGATCCGCAGTTTGCCGTGCTCTTCCCCGGAGAAGGCAGCCCGGCCTACCAGATCGCCCCGCCGCAGGCCCCACTGAAGACCATCGTTTTTGGATCCTGCATCCGGGAGTTCGAGCACCCCATGCTCGAGCGCACTGCCGCCATGCCCATGGATCTGTTGTTGCTGATGGGCGACAACATCTACGCCGACACCCGCGACATGCCCACCATGCGCGCCAAATACGACGCCCTGCGGCAGAGCAGTTTTTGGCAAACCGTGCGCAGCAAGGCCCCCGTGCTGGCCACCTGGGACGATCACGACTACGGTCAAGACGGCGCGGGGGCTGAGTACCCCCAGCGCGCTCAAGCCCAACAAGAGTTCTGCCGCTGGCTGGGCCTTCCGCCCAACTCACCGCTGCGTCATCAGGAAGGGATTTATCAGTCCCGACGCTTTGGTCCCGCTGGACGCCGCACCCAGGTCATCGTGTTGGACACGCGCTATTTCCGCAGCCCCCTGAAGCTTGCCAGCAAGAAAGACGCCGCGCTGGGGGGCAACGCCATGGTGCAGACCGACCCCCAAACCACCATCCTTGGGGAGGCCCAGTGGCAATGGCTGGCCCAACAACTCAAGCAGCCGGCAGAACTGCGTTTGATCGTCAGCAGCATCCAGTTTGCCTCCGCGTTTTGCGGCGCGGAGAACTGGGCCAACTTTCCCCATGAGCAGCGCCGCATGATCGACCTGATTGCCAGCAGCAAGGCCGCAGGCGTGCTGTTCCTGAGTGGTGACCGCCACTGGTGTGAGTGGTCTGCCCTGAGAGAGGCCGTGCCCTATCCGCTGCTGGATCTCACCGCCAGCTCCATGACCCAAATCCATCCCCGCGGCACCCCAACCCCCAACGCCAACCGCCTGCTGCCGGAAACCTTTCACCGGCCCAGCGTGGGCAGCCTTGAAATCGACTGGGAGCAAGCCGACCCACGGCTTCGCTTTCAGATCACCGACGAGGAGGGCAAGGCCCACCTGCAACACGAACTCAATCTCAGCAGCCTCAAGCCCGGGGCCTGACTGCCACTTTGACAAAGCCCCGGCCCAAGGGCACTATCCCCGCCTTGAAGCGCGTCCTTTTTGTCTGCACCGGAAACACCTGCCGCAGCCCGCTGGCCGAGGTGATCTTCCGTGCCCTTGCGGCCAAGGCCGAGATTGAGGTCGCCAGCGCTGGAACCTTCGCGATGCCCGGTCAACCGGCCAGCCGCCACAGCCAGGGCCTGGCCAAGGAGCGCGGCCTCGACCTCAGCGGGCACCGCAGCCGGCCCCTGGACGAGGCGGAGGTTCAACGCGCCGATTGGGTGTTTGCCATGAGCCGCAACCACCTCGCTGATGTGCTCGACCTTTGCCCCGAGGCCGAGGGCAAAACCTTCCTGGTGAGCCACCTCAGCCCCAGTGAGAGCCTGCGTGGAGAAGACATTGCCGATCCCTTTGGCGGCGATCTCAAGGACTACCGCGACATGATGCACGACCTGGATCTCTGCCTACCTGCCCTGCTTGACTTCAGCGCCAAAGCCGATGCCTGACCTCCCCCATACCCTGGCCCTTGCCTCCGACCACGGCGGCTTCTCCCTCAAGCAGACCCTGCTTGCCCACCTGCGCA